>NZ_QSNX01000040.1:0-10856 GCF_009498575.1 Rahnella sp. RcJ3
ATCACTCCTGAATTAATTGCAGTCAATAGAGTATGGCACTGGCTACTTCAGGGAGGGGCGTCCATAACATCACTACAGGTATCCTGACCGAAAAACGATGTCCGCTTCTCACTGTGCCGGAGGCGGACATGACAAGCAGCACAGCGTATTAGTTGTCGATGGTGAGGAGGCGATGTCCGGATGGCGTGACAAAATATCTCTATTAGTGAATGCTCCGGTTAAGCGGGATACTTACGCATGCAAGCCAGATTTCTTATTCGACACGCTTCACCTCCGGATGACGCTCTGTTGCCGCCTCATGTAAAATGTCATCAAGCCAACCTGGAATTTCTGCCTCTGTCAGATCGTTCGGAATTGCGATGTCGTAAAGCCGGGAAAATTTTCGCTCTGTCAGGTCTGCGCGGAATACCAGCCAGCGCTCCCCCTCACGTTTGATCCCAAGGTGTCGTCCAAAAACGTTGTAGATCAGCATTATTAATCTCCTGGCATTTTCATCAAAGTAAAGGTGACAAATTCACAGAGTTTTTTTATTTTAAGCTGATACTATTATTTTTCGCCCATTTCCTTAATCTGCCATTAGCATTGGCATAGGGAGATGATGTGTTAAATGAGATCATTCGCCCCATAGTCCATTTTGTGTACCATGGTTTAGCATACAAAGCGTCATCAGTGAGCCCATCAATAAGTTTCACTATTTCATCTTTTACTTCCTCGAGCTCAGTAATTAACGCGTTATAATCCAATTCGCTATAATCAGAGTAAAATTTTTGCGCCAGAAGCCCAAGTTGATTCCACTTAAAACCGGTTTCTGGAAAATTAACAGGCAATCCTTTCCCGTCGGAAGTGATCCACTTTACAACCAGAGTGTTCCACCCGAGCAGATAGGAAACCAGATCGCGAACACTCATTTCCGTGCCCTTGCAGTGTCCATCCATTGAGTTATCTAAGGTGAGTTCGGGGGGGATGGCATTAAGATAACTAATTAATTTATTGAAATTTTTATCGATTGCTAAAAGCAATTCAGATTTTGTTTGCGGCACATTCATACAGAGTTACCCCGCACTTCAGAAGAGATCCACAAAGACGCCATGTGGTGTTTAAATATCAATCAATTATGTACTTCCTGGCACGAAAGGGGAAGTCCCTGTAAACAGCTCTCTCTTTGTTCAAGGCACATGAATCACTCGAGGTTTGAGGCTATCAGGGGCTGCGACAGCAGCCCTGACGGGATGCATCTGGATCTTTTGTGCAGCCGCTTGTCTACGACGTTTCGTCATTGGGCCTTTTGTCAGCTGTTCGCTCGAAGCAGCCTGATGGGCTTCACCTACATATATTTTCCCAGCCGGGAAGAATAAATATCTAGGTAATAATTCATATCTTCTGTGGCATGGTGGTGTCAACGGACCTGAGAGAGAAGTAACAGTATCAGGAAATATTTCTAAAGATGATTTTTTTATGCTTCAGGAATTTAAAAAATTAAAAAATGATGACATTGCATTCTATAGAAGAATTGGTGTGAACATCAGGGTGTCATTTTGTCCGCAATTAAAAGATGACTATAAAGAAAGATTTCCGGAGAAATGGTTTTCATACCCTCCGGAAGACTTGGAAAAATTTGGTATAAAAAACATTCACTACGCCATTTCAGCTTCTCAATGGGTTCTCTCCATGAGAAATAAGCACGTTATTTTTGCCAGTTACTGTAATTAGGAGAAACAACAATGCGTGAGCTTTCTTTAAGTGAAATCCTTACGTCCTTTGTGAGTACCGCCCCATCATCTGTATCGGGGCGGATCGAGTGTGTATTTATTGACAGTGCAATCGAACTACGTTCAGAAGCTATATGTCACTTTCAAGCTTCCAGTGGGCGATGCTTTTCGTTGCACAATCGGGCTGTTGCGTGCATCACCAGCCAACTGCGTAAAGCCTGTTGCGGCAACCACGCTCCAGTCTTGGTTGAACTTGTGTGTCCAGTCCATATTCAGTGAATAGGCATAAATCCCGGAACCGGCATCATATTGACTAAACCCCGATGCGGCTGACTGTGATGAACTTACCCCGTAGTAAGTTTGCATATAGTTGCCTGTTCCCCAACTGCTGGTCAGCGCCATCGTCACGGTATTTTCCGATGAGCTATAAAGCGGGCTGATAATGCCGAAATGCAGGGCCGCGCCATTGTCCCGCTGAGAAAACGGCACCTCAGCCTGCAATTGCAAATGAAGCCAGTCGGTGACCTTATACCCCAGACCCAATGCCCCGATAGCCGAGCCTTTGATATCGCCCATACCCCGCAAGTCGTCACTGCCATCGCTCAGTGAGTCGCTGTCCACGTCATGATCCTTACGGCCTGCGCGATAGCTCAGCGCAGTACTGTAATCCAGCTTGCCGGTGCTGTTGCCGTAACCGATACCCCGCGTGGTACTCACGAAGAACCCATTATGCATCGAGTAATCAAGCACCAGGGCTGTCGTGACGCGGTTTTCATCCGAACCAGAATAAAGTGGCGTAACATCCACGCCTCCTCCCAACGTTAAGGCGTTACCCTGTTGTGGTTCTGCCGCAAGTGTTGGGGTGGCCAGTAACGCCAGCAGCGCGCCCGGCAGCATTTTTATCAGGGTGCGTCCTGAGAGTGAATAGGGGAACTTATGACGCAGTTCGAAGTTGCTCATTAAAGAAGTCCTTATGGATTCAAACGATTACGATGCAAGCGGGTTTTAAACGCCAGAACGCTCAGTTTGAATACGCACCCTAAAGTTCTCATGAGCTAAAAATGAAGAAATACTTAAGCACGTACCGGTGACACAAACCTGATAAATTTCCTGATACCGTTTTTTTCTTCAGACGTTCTTCATTCACTGTTGATAACGTAACTATTGTGAAAATTCTCCTCATCGAAGACGACCTGGATCTCGGCAACGGCGTACGTATTGCCCTTGCAGATCAAGGATTAGATGTCATATGGGTTCGCCGCAAAGTGGATGCGCTGCATCAACTCGATGCCTGCGTGCCGGAACTTGTGTTGCTCGACCTCGGACTGCCCGACGGCGATGGCATGAGCCTGATGGCGTACTTGCGCCAGCAGCTCAAGGGGATCCCCGTCATCATTCTGACCGCGCGAGGCACCCTGCAGGATCGCCTGTGCGGGCTGGATGCCGGTGCTGACGACTATCTCGTCAAACCTTTTGTTCTCGCCGAGTTGTTGGCCAGGGTAAGAGCACTTGCGCGACGCAGTTACGGTTTTGAGAATGAGGTGATAGAAATTCGTGGGTTATCTCTCCACGTGCCGACTCGTCGCGTGACAGTGAGCGCGCGGAATGTTGAGTTGACGGCAAGTGAATACGCGCTGCTTGAAACTTTAATGATGCGCACTGATCGCGTGCTTACACGAAGGTTTCTGGAAGAAAGGATATTCGGCGCCAAAGAAAATATGAGCAATGCACTCGATGTGCATATGGGTAATTTACGTCGCAAAATCGGCGACGGTTATGTACGAACGGTGAGGGGCGTAGGGTATGTCATTGATACCGTACCGATTCAGAAAGGGGCTGGTTGATGCGAAATTTTTGGCGCCACCTGAGAACTCCAACGCTCGTACGGCGAATTATGATCGCCCAGATGTTACTGCTTACACTGCTTTGGTGTCTTTTTCTGACCTACATTTTGTGGGAGAACTTGCGTAGCCCCCCGATGCTAACGGGCAGCAATACCTACGAAACCATTCTTACATTGGTTGATCGTATGGATGATCGCCCGCAGGATCGCAACGCGGTGCTGGAAAAGTTCAGCACAGCGTTGCGGGAAGGTTATGGCGGAGGTGAAGATCCTAAACTGTCAATCAGCCTAATCGTTCGGAAGAATAAAGAGATAATTTATTCATCTGATGGCGCTCCGTCAGGGGTGACAAACACCCTGTATGGGAAAATTCAGAGCATTCAGAGTGAAGGTCGCACCTGGACTAGCCGTACTCTCAAGTCCGGGAGATCCGATGCGGAGGTAACACTTGTCACGCCTGCCGGAGGCTGGAACTTTTTTATATACCTGAACTCGCGTGGATACTACATATTGCCGCTACTGGTGTGCATTCCTTTTCTTTTGTTTCCCGCGTGGCTGTCAATCCGTATTGCAATGCGACCCTGGAACAAGGTGATAAATGAAATTTCCTTACGAACTTCAGAAGATCTCTCTCCCTTAAAAGAAGTGCCAAAGCACATGGAGCTTCGCCAAATGGTGGACGCTACTAATCTATTTCTTGCCAGGGTACAAGAGAGTTCTGATAGGGAACGGGTTTTCATTGCAGATGCCGCTCACGAACTGCGTACCCCCCTGGCTGCGATGCGAATCAATGTGGAGGCGTTGCAGTCCTATGTAAGCAGTAATAATCAACAGGAGTTGCTTGCAGGGATTATTCGCAGCAATAGCCGTGCAGCGCGTCTTGTCAATCAGTTGCTACTGATGATGCACAGCGAAGTGCGCATTGACACTGTTATGGAGCCTGTGCCGCTGACAACGCTCATACAAGAGCGAATGGCTGCACTGGCACCGCTGGCGGCTGAGCGCAGGATTGAGCTCGAATTCTACTCTGATGATGAAGTCTGGATCACAGGCGTCAGGGAACGCCTGATGTCGCTGATTGATAATTTAATTGAAAATGCCGTGAAGTACAGCCCTGAGGGCGGACGGGTTGAGGTAGATGTACGATCACTTGATAAATCTACTCAGCTACGTGTTTCAGATGCAGGGCCCGGCATTCCATTTGAATTGAGGGAGCGCGTGTTCGATAGGTTTTTTCGCGATCCCAATCAGATACAAAGCGGGAGTGGACTGGGGCTTGCCATAGTCAAAGCGGTTGCGCAGCAACACAACAGCAGCGTATGCCTGAGTACGTCTGCAGAAGGTGGGCTCATGGTTACTGTTGACTTTCCAAACCACAAGTCCGCCTGAAAGAAAACATGATTTTGATACCAGCCCAGCGGAGGGCCTCTGTCAGAACAATGGAGTTGAAATTGAAATATTTGACGCTGTCTACACTATTATTTTCTATCTCAATCAGCGGGTGCGCCATAACCGTCAGCGAATTAAAAAGCAGTCAATCATCCTATGACGGCAGCTTCACGAGCAAGACGGAGCCCTCCGATACCTATCGAACCTTAAGGCACATGGCAAGGCAGTGCCTGGAATATGAGGCATATTCAGGAAATCCGGTCATCGTATTAAGCGAGTTTGACGGTGAGCGCAATGAAGGTGAGATCAATCAAAAGCTCCTTGCGCAGGGACTGTTGATTAACAACACGCTAATTGAAATAGAAAGACATGATGGGGACAAAGCACAGGTCAGCCTATACACAACCAAGAACATCTTGAGTGTGGGCATCAGGTCGCCAAATATAAGTGATATCAAGCGCTGGGCTGACGGCGATAGGTCTTGCTAGAACGACACTCTCGTCAATACCGTGAAGCATCTCAGGCCATATGACTTAATCCCCCGTTGATTTACACACCGCGATTTAAGTAATGCCTTCATCAGTAATGAGAACAACTGCGAACGTCTGCTGTTCGCTCTCAGCAGACCTTCAGCGTCACGTGTTTGTCTGCTGGTCAGGAGCGGACGTCACCAACAATTGAGTGTGCTACTCATAAGGGAGCAGATCAGACGAACTCAAAAATAGTTGTCGGGACCCTTAGCGAGCATGCGGATAGGATGCATTTCAGATGCATTTCAGATGCATTTCTGTTTCAGGGAAGCTTAATCCACGTGATACGTGGGATAATCTATATAACCTGCATCTCGCCCAGTATAGAACGTATCCTTATCAGGAATAGCTATCGGCCACCCATTTTTCATGCGTTTAACGAGATCAGGATTGGCTATGAAAGGACGCCCAAATGCGATTAAGTCGGCATAACCTTCTCTGAGTGCCAGTTCAGCACGCTCCTGTGTATAGCTGCCCGCGACGATGAGGGTACCTTCGTAGGCCTCGCGAAACTTTGTCAGAAAGCCAGCAGGAATGGCCTGAGCTCCCAGAGATTCCTGATCGCTCAAATGCACATATGCGAGATGTCGACGACGCAGTTCGATACCCAAAGATAACCAGGTATCCTGCTCATCATCAAAGCCATGCATATCCTGCAGGCGGCCAAAGGGTGCAATACGGATACCTGTCAGATGACTCCCGATGGCTGCAGAGACGGCATCCACCGTTTCCAGCGTAAACCGCAGGCGATTAGCAATATTACCGCCATAGCGGTCTGTCCTGTCGTTAAGTCCACCATTGATAAATTGCTCGAAGATGTAGCCGTTAGCCGCGTGGATCTCCACACCGTCAAAACCCGCCTCGATAGCATTTTTAGCCGCCCGAACGAAATCCTGTGTCACCCGCGGGACTTCATCCGTTGCTAATGCGCGGGGCTGGCTGTGAAATACGCGTACAGACTGACAGTTATCACCGGGAATGTGAGTGGTGCAGCCTTCTGCCACGCGTGAGACGGAGCTGACCGGTGCCTGCCCATCAGGCTGGTGAGCAATGTGAGAGGAACGACCTACGTGCCAAAGCTGGATGAATATTCTCCCACCCTGCGCATGTACTGCCTCAGTCACCTTTTTCCAGCCCTCTATCTGTTCGTCAGTGTAAATTCCCGGCGTGTAAGCCTGTCCACGGCCTTCCATTGAAACAGGTGAACCTTCGGAAACAATTAAACCTGCTGTTGCGCGCTGGCGATAGTAGGTGACCATACTGTCAGTGGGAACATGGTCATAGGCCCGCGATCGGGTCATTGGTGCCATAACGACACGATTATTAAGCTTTATTCCATTCATTGTATAGATATTCAGTAACTCGCTCATTCTGTCTCCTGAAGCCATTTCATGGTAAAAATCTGTTAGCAACGATCTTATCCTTATTTGAAGGCCATGATTACCTGGGCAAAAAGACCCTCAGTGTTGAGATAAAGGAACCAATATTTGTGACGGCACAACTCAATGGCGTACAGGAATTTACTGAAGTCGTCAGAAAAGGCAGTTTCGTTGCTGCAGCTGAGGGTTTAGGCGTGACGCGTTCTGCACTCAGCAAAAGCATCAAGCGTCTGGAAATTCGGCTGGGGGTTCGCTTACTCAACCGCAGTACGCGAAGCCTGTCGCTGACACCGGAAGGTGAGATCTATTTCAATCGCTGCACTGTTGCTCTGGATATGATTTCAGATGCCGAAAGCAGAATAGAGGCGGGGATAGTCGAGCCGTCTGGACTGATGCGGCTGACGGTTCCCGTGGCCTTTGGGCACCTTTTCATTATGCCCTTACTCAATATCATGGCGTTAAAATACCGGGCCCTGAATATCGAAGTTGATTTCAGCGATCGGGTTCGCGACCCCGCGACAGACGGCTTTGACCTTGCACTGAGGCTTGGCCCCCTGCCTGACTCAGGTGATTTGGTTGCCACCCGCCTGGGCGAGCAAAGGCTTATCATTTGTGCCTCAGCGGGCTATCTGGAACGAGCAGGCATCCCCATTGATCTTCGTGAGCTTTCATCACACAGATGCATTTCAGGGTTACCATCAGACGGGCAAACTTACTGGCTAATCCGGGGCAAAGAGGGGCACGTTGTAAGACATGTTGTTTCCTCAGCCTACCGTTTTAATAATGGTCAAGCCATGCTGGAAGCGGCTATCGCAGGATGTGGGGTGACGCAACTTCCGGACTGGTTATGCGGTGATGCCATCAAAAAGGGGCAGCTTCGTGCAATTCTACCCACCTTTCAGGCACCGCCCACCCCCATTTCTGCAATGTGGCCCAGGACTCACACGGTGCTTCCTAAAGTGAGAGCCTTGATTGAAGAACTGAAAAAAGAGTTGCCGGCACTGTTAACGAGCGCGCAGCGTTCATCTGTTACGAGATAATGAGATATCAGTGCCTGATACATCAGCGACCGCAAGCCTGCCAGAATTATATTCTCTCAAGCATATTGACCAATGATTGTGAGCGTCTGTTTCCATTCTTACCCGGTAATGAGCACCGTAGATTTCGCCCCCCTGAGTCATACGTTTTCTCCTGGATAATCCGGCCTATTATCAGGAAGGCCGACTGATTAACCTTCAAGCGGCATAATAATAAAGCCGAAGGTCAGGCGGCCCAGGCGGAATACGCGCTTATATGCGCTATGTGAGGCAAGATCCGGCGGATAAGTGAGTTGTATCTGTAAATGGGGGATTTTCACTCCTGACGGGCGCAGTCAGTCGCGCCCGTTATTTAGTTCATCATTGATGATTACTTCGCAGCATCCCGCAGGACCTGCTTCATAAAGGCGACGGAGCTCTCCAGAGCCTGCACTGCTTCTGGCTGCAGCGTGGAGAAGAAATGCCAGGCGTGGAACATACCCGGCCAAACCTCCAAATTTACGCGAACCCGGTTATCACCCAGATGAGTTGCGAGCCGCATCGCGTCGCTCAGCATCAGTTCATTCTCGCCAATCTGAACCAGCACCGGCGGCAGACCCGTCACATCCGCAAACACCGGTGATGCCATTGGGTGATTAGGTAACGCATCGCCCAGGAAGGTGCGTGCCAGGAAATCCAGGCCGGCCTTGGTGTTCAGAGGATCAAGACCTTCCCGGTTGGTCATGGAGACGCCCGTATGCTCAAGGTTGGCCCATGGGGAAATGGAAACACCGCCGGCCGGAAGTGGCAGGCCTTTATTACGTGCAGCTACCATAATGGTAACCACCATTGCTCCGCCCGCAGACTCGCCCGCCAGTAAGATTTTGCTGGCATCAAAGCCCTGTTCAATCAACCACTCATACGCACGAACGGTATCGGTAACGGGCGTGGGGAAAGGATACTCCGGTGCCAGACGGTAATCCGGCATGTAAACCCGTGCGCCCAGCATGCTGGCGTAGTTACCACCAATACCGTGATAGCCCGCCGGTTCGCCGACAATATAAGCCCCGCCGTGGATGTACATAACGATGGCATCAGTTTCAAGTTTGTCAGGCGTCACCAGCGTGCCCGGTACGCCCCCCATGTCGACTTCAGTAAAACTGACACCGGAAGGTGCAGGATTTTTAGCCAGCATACGGGTATAGGCGTCACGTACCTCACTCATAGGCGTTACGGTATCCTCACCCGTAAGGATTGGACCCAGGCCGGCCAGGCTTTCTGACCATTCTTTTACGGCTTGTTTGGTTTGTTGATTCAGCATTTTTATTCCTGTTTGTATTTGCGTTAAAAAATAACAGGAACCTATAGTATATAAACATTTAGGGAATGTGCTTCCCGTATCAGGGTACGTTAAAGCCCGTATTAAAGGAGATAAATAAAGCATGGAGATCAACAGTATTGGTGATATCGCCGCATTCGTCGCGGCTGTAAAAGCCGGGAGTTACACCCACGCAGCGGGTTCCCTCGGGCTCACTCGTTCTGCCATTGGCAAGAGTATTGTCAGGCTCGAAACGCGTATGGGTGTTCGTCTCCTTAACCGTACCACCCGGAGTCTGAGTCTGACTGATGAAGGGAGGGTCATGTTCGACCGTTGCCGACAGATACTGGATGACCTGGAAGAGGTCGATGCCGCCATGGCCATGCGCAGGGGGAAACCAACGGGGACTCTCCGGCTGAGTGCTCCGCTTTCTTTTGGGCAGCGCCATATCCTTCCCATTCTGGATGTTTATCTGAAAAAGTGGCCGGAACTTCGTGCGGAGGTGTCCTTTAGCGACAGGTTTGTTGATCTTATTGAAGAAGGCTTTGATATTGCCATTCGCATCGGTGAACCCCGCGATGACTCGCGCATTCTTACCCGAACGATTGCTTCGCAGCACATTGTCACTTGTGCATCTCCAGAATATTTGTCCTCACGGGGCGTTCCAGAAACGCCCGCAGACTTAACCAGGCATGACACTATTTTTCTTCTGAGTGCAGAAAAGAGACGCAGCTGGCGGTTTGCGACTCCGGAAGGTACTTTTGTGTATGAAGGACCCGGGCGGCTAAACCTCGACAGTTCGGAAGCCATGCGGGCATCGGCAATTTCCGGATTTGGTATCGTTCACTTACCGACCTATTTGCTAGGGGAGGATTTACGTAGTGGTAAGCTGATACCGGTGCTTGAGGAGTATCCTTTCCCTCCGGAACCTATTCGGCTCATTTATCCCAGTAAACGACATTTATCCCCGCGAATTCGGGCCTTTATTGACCTGCTTGTGGAAAGCTGGGAGCAAGGTTTACCTTGGGAATAAAGTATATCCAAACGCAGTTGTCCGGCTACATTTTCAGGCACAATGTCCGCTCCTCGCTCATAACTGCCAGGAGTTAGCTTGGTGCTTAACAATCACATTACACTTTATCAATCTTACCAATTGGATGAGCTTAGAGTGCAGAGCAAACGAGAGTTGCATGATCCCACCATGGGTTATTATTAATCTTTGTAGCGCGAACGGTAAATTGTGCTTCCCGCACCTCATCCAGCAATGCCTGAAGTGGTCGTAAGGTACGCCAAGGTTGACCATTCTTTAGCAATTGATGTTTTTCGATATCATAACAGTCAATGTCTTCAGGGTTGTGGGGGCTCCCACACATGGAACTGATCACAAAGTGCCCTTTGGGTTTAAGAACTCGTTTTACTTCAGCCAGGCAGCGTTGCCTGACTTCTCCAATAAGACAATGCAAACAACTACCATCAACAATCAGATCAAACTCTAAATCCGAAAATTGAGGTAGGTTGCAGACATCACCAACAATAAAATGGGCGGTGAGATTAGCTTGTTGAAAGCGTTCTTCAGCCCATTTGATTGCAGTTTCTGAATAGACCCGGGTTTCGTAGACACTTTTTTGCCTCATAATGGAGGCCTAATGAAGGAGTGTTTATGTCAGTCAAA
>NZ_QSNX01000041.1:0-9187 GCF_009498575.1 Rahnella sp. RcJ3
CGATCTCCTCAGGGGACATAATCAGTATGTCGGAAGATCTCTAAAAATGAATGGGCCGTTTTGGTGGGATACTTACAAAGGTACGTAGCCGACACAAAGTGGATTCGTGCGTTTCTACAGGCTAGGAAAAATGACATCAATGGTATTTTTGATGACATCAGGATGGCGAATCATGCAATAGCAGCGGTTTTAAAATATCGGGATTATGATGGGATTCGCTTGGAAAATGGCTCCTAAAAGAACGACTTAATTCCGGAGTGAGCGTAAGTGACATTGCCCGTGAATTTAATATAACCCGGCAAACCATACTCAGGGTAAAAGCATAACCGCAATAATCCTGAATATAAAACATTGCTCAAACACTACGGAACATCAATGTCTTCTGTGTGCCAGAATCTGACAGTATAAATATCAAAATCATTTATCAATACGAGGATTTAACACCAATGTATGATTGAGAAGATTTTATAAGTAGAAGGCTAAGAAATCATATTATGCTTAAAAAGCATACTGCAGGAGTATGCTTTAGGTAAGATCAGGAATTATAGGGTTCTGAAAGTTCTTGTCCTTCAACCCCAGCATAGACAATGATCACTTCGACCGGCTCATCTGTGGTAAAACCGCGATGTACGTCGTCTACAGATTCATTAAAAGCTTCACCTGCTTTAAACTTATGACTTGTACCTGTTTCTTTATCTTCAATGGTCAAGGAACCAGAAATAATATAGGCAACATTAGGCATCGGGTGAGTGTGCCAGGGCAAAGTGGTATTTGCCTCAAAGTGCATTTTCATGACGGTTAAATGCGGATTACCTTCTGGGTATTTTTCGTAAGCTTTACCATTCCATGCGCTGCCACTACTTACAAGCTCTTCCGATTTTACACCTTCTGATTCAAATTCAGACGTTTGGTCAGTTTGCTTTTTAGAATGAGTAGACATAAATCGCTCCATATTTGTGTTGAACGTGATTACATATTAAAAAACTATTATCCAGTATGTAGTCTGAATGCTTAAAAATAACGTTTACATTGCATAACAGCCCTGTCAGGCGTTTAGCTGGACTTTATCCCGACGAAATACCAGTGCGTTTACGCCTATGCACATCAGTAAACAAAATGCAGATAACCACATTCCATACGCCATACCAGTTGAAAATGAATGCAGCTCACTGTGGGCAATCATGGCGCCAAACAGACCCACACCAATAACGCCACCAATTTGTCTTGCAGATGCCATCAGACCAGAAGCCATTCCTGCATCTTCCTGAGATACCGAGGAGAGCATAGAATTAGTAATTGAAGGTACAGACATTGCGCTGCCAATACCGACCATAATGAGAGTGCCGTTCAGGAACCATAAAGAGCTAGACTCAGTTAACTGTGACAACAAAATAAATCCGATTATCTGAACACTAAAGCCGGTAGTGATGATCCGGATATCGCTGACTTTTTTTGCTACTCGAGTGGAAACCATTGTAGATATTGTCAGCACAGCCGTTAATGGAATAAAAGATAGTCCGGTTTTGATTGCATCGTAATGAAGAATGCTCTGGAAATAGATGCTCAGATCAAAGACAGTGCCATAAAAGGTCAGATTGATTACCGCACCGCAGAGCGCTGTGGTGGCTAAAACCTTATTTTTGGCCAGGCGCGGGGGCAGCATTGGGGACGCAACGCGCCTTTGAACCAGGATGAATAGCGCTAAAAATATAGCCGCAACGGCCATCATGGCTAAAGGTCCCCGGGTCCATCCCTCAGAGCTTGACTGAGTTAATCCATAGGTTAATGCCGCAATACTTATCGCAATCGTTCCCTGGCCTAACCCATCGACTTTTTTATCTACCCGTGGCGAGGGTGGAGCTGAACGCAAAATCAGGAAAATTGCGAGTAAGCCCAGTGGCACATTAATGAGGAAAACGCTGCGCCATCCGAAATACTCAATTAAAACGCCTCCTAAAACTGGCCCCGCAGCTAAGGCTATTCCCCCACAGGCCCCCCAGGTTGCTACCGCGGTTCTTCTCATGGCCGGATCGGTAAATGACAGTCTGATCAGTGTCAGTGAAGTAGGCACAAGCAGGGCTGCTCCCATACCCTGTACTCCTCTCAGAGCAATGAGCACAGACATGCTATCTGCAAGGCCACATCCGATGGAGCCAATCGTGAATAAGGAAAACCCCCAGGTAAAAATGTTACTCGCCCCAAACTTGTCCCCAAAAGCTCCACCAATAATCAGCAACGCTGCAAATACTAATGCGTAGCTGTTAATCACCCACTGAAGACCAGTCAGGTTGGTATTGAAGGCATTTTTAAGAGAGCCTAAGCCAACATTGACAACGCTCACATCGAGTTGAACTACGAGGAAACCCATACAGGTGGCGAGCTGTATGGCTATCAACGAAGGGGTATACTTTGACATTATGTCTATCCGGCAATTGAAAAACTAATGTCATAATAAGGTTTGCCTGAACATGTATAAATACTAAAATATGCACACTATCCATGCAAAAGTGCATACGTAATGAATTGGGAAAATCTTCGTTTTTTTGTTGCCATAGCCAGAGCAGGAACGCTATCAGGTGCAGCTAAGGCCCTGGATGTTGACCAGGCGACGGTGAGCCGCCGTCTGATGTCACTTGAGGCTGAACTTGGGTTGAAACTTATCGAGCGGCTTCCTCGTGAGGCAAGGTTGACCGAACCGGGGCGAATTATTCTTGCAGAAGCCATTGAGATAGAGGCATACACTTTTAAAATTGAGCGACTGTCTATAACGAATAAAGAACAAAGAGAGAAGTTGACTATTTCCGCCCCACCTATCCTGGCCAGGCATTTCTTTGCTACAAACATGTGGGCATTATCTCAGGAATTACCTCTTGTCCTCATATCGATATTGAGCGATGTCCACTTCGTCTCTCTATCTCGTCTCGAAGCAGATCTTGCCGTTAGATTATCCCCCGGAATTAAAGACACTGATATCATAAAAAAAGTCGGTAAAATGGATTTCGCTTTGTATGCAGCCAGTAATTATGAGCATCTTGAATCGCCAGAATTATGGGAATTCATAGCCTATCCTGAACGCGTTAACAATTTTGAACATAAACAATGGTTGGATGGAATTATCGGTGAAAAGCGGGTTTCATGTGAAATGGCTGATCTAAGCCATCAGTATGAAAGTGCTCGTTCAGGAGCTGGCGTTGCAGGTTTACCATGCTTTCTTGCAGATAAAGATAAGCGTTTGGTTAAGCTCGAAGTAGATGAATCTATGCTCAACCTTGATATTTGGATAGCAAAGCACCCTGATCGTCGTAATGATCCCCTAGTGGTGCACGCCTCAAACGTCATATCTATTATACTGAATAAGGTTGGGTTAGGATTGAAATAATAAAAACCACTTTTCAAATCAGTTGGTCATCAGCCAGGCTGTTTGTCTGCCGGAGAAAAATACTTTCAAACTGGTCTGACTCATCAATACGAAAAGTCAGACCAATAAATCCCCTCGCGTAAGCCGGGGCTTCAGCAACAATCAGCAGTATTTTCGCCTCAGGAAGCAGACAAATATCCAGTAATACTGCCTTGACCTTATTTACTTCCCAGAAAAGGCGCAATACTCGCCCAGACGGCATCAAAATTTACGGCAAAAGCAGGATGTGGGGCATCAGGAATGATTGCGAGGTGCGCATTCGGCAGCATTTTATAGGCGGCGAGCACGGTATCAATTGGTGCATTCATATCCTTTTCACCTGCCATAACAAGCACCGGCGCATGGATTGTCTGGAACAGAGACTTACCGACGATAGTCTGATCGTATTGTCGATTAGCTTGTTTATACCACTCAGTCACTTTATCGTGCTGCGGACGAATTTCTGCCTGCTCAGCCCAGTACCGTGGATCAAGGTCGATAACAGACTGTAAGGGGATATCACGATCTTTACGCCCGCCCTGGACGAAGCCTTTTGCCCATTCACCTGCGCCAATCGCGACGAGTTTGTTGGTCTGCTTTGGATAATCAGCGGCGAACTGGTACCCCGTATAGGCACCGTCACTAAAACCGATTATATCAGCTTTATAAATGTGTAAAGCCGAAAGCACCTCAAGCAGGTCTTTCGCTTTTTGTTTATAGTCTGGTGTGACTGACCCAATGTCCGATTTTCCGTGTCCACGGGTGTTCACCAAAATGACCAGGTGATTGTTTTTAAGTTTGTCAGCAAATTCGCCCATTTCTGCCATGGAGCCGACAATTCCTCCGTGCAGCAAGACCACAGGTTCACCAGAACCGTAAATCTCATAATAAATTTTAGCATCACCAGACTGCACATAATGTCCGGCTTTAGTGTTATTGCCGTAAGGGGTGGCACTTTGGTAGCTATTTGACTGCTGTCCGAACCAGTGCAAAGGTTGATTTGGGCGTATTTCAGCAGCGTGTGCTGTGATTGCAGACATACACAGTCCTATAAACGTTGTGAACATTCTGTTCATTCAGATGATCCTTCCCACTCTGATTGGGAGCATAAATACCTGTACTGAAAGAGTGACAGACATGGCTCAAATAGCGATGTCGTCATTGAGATTAACCCGCGATCCCAGGGCCATCTCTCTCCGCCATGCATCAATCTGTGGCGGCCAGTGAATCCCTTTAACGATAGATAATGAGCGCAGCAGCGGAAAAAGACGGATATCCGTGAGCGAGAAATGCCCAGAATCTCTCTCTTGCTGTGCGAACAGCAATTCAAGAACCTCAAGTTGAGCATTTATTTCATTAACCATGATTCCGGTTTGTTCCAGCAAACGTTGGAAAGGACCGAAAACAGCTTCTTTTTTGTTGACGAAATATTGTCTCGCTGCATCCTGTCGGAATTCTTCAAAGTCCGAGTTTGCCCAGCGCGGGATTGCCAGCGGATATATCAGTTTTGTTGCTTCTTCCATCCAGGTTTCGATTTCTGGATTGTCAGACATTTTCAGGACAGACGAACCGTAAGTCTCATCAATGTATTTGACGATGTCCAGGCTCTCACCCATCGCTTCATTGCTTTCAGTGACCAGGACGGGAAGCATTTTTTTGCCAATGAGGCGCGCTGGCGTTTCTTCATCATCGTTTGGCAGAGTAATGATTTCACACGCAACATCTTTCAAGCCAAAAATCATGCGTGAACGTACGCAGAAGGGGCAATGATCGTAAACATAAAGTTTCATAGCAGAATCTTTCATCACTTTAAATCTAAAAAATTAACGGGTAAATCCATCAAAGGGTGTCATATACACGGCACCAAATGGATCTAACCGTTTGCGGATTTCATCATCGGGTTCGCCATAAACTGTCAGGCCGGTAATGGTGACTAAAGAGAGAAATGTTTCAGCGAAAGGGGCGAACGTGTGATCAACATGGCTCACCACATCTTCCTGGCGATAACGCTCAACGATGTGTGCCGTTTGCTGATCTTCACTGACGCTGTAAACATAACTCAGCGTGCCGGGCTCTTTACGGGTGGCGTCCACCACGCGTGATACTAATTCTTTGAATGCAGGGAATTGTCCGTCATTGACGTCCAGGTTAAATACACAGGTGATTTCATTTTTCATCGTAATCTCCAGAACTATGGGAGCAGGCGAACGAGCAAAGAAGAGAGAAAGACATTCACCGCAAGAAGAACAGGCCGTTACGCGCGGGAGCATAACGGCGACTGTGACCAAAGAGCGCTTAGCGTCAGCTCGATTTTTTCAGTGTTTCAGAAAAAAGCTCACCTGAGATTGCCCAGTTATCGGTGGTTACGTCGTTGAAAATGACATAGACATACTGTGGATCGACGTTGGCATGGGTGGCGATAGCATCGGTCACGGCTTTAGCGATAGCAGGTTTAGCCTCATCACGACCTTCAAACATCTGGATATTGACTACAGGCATGGCAGAACTCCTTCAGGTATTGATAAAAGGTCAGTCAGGCTGACGTTGAAGAAATTCTACGCTGATAGCTTAAGTGGATAAACAGGCTAAAAGAGGACAGAGTGTAGAACTGAAATCTACAATCACTCAAATGCTTTCTGCAAGGCTAACTCAATTAACTCATCAATAATAAAGCGAACGCCGGGCAGCAAATGCCGGGCGCGAGGCCATATCACATTGAGTTCGGTGGGCGAAGGATTGCAGGTGCTAAGCAGCGGCACTAGCTTACCGTTCTGTATGTGTGGCCGGAGTAATGCTTCGGGAAACTGAATCAAACCGGCTCCGGCAATACAGGCATCAATCATCGCATCGCCATCACTGATTTGATGAAAAGGCACGGGTTTAAGCCTGATCTCCTTCCCTCCCTCATCACGGATTCGCCAGCTAAGCGGCGCCCCACCACGCCAGGCCAGAATGCAGCGGTGATGCGCCAGATCAGCCAGCGTTTCAGGTGTGCCGTAAGCAGTAATATAGTCGGGAGACGCGCAGATAATCAGATGCTGATCGTTGAGTTTGCGAGCGATGAGATCGGTGGTGTCTTTCACCGGACCAAAGCGGATGGCGAGGTCGAAACCAATATCCAGCGGGTCTATGATACGGTCGTTAAACGTGATGGTCAGCTTCAGATGCGGATAGCGTTTTGTCATGTCCATCAGCACAGGCATCATCACCGAGCGGCCAAAAGCCGCAGGCAAATCGATCCTCACGGTGCCTGTGGGTTCAGTGAGCTTAGAACGCAGCGCCATTTCTGCCGTTTGCAGCGTTTCAAGCGCACTCTGGCAGCTTGCCAGATACGCTTCGCCTTCGGTGGTCAGGCTTATTTTTCGCGTGGTGCGATGAAACAATAAAATGCCGAGATTATTTTCAAGTCTTTGAATACTCTTGCCAATTGCAGATTTAGACACACCAAGTTGTTCAGCAGCTTCGGTAAAGCTACTCGAATTTGCGGCCGTCACAAAGTGGACGATGTTGCTAAAAGATTCGGCTGAAATCACGGTTGACATCGGTTACGCCAGGACAAATAACAAAAAGATACGTTAGCGTAAAGCCAAAACGTAAAAAAACGCAAGCGAAGGGGGAGCTCGTTCCCTGATTTTACTCCAATAATCTAATACTTTTCCCAATGGCTGAGTTAGAGATACCTAACTTATCCGCAGGTTCGGTAAAACCTTGGTCATGAGTCGCCATCACGAAATGCACAATGCGTCGGAAGGAATCAAAAGATGAAGGTACAGGGATCATATGTTTCAGGATCGCCAGAACGTCATGATTTTTATTCTACCTTCTTGGGATGTGCATCTGGTAATTCACTGCTGATTTTCAGGTCCTTGAAATATGCAATCGTGCCAGATTCGATCCATACCCCAACACCTCCACGTGCTTCACTGCCTAATTTTAGGTCATTGACGATTAAAGCAGGTTTAGAACTGTGATCCAGATACAACCTGGCCTGCTGGCCAGAAACGGTAATTTTCATATGGATCCACCGTTCGGTGGCAATATCAGCATAGGTTTCGTACTTTTCCGGTGTCTCTTTCCTCAGTCGTTCAAAGGTGTAATCCGGATAAGCGAAGTATTGCACCGAATGGTTTCGCCGGACCTGATCGTCAGCCTGACTGTTTGTTGGCCGCAGATAGATATTCTCAAACCGTTCTTCTTTATCAATTCGAAATGATAAGCCGATGAAGCCTCGGGCATAAGCCGGGGCATCGTGAGCTAGCGTGCTGGCAATATCCGCCTCGATTGTCCCGTTATGAAAATCAACCGGCAACCAGGCCATGAATGTTCTGTCTGTTAGCACTTCTTTTGCTGGATCCTGAAACTTTTCGGAAGGCATTTGCATTTTTATCGCTTTTTTACCCAGATAATCCTCATGCTTCAGAGAAACCCCCGCGCGCTTAAAATCAGATAACGGGAATGACTTTTGTAGCGCAAGAGGTTCGGCTGATTGTGCTGCCACGAATGAAGAAAATCCTGTCATAAGAACAAGTAACAAGTTGTTTTTCATAATACACCTTACTTTATGGTTAGGTATGCCGAAGCTGATTTTCATGCCCTACAGGAAAGTGATAGATTGATATTTTAACGCTAGGGTATTGCGGAGATAAAGACTGATAAAGGTTAGGCATTTGAAATGAACTGTTTCTAATCAACATCAGGCCGGTATTCCCCTATACAATACTATCCCAGTCGCAGAACGCGTCCCGGAGTAGCCAAGAGGAAATAACACTCAGCGGGGAATACATTGAGAATTCACCATCAACGGCTAATGCCTGATCTGTCACATGAGCAGCAGTCGCAAATTTCTGAGATATCCTCAATGGTCTGGGAAAAATTTGCTTACTACATGGTCTTCCTAGTCGAATATCTTCCTATTGGGGTTTACCCCCAAACTGCCTAATTTGTTCTGGTAGCAAACCCCGTCTAGAAAGGTGGCACTCATTGGTGCAGATTAGGATGATCTCCCTTATTGTCTCCCTGCTTGGCAGAGAGTGCAGTCATCTTTTCGCCACCTGACCAGCCTGGGGGTTTTACTGTTTTTTTAATTTCCTTTGCATTCATCTTCTTCACCAAAAGACTGAGCGCCCAGGCTATACTCCAGACAATGTATTTTACAATGATAAGCGTAGCCATTATTCAGCCCCCTCAATTAATAGCATGTTACCCGCAGTCGTGAGGCCAGTTATAATGTATTGACCATCATGTTTACTCTGGACGCTAGACACTAGTCTGTTTTCGATGAGGTAATGAAAATGCCACTCAGCAATTTCAGGTGGCAATTCAGGGAAGTATTGTAACTAAGCCTGGCCATTGATTTTAAAGAACTTTAACATTTCCGTTATCTCTATTCATTGTTATAGCCTATTTTGTGTAAAAGACGATTATATCACGCTCCCTTATAAAAAATTTGTCGATACAGAAGGTTAACATTGGCTAAAATAATCTACCGCTGAGTTTATGAGATTTGTTTTAATAATTATTTAATGTTTTAATCGAATGCCATTAATTATTTTTCTCTTTCATAACTATAAAACTTCATTGCGTCATATCGTGACGTGAAAATATTCTATGTCACAAGATGGTCATGACTGCTGGACAGGCATCCACACGCTGACCTGTCACACTTTCGTGCTGATTGGGGTTTACCCCTATAGTGCCTAACCTTCCCCGCCTCTGTAAGTATCCCGCTTAACCGAACCATTCACTTTTAGAGATCTTCCGACATACTGATTATGTCCCTGAGGAGATCAC
>NZ_QSNX01000042.1:0-9034 GCF_009498575.1 Rahnella sp. RcJ3
CAGGGAAGTGAGAGAAAAAAGGTCGAAATATCCCTTAAAAAACAATGCCGGTCACCTTAAGTGACCGGCATTACGCCAAGGCGTCCTTTTTTATTTGGAATATGAAGTAATTAAACTTCTTCCATTTTTCCCAACAATGCACGCAGACGATCCTGCCATACGTGTTGTTCTTCTTTCAGCTGCGCATTTTCACGCACCAGAGACTCATGGTTGCCGCTGGCCTGCTGAACTTCCTGAGACAGGGTGTTGTTCTGCTCTTTCAGTTCTTCGATTTCCATCTGCAACAGAGTAATGGTATCAATCGCTTGCTGAACTTTAGCTTCTAATTTCTCAAATACTTCAAATGACATTTTTCGGTCCCCTTATGTTCGCAAGGCGCACATCTTATGTTCTGCCGCATCGTCCGGACACGGCTCAAAAATTCCTGCACTCCGTCGATTTTTATAACGAATTCATCAGAGAATTGCGCAAAACCAGCGTGTGTCTTAACGGGTGATTGTATGTAGCCAGCTTTGTTCTGTCTACCCGCAACCCCTTTATCCACGCAGTCTGTTGCAATTTAACAGCGCCGGGTATCAGGAAATGCTTAAAAAGCAGCGTCACACACCAGAAATACTGTTTAATGCCGAATAACCTTAGCCGCTGCGCGGGAAGGCATGTTGATGTTCGTTTGTCACAAATGGCGGCTGAAAATGTTAAATCATGGACTTTTTGCGCTGCATCAAGTTCCAGCAATACGCGAAATCGCTCATTTTTATGACGCGACACACAAAATTTGATTTCGCTATTTCTCGTTTATGCTCGTTAACGATAAATTCACATTACGTTCTCATTTAATGATGAACGCCAAAATCCGATTACGTTGACAAACGACATAACAGAAAAATTATAACTAACCATTAACATCATCCTTAGCAGGATCAAACTATGAGCCAAACCATGAGTTCCACATTAAAAGGTCAGTGCATCGCTGAGTTTCTGGGTACCGGGCTTATCATTTTCTTTGGTGCGGGCTGTGTCGCAGCAATGAAACTTGCCGGGGCAACCTTTGGCCAGTGGGAAATCAGTATTATCTGGGGTCTGGGTGTGGCAATGGCCATCTACCTGACTGCCGCCATCTCCGGCGCACACCTGAATCCGGCGGTGACCGTCGCACTTTGTTTGTTTGCAAACTTTGAAGGACGCAAAGTTCTGCCTTACATCATTGCGCAGGTCGCGGGAGCTTTCTGCGCCGCCGCACTGGTCTACGGCCTTTACTACAACCTGTTCTTCGATTTTGAGCAAAGCCACAACATGGTGCGCGGCAGCGTCGAAAGTCTGGATCTGGCCGGTATTTTCTCTACCTATCCAAACCCGCACATCAGCGTATTGCAGGCGTTTCTGGTAGAAACGGTGATTACGGCCATTCTGATGGCGCTGATCCTCGGCCTGACCGATGACGGCAACGGCATTCCACGTGGTCCGCTGGCGCCATTGCTGATCGGTATCCTGATCGCGGTTATCGGTGCCTCCATGGGGCCACTGACCGGATTCGCCCTGAACCCGGCACGTGACTTTGGTCCGAAAGTCTTCGCCTACTTCGCTGGCTGGGGCAAGGTTGCCTTCACCGGCGCGCGCGATATTCCTTATTTCCTGGTGCCGATTTTTGGCCCGCTGCTCGGTGCTTCTCTGGGTGCCATCGCGTATAAAGCGCTGATCGGCCGCCATTTGCCAAATCAGATTAATGAGCCGGCAGAAGAAAAAGCACCTCAGCCATCCAAACAGCGTAAGGCCTGATCGGCTAAACTGTTCCACAGCTTACTCATTCGCAGGATGAATATTATGTCAGCAGATACGACTCACGAAAAAAAATACATTGTTGCACTCGACCAGGGTACAACCAGTTCACGCGCGGTAGTGCTGGATCACGATGCCAATATCGTCAGCGTGTCACAACGCGAATTCACCCAGATCTACCCTAAGTCAGGCTGGGTTGAGCACGACCCGATGGAAATCTGGTCTTCGCAAAGCTCGGTGCTGGTGGAAGTGCTGGCGAAAGCCGACATTAACTCCGATCAGATTGCCGGTATCGGTATCACCAACCAGCGCGAAACCACCATCGTGTGGGAAAAAGAAACTGGCAAGCCAATCTATAACGCGATTGTCTGGCAATGTCGCCGAACTGCTGACATCTGCGAAAAACTGAAAAAAGACGGTCTGGAAGAATACATTCGCCATAACACCGGCCTGGTTATCGACCCTTACTTCTCCGGCACCAAACTGAAGTGGATCCTCGACAACGTTGAAGGCTCTCGCGAACGCGCTAAACGCGGCGAACTGCTGTTCGGCACCGTCGACACCTGGTTGGTCTGGAAAATGACGCAGGGACGTGTTCACGTGACGGATTACACCAACGCTTCGCGTACCATGCTGTTCAACATCCATGATCTGCAATGGGATGAGCGCATGCTGGAAGTGCTGGATATTCCACGTGAAATGCTGCCGGAAGTTCGCTCTTCTTCTGAGATTTACGGCCAGACCAACATTGGTGGTAAAGGCGGTACGCGTATTCCTATCGCCGGCATCGCAGGTGACCAGCAGGCGGCGCTCTATGGTCAGCTGTGTGTACAACCTGGTATGGCGAAAAACACCTACGGCACTGGCTGCTTCCTGCTGATGAATACCGGTACTGAAGCGGTCGCCTCTAAAAATGGCCTGCTGACCACCATCGCCTGCGGCCCGCGCGGCGAAGTGAACTACGCGCTGGAAGGGGCCGTGTTTGTCGGCGGTGCGTCCATTCAGTGGCTGCGTGATGAACTGAAACTGATCAGCGACGCAACCGACTCCGAATATTTCGCCATGAAAGTGAAAGACACGAATGGCGTTTACGTAGTGCCCGCCTTTACCGGCCTCGGCGCCCCTTACTGGGATCCGTATGCCCGCGGCGCAATCTTCGGTCTGAGCCGTGGTGCGAACAGCAACCACATCATCCGCGCGACGCTGGAATCTATCGCTTACCAGACCCGCGACGTACTGGATGCCATGCAGGCAGACTCGGGCGCTCGTCTGCAGGCACTGCGTGTGGACGGCGGTGCGGTGGCCAACAACTTCCTGATGCAATTCCAGTCAGACATTCTTGGCACCCGCGTTGAGCGCCCTGAAGTGCTGGAAGTCACCGCGCTGGGTTCTGCTTTCCTGGCAGGTCTGGCCGTCGGCTTCTGGAACGATCTGGAAGAAGTGCGCAGCAAAGCGACCATCGAACGCGAATTCCGCCCAAGCATTGAAACGACGGAACGTAATGTCCGCTATAAAGGCTGGCAAAAAGCGGTGGCACGCGTTCGTTCGTGGGAAGATCACGACGAGTAATCGCCAGATATTATCGCCAACACCCCTTTCTGAAACTCCCCATCCGGGGAGTTTTTTTATGCACCTTTCCCGTTGTGCTAAAATCTGCGCCACAGATGAGCCTCGCCTCACCGACCTCTTTTTTTCTTTCTACAGGCTTTCCAATGAAACGTGAATTAGCAATCGAGTTCTCCCGCGTGACCGAAGCTGCCGCGCTCGCCGGTTACAAATGGCTGGGTCGTGGCGATAAAAACCTTGCCGATAACGCTGCCGTTCAGTCCATGCGCATCATGCTCAATAAAGTCGATATCGACGGCACTATCGTGATTGGCGAAGGGGAGATTGATGAAGCGCCGATGCTGTATATCGGTGAAAAAGTCGGTACCGGCAACGGCGACGCGGTGGATATCGCGGTCGATCCTATTGAAGGTACACGCATGACCGCCATGGGCCAGTCCAATGCGCTGGCTGTGCTGGCAGTTGGCGACAAAGGTTCGTTCCTCAATGCACCCGACATGTACATGGAAAAGATCGCCGTCGGGCCGGGTGCCAAAGGCGCGATTAATCTCGAACTGACGCTGGCAGAGAATCTGGCCAATATTGCTAAAGCGCTGGATAAACCGCTGACCGAACTGACCGTCGCTGTTCTGGCAAAACCCCGTCACGACGACGCCATCCGCGAAATGCTGGCGTCAGGCGTGCGTGTGTTCGCATTCCCGGACGGCGATGTGGCGGCGACAATCCTGACCTGCATGCCGGAAAGTGAAGTGGATGTGCTGTATGGCATCGGCGGTGCGCCGGAAGGCGTGATTTCCGCTGCGGTGATCCGTGCGCTGGATGGCGATATGCAGGGCCGTTTGCTGGCGCGTCATGATGTGAAAGGCGATACACCGGAAAACCGTCGTATCGGCGAAGAAGAGCTGGCGCGCTGTAAAGCGATGGGGATCGAGGCCGGTAAAGTGCTGCTGCTGGATGATATGGCGCGTAACGATAACGTGATTTTCTCCGCGACCGGTATTACCAAAGGCGACCTGCTGGAAGGCATCAGCCGTCAGGGAAACATGGCGACCACCGAGACGCTGCTGATCCGCGGAAAATCCCGCACCATTCGCCGTATCCGCTCGACCCATTACCTCGACCGAAAAGACGCTGCGCTGCACGAATTTATTATCTGATCAACTTCCTTCCGGTCATCAAAAAGCAGGGCCATCAGCGCCCTGCTTTTGCACCATCAGGCAGTATGTCCTTCATGCTGGCTACGGTTCGACATCGGCCACCAGCACAGTAAAATCAGCAATGCCATCGCAAACATCAGTAACCCGAGGCTGAACTGACCAGTTTGCGGCAACATCGCCGACATCCATGCCACCAGCCCTGACCCCATATTCTGCAATCCGCCAACCAGCGCACCGGCCGCGCCCGCCAGATACGGGAAAGGCTCCATTGCACCGGTGGTCGCCAGCGGGAACAACATGCCAGCGCCAAAGAAAAACAGCGAAGCCGGCACCACCAGCGTCCAGATATTCATGATACCCAGCCAGCCAGGGATCCACATCGCCAGACCGGCCAGCAGACAACTGATGACCGAATGCCACATCAGTTGCTGGAAACTTTTCTCCGCCCGCCCGGCATACCAGGCACCAAAGAAGGCAGCAGGGATCGGCAGGATAAACAGTACGCTGACCATCACACCGCTCAGCCCGAGGACGCCGCCCATCAGCACACCGCAACTGGCTTCAAACACCGCCACACCGGCCAGTGCACCGACCAGCATCACCAGATAGCGGCTGAAATTGGCGTCGGCCAGTAATAAACGCAGGCTGCCCAGCATGTTGCGCGGCGGATGGTCGGCAGTGAATTCCGGACGAGTTTCCGGCAACCAGCGGTACATCGAAAACGCCACACCGGCGCACAGAATCAGCAGGAAACCAAAACTGGCCCGCCAGCCTAACCACGCTGACAGTGCGCCACCAATCACCGGCGCCAGCAGCGGGCTGATCAGAATGCCCATGTTCAGCAGGCTGTTGGCATGGCGCAACGCGCCGCCACTGTAGAGATCACGCGGCATGGTTCTCGCCATTACGCCCGCCACACCGGTGCCCAACCCCTGAATGGCTGCAAAGGCGATCAGCATATTCAGGCTCGTTGACATCATCGCGCCCGCCGCACCAATCAGGAAAATCATCAGGCCGGTGAGGATCACCGGTTTACGGCCAATATTATCGGAAAGCGGGCCGTAAACCAGTTGCGAGCCGCCGTATGTCAGCAGATAGGCTGCCATCACCCGCTGTACCGCGCCCGGTTTCACGGCCAGACTGGTGGCCATGTCCGCGATATTCGGCACATAAATGGTTTGTGCCATTTGCCCGACAGCCACCAGCAAAATGAGCATGATAAGCAGGTGGATATTTTCCAGATTTTTCATTTTTCAGTTCATTATCAAATAAGATTGGAAAAGTGCAGAACAAATAACCAGTAAATTCAGCCAGACTACAGCGGCGCATAAGTTAACAAATTAATATGAATAAGCGAGTGTTGTAGGAAACTCTTCTCAACCTGTACTGGCAGCAGCGGGAACCACATGTGTAACGCAGGGTGTACGAAAATCGATATTGGCTAACGGGTGATGAACAGGCTGATAACATTTAACCGATACGGGATTCGGAAAATTTGAAATAAAATCAGGACATAATTTTGCAATTCATATTTCTCACTACATGAAGAAATCAGAAACCACGGGAGTTTTTTATGGCTGATTGGGTGACAGGAAAAGTCAAAAAAGTTGAGCACTGGACAGACAATTTGTTCAGCATCACGGTCAATGCGCCCATCGATCCTTTTACCGCTGGCCAGTTCGCCAAACTTTCGCTGGATATTGACGGCGAGCGGGTGCAGCGCGCGTATTCCTATGTAAACCCACCCTCCAGCGGCGAACTGGAGTTTTATCTGGTGAATGTGCCGGAAGGAAAACTCAGCCCGCGGCTTCACGTGATGCAGCCCGGTGACGAAATCAACATCACCAAAGAAGCCGCCGGATTTTTCGTGGTTGAAGAAGTGCCTGAATGCGCGACCCTGTGGATGCTGGCAACCGGTACCGCTATCGGGCCGTATCTGTCTATTTTGCAGGAAGGCATCGGACTGGAGCGGTTCAAGAATATTGTTCTGGTTCACGCGGCACGCTTTGCAGCGGATCTCAGCTATCTGCCATTAATGCAGCAACTGCAACGCCGTTATGAGGGCAAACTCCATATCCAGACCGTGGTCAGTCGCGAGGAGATTTCCGGTTCGCTGACCGGTCGCGTGCCTGCGCTGATTGAAAGCGGCGCACTGGAAGCGGCTGTCGGCCTTAAGATGCTGGCAGAGGACAGCCACGTGATGTTGTGCGGCAATCCGCAGATGGTTCGCGATACCCAGCAAGTACTGAAAGACACGCGGGGTATGCGCAAACATCTCAAACGTAAGCCTGGCCATATGACCAGCGAGCATTACTGGTAAGTCTGTTACCGCGAAACTAGCGGAATTTAACGTCGTCCGGTTCCGGGCCAAAGCGATTTGCGCCCGGTGTGCCGGTAAAACCGCCGCAGTCGATCAGCAACATGATGAAAATCACTGATGGCGCGAGCCGGCCCAGAACCCAGCTCCACGTCTGCGGCATCGCCGCTGCCCAGTTACCCGCCACCAGCATCCACGCCAGCACAAACAGCAGCGCCCACCAGGCCGATTTATTGCGGTCATGCAATCTTTTCACCAACACTGCGGCAGTCGGCCACAGTAAAACCACCAGCGCGAATCCGGCGGACTGATAGGTAATCCATTCCTGTGCGGCAAAAAAGAAATCAACCACCATCAGAATCAACCAGCTAACCATCCAGAGCCAGAAATCGCGGCGGCCCAGGCGGCCGTTAAAAGAAAACAGTGCATGCTGTAACGTCATTGGCAGTCCGTTCCGTAAAGTACAAGGGGAGTAAAATATTAAAACAGGCGGAGTGTAACTCACGGGCAGCGATGACGAGAATCTTTACGCACTCCTTTTGACATTACCCCCCGTTCCCCGCTTTAATCGGACTGTTGAAACAAAATAAGAAACGCCCTATGACTGTTGCTCAATCCTTATTACGACTGGCGCTGCCCGCGCTGCTTATGCTCGCTTGCCAGAATAGTGCACTCGCCGATCCGCCGGTCGATCACTCTGGCGCAGAGGAGATGCCAAAAGCCCCTTACCTGCTTGCTGGCGCACCCACCTTTGAAACGACGCTGATCAATTTTCGCGCCAAATACAATGAAGCCAATCCGACCCAGCAGATTGGCGAGTTCCGGTCGATCAGTGATAAATCTCCAAACAGTTCCCTGACCCGCGCCGCCAGCAAGATTAATGAAAACCTGTATGCCTCGACCGCACTGGAAAAAGGCACCGGTAAAATCAAAACGCTGCAAATCACCTATCTGCCGATTCAGGGGGCTGAAGAAAAGGCCGCACGCACGCTGGCGATAAGCTATATGGCTAACCTGATGCGTCAGTTCGACGCCACATTATCCACCGAGCAAAGCGTGGCAAGAGTCGCTTCTCTGATCGAAAAAGGAAAAGGTCAGCAGTTTTATAAGCAGGAGGTAGGCGCGGTGCGTTTTGTCATTTCAGACAATGGCGAAAAAGGACTGACATTCGCCGTTGAGCCGGTCAAGCTGGCGCTTGCTGAGCCGTGAGATGACGGTTTTTAATGACAAAAAGCAAAGCCTTTATGACCAATGATCTCTATACTGTTGCACAGGTAATCTGCTTATTTGGCAGAAATTTTAATCGACACTCGCGTCCCCTTTTGGAGGAAAAAACATGCGACATCCATTAGTGATGGGTAACTGGAAGCTTAACGGCAGCACCCACATGGTTAACGAACTGATTGCTGCTCTGCGTACTGAACTGAGCACAGTTGTAGGTTGTGGCGTTGCAATTGCTCCACCAGAAGTTTACCTGTCACAGGCTAAACACGCTCTGGCTGGCAGCCGTATTGCGCTGGGTGCTCAGAACGTTGATGCTAACCTGTCTGGCGCATTCACCGGTGAAATCTCTGCCGACATGCTGAAAGACATCGGTGCGCAATACATCATCATCGGTCACTCAGAACGCCGCACTTACCACAAAGAAAGCGACGAGTTCATCGCGAAAAAATTCGGCGTGTTGAAAGAAGCGGGCCTGACTCCTGTTCTGTGCATCGGTGAAACCGAAGCAGAAAACGAAGCAGGCAAAACTGAAGCCGTTTGCGCTAAACAACTGGACGCGGTTCTGAGCACTCTGGGTGCGAAAGCATTCGAAGGCGCAGTCATCGCTTACGAACCTGTTTGGGCGATCGGTACCGGCAAATCTGCCACCCCGGCTCAGGCTCAGGCTGTTCACAAATTCATCCGTGACCACATCGCGAAACAAGATGCTGCGGTTGCTGAACAAGTTATCATCCAGTACGGCGGTTCTGTTAACGCTGCAAATGCTGCTGAACTGTTCACCCAGCCAGACATCGATGGCGCACTGGTTGGCGGCGCATCACTGAAAGCAGACGCTTTCGCTGTGATCGTGAAAGCCGCTGCTGAAGCTAAACAAGCGTAAGCCTGTTTCTTCTGCGCATAAAAAACCCCGGCATGCCGGGTAATGCCGGTCACTTAAGGTGACCGGCATTGTTTTTTAAGGGATATTTCGACCTTTTTTCTCTCACTTCCCTCG
>NZ_QSNX01000043.1:0-7972 GCF_009498575.1 Rahnella sp. RcJ3
CGGCTGGTTTTATATTTTTTGCGGAGGTGCCATCACCGGAGGGTCAAAGCACTGCTTGTTTAAGCTTATCCAGCCAGGTGTCAATACGCTCTTCTGTCAGGTCGTATTGATTTTCCTGATCCAGTGGCAGGCCGACAAACTCATTGTTTTCCAGCAGTGCAGCGGAAAACGAGAATTTATAGCCTTCACGCGGCCAGTTACCGACAACACAGGCGCCACGCTCAATGACGAGGTCATAGAGGATCCGCATTGCGCTAACAAAATTTTTGGAATAGTTAAGCTGATCGCCCAGCCCAAACAATGCCACCGTCTTACCGCTCAGATCAGCTTCAGACAGCGTGTTGGTGAACTCCTGCCAGGAGTCGTACTGACTGCCTGCATCCATACCAGGTAGCTCCCCATCGCCCAGTGTTGGCGTACCTAACAGCAAGACCGGGTAGGATAAAAACTGTTCGCGGGTTGCGCGCCGGACATCCAGGGGCGCGTCGGCAATCCCGTCCAGTTTCTGGTGGATAAGCTTCGCAACTTTTCTTGTTTGTCCGGTATCAGACCCAAAAAAAATACCGATGGTAGCCATAATCATCTCCTGATATATCAAATGTTTATTAAAAGATTAGTGCCATGACGACTCGCCGTTTTCTCTCAGGATGACGCGAGTTTTTTATAGCCTTCAAGTCTTTCGCGTGCATCGTCTTCGGTCTTTTTAAACAGAGACTCGGCAAATTCCGGATACAGCTTTTTCAATGACGAGTAGCGCACTTCGCCTGCCAGAAACGCCTGGAAATCCTCTTCAGGTTCCTCAGAATCGAGAATGAACGGGTTTTTACCGGCCTCTTTCAGTTGCGGGTGATAACGGTAATTAGCCCAATATCCTGCCTCGACAGCGCGCCTGGCTTCACGCTGACTGCATCCCATACCGATACGCAAACCGTGGTTGATGCAGGCCGCGTAAGCGATAATGAGGGAAGGTCCCGGATACGCCTCGGCTTCGGCAATTGCCCGCAATGTCTGATTTTTGTCGGCCCCCATTGCGATTTGTGCGACATACACGTAGCCGTAACTCATCGCCATCATGCCCAGATCTTTCTTTCGGGTTTTCTTGCCGCTGGCAGCGAATTGCGCAATGGCTGCCGCTGGCGTCGATTTAGACGACTGACCGCCCGTGTTGGAATAGACCTCGGTATCAAATACCAGAACATTGACGTCCTTACCCGATGCCAGCACATGATCCAACCCTCCGAAGCCGATATCGTAGGCCCAGCCGTCACCGCCAAATATCCAGTGAGAACGCTTCGCCAGATAATCGCGGTGGGCATAGATACTGTCGGTGTGCGGATTTTTCCCTGGCGTCTGCGAAGCCAGAAGTGCCACTACTTTTTCAGCCCGCTCACGGGTGCCTTCGCCCTGATCTTTATTTGCCAGCCAGTCACTCAGACAGGCTGACAGTTCTGCATCCAGTGGCGCATCCGGCGCATTGTCGAGCGCCGCTTTAACCTGTGTGGCGAGGGTATCGCGAATCGCATCCACACCCAGCAGCATGCCAAGGCCAAACTCGGCATTATCTTCAAAAAGTGAGTTGGCCCAGGTCGGACCTTGCCCTTTGTGGTTAGTGGTATAAGGAATAGAAGGTGCGCTCGCGCCCCAGATCGATGAACATCCGGTCGCATTGGCAATCATCATTCTGTCGCCAAATAACTGAGTCACCAGTTTGGCGTAAGGCGTTTCACCGCAACCCCCACAGGCGCCGGAGAACTCCAGCAGAGGCTGTTCAAACTGGCTGCCTTTCACGGTGAATTTATTTTGCGGATTGGCTTTGGGTGTCAGGCTGAGCGCATATTCCCACAGCTCAATTTCGTGTTCCTGCGATTCCAGCGGTTGCATCGACAGCGCCTTGCCTTTGACCGGGCAGACATCCGCACAGTTACCGCAACCGGAGCAATCGAGCGGAGAAACGGCGAGGCGGTACCAGGCATCTTCTGTTCCGCTGGCCAGTTTGGCGCTGAACCCTGCCGGTGCATTTTGCCTCTCTTCTTCAGAAATCAGGACAGGGCGGATAGCCGCATGCGGGCAGATAAAGGCACATTGGTTACATTGGGTACATTTGTCCGTCTGCCACACAGGCACGTTAATCGCCACCCCGCGTTTTTCATATGCCGACGTGCCGGACGGGAAGGTGCCGTCCTCGATGCCATCAAAAATGCTGACCGGCAACGAATCCCCTTCCTGACGGTTCATCGGGATCAGAATATCTTTAATAAATGCAGGCAGCATCTTGTGTGGCACCACGTTGTCCTCAAGGTGCTTCCACGCCTGCGGCACGCTGATTTTCACCACCGATTCAATGCCGCTGTCCACCGCAAGATTGTTCATATCGACAACTTTCTGACCTTTATTACCGTACGCATGCTCAATACTTTGTTTCAGGTATTCCACTGCGCGGGCCGGGGGAATGATGTCTGCCAGTTTGAAAAAAGCCGATTGCATGATCATATTAAAGCGCCCGCCCAGCCCCAGTTTTTGGGCTATTCCGACCGCATTGACGATATAAAACTGAATATCGTATGCCGCGATATAGCGCTTCATGGCAACGGGCAGTTTTTCGTCCAGCTCCGCAACATCCCAGCTACAGTTGAGCAGGAAGGTTCCACCCGGTTTCAGCCCTGCCAGCAGGTGATATTTGTTAACGTAGGATTGTTGTGAGCATGAAATAAAATCAGCTTTATCGATTAAATACGGGGATTTGATCGGGCTATGACCAAAGCGCAGATGCGACATCGTGACGCCGCCGGACTTTTTAGAGTCATAAGCAAAATAGGCCTGCGCATACATATCGGTTTTGTCGCCGATAATTTTGATGGCACTTTTATTGGCCCCGACGGTCCCGTCTGAACCCAGTCCCCAGAATTTACAGGCGGTCGTTTCGCTGGCTGAGGTATCAAGATCACGACCTGAGAGCGGCAATGAGGTAAAGGTGACATCGTCGTTGATCCCCACCGTAAAGCCATCGCGCGGACGTTCAGAAAGCAGGTTATCGAAGATAGAAATAATATGAGAAGGCAGAATATCTTTACCGCCCAGTGCGTAGCGGCCGCCGACAATCACCGGGCGCCAGTCGCTGTTATAAAACGCACTTTTCACGTCGAGATACAGCGGTTCCGCCAGTGAACCCGGCTCTTTAGTCCGGTCGAGAACGGCAATATTACTGACACTTTTCGGAATGTATTTAAAGAAATGCTTCAGGGAAAAAGGTCGGTAAAGGTGCACGGTCAGCACGCCGACTTTCTCTCCGCTGGCATTAAGGTAATCCACCGTTTCCTGAATGGTTTCACACACCGACCCCATCGCGATAATCATCCGGCCAGCATCCGGCGCACCGTAATAGTTGAACAGGTGGTACTCGCGGCCGGTGAGCTTGCTGATTTTGGCCATGTATGACTCCACCATTTCCGGCAGAGCCATATAGAATTTATTCGACGCTTCACGCTCCTGGAAATAAATATCCGGGTTTTGCGCCGTACCGCGTACGACGGGATGGTCCGGATGTAACGCATTCTGGCGAAAACGCGTAACAGCATCCCAGTCCAGCAACGCGGCCAGTTCTTTATAATCGAGAACTTCGATTTTCTGAATTTCGTGAGAGGTACGGAAACCATCAAAGAAGTTGATAAACGGGATACGTCCTTTGATGGCGGTCAGATGTGCCACCGCCGCCAGATCCATCACCTGCTGGACGCTGCTTTCCGCCAGCATGGCGCAACCGGTCTGGCGAACAGCCATGACATCCTGGTGATCCCCAAAGATATTTAACGAGTTGGTTGCCAGAGCACGCGCACTGACATGAAAAACGGCAGGCAGCAGTTCACCGGCAATCTTGTACATGTTAGGCGTCATTAACAACAACCCCTGCGAAGCGGTATAAGTGGTGGCCAATGCGCCGGCTTGCAAGGCACCGTGTATTGCCCCGGCAGCGCCAGACTCGGACTGCATCTCCATGATTTTTACGGTTTGACCAAACAGGTTTTTTTTACCCTGTGCGGCCCATTCATCGACACTTTCTGCCATCGGAGTTGACGGTGTAATAGGATAAATCGCGGTAACATCCGTGAAGGCATAAGACACATAGGCTGCCGCCGTATTCCCGTCCATGGTTTTCATTTTTCTCTGCATGACTCACTCTCCAGCTTGGTGTTGCTCAACTCAAGGTTTGGAAAGGAACAAGCATGGGACATGCCATACGGGATGTTTACATTAATGCATTGAATTAAATGAAGTAATTTTGGGTGTCTGTCAGGAGGGTTTGTCGGCATTGAATGTTTCGCCACACATTTCTTAGCAACTTGTCGCTACACTGACATTATCCGCTCCGATTTAGGAACTTATCCACCCAGGTTTTCAGACTGTAGTAAAGCTGATGTCTTTTTTATGCCTGAAATTCAGCCCGGCAAAATATGGCCGGTACGGTTTTTCTCAACGGGGTTTTAGAAATCCAGCTCAAGTGCAAAACACAGGTAGGACATCAGCGGCGCGCAATGCCTGAACTGCTGTGCGCAAAAATCCATAACATCCGGCTTGCACAGATCCTCAAACGCAATGCTTTTAACCGAGATAAAATCTTTGCGTTTTAATTCCGCTAACAACGGGTGGTTTTTGTCGTAGCCTCTTGGCGGAAGACTCAGGCTGTCGCCATCCATCACAAACCGGGCTCTGGCATTCAAATGGATAAGGATCATTTACCACTGCTGGAAGACCAGAACCCGTTATGACGAAGCGAAATATTTTCTGGCACTGGGAGAGAGAAAATCGCCCTTACTGATGCCGTAAAAAGCTTGTCGAATGTATCAGGGCGTGAAGCGGACATGGTAAATGCCACGATGTATTAATTAACAGACACTAAATAAATAAGTGCGCTTTAACCACCCCCGTTCTCCTAGTTCACCCAGACATTAGTCAAAATAAGGCTTCAACACTTCCTCAGTCCAATTCATAAAAGCCCTCACTCGTTGCGACAGATTGCGCCGGTGCGCGACGACGAAAGATGCATTTAGCGGCTTGGGCCGCAGATTGGGAAGAGATCAGTATTGTGGGGCACGGGAGTCAGTATCGTCAGGTCAATATCGAAGAGCAAGGTGAGTTCGCCATCCGGTTACGTCGTGCATCTGCGAATATCGCCTATTTCACCCGATGCGCAGCTAGGCGGCCTGGAATTCGGCAATACACTGCTATACGCGGCCGGCGGCAGCCCGTCATACTTGTCTGTGCCAGAATAAGTTTTCGTTATTACCCGAGGGCTAGGTTTAACGTTACTGTTAACCGTTAGTGGAATAAATGTTAACTTTTAGGGAGGTAAGAATGAAAATCGCGGTTATTGGCGGCGGGGTGATTGGTATGTCCTGCGCGCTGCACCTGGCGCGCTACGGTATGCGAACCAGCCTGTTTACCCAAACGACGTTAGCCTCCGGCGCTTCGGGCCGCTCATTATCCTGGTTAAACGCCTCCGGCCCCTGGCCCGACGAGTATTATAAACTGAGGATGGCGAGTATTGATCGGTATCGCACGCTCTATTGTAAAAATCCCGGCGTGGACTGGTTAAAATTCGACGGTGGGTTGTTCTGGTCGGAAAAGGATGAAGTGTTGCAATGGCATATGCAAGAACATCAGCGTGGTTATGATTCTGCCCTTTATCCGGCCGCCGACGTCAATAATATCGATGCCAATATCAATCCCGCCGCGTTAACGGCTGTCGCAATTTATAATGCCGGCGAAGGCTGGGTCAGCCTGCCCGAATTTATCGCCCATATGGCGGCGGAATTTATACAGCTTGGCGGCACGATTATCGAGAATGCGGGCAACACCGTGCCGCTGCTTGATGCTCAGGGTACAGTTAACGGGGTGGTGTCAGCCGCAAAGGGTGAATATCTCTGCGATAAAGTCTTGCTGGCCTGCGGCCCATCCACTACCAAGGTGTTGGCGGGAATGGGAATAGATCTGCCGGACGGCTCGGTATTATCGATGCTCGCCATTACCCAGCCCGTGGATGCGCGCCCGGCCGTGGTGCTGAACACCCCCAGAGTGGCGATGCGACCTCATCCCGGCGCTAGGCTGGCGGTGGATCACAGCTGGTATGCTGATGATATTAGAGAAGATGAGTTGGGTCATTGCACGGTCTCCGACAGCATCATCACGCAACTGTTAGCCGAGGCCAACCAAATCCTTAACCCGGCAACGCCGCTGGCCTTGGCAGGTTATAAAGCGGGGTGGAAACCCGTTCCTGCCGATGGCTTCCCGGTATTGGGCGAGATTAAGCAAGCGCCGGGCTGTTATGTCGCGTTTACCCATTCAGGCGCGACGCTTGCGTTGATTATTGGTGAACTGCTTAGCTGGGAAATTACCACGGGCAAGGCACATCCTATGCTGTCGCCGTTCCGCCCTGACCGTTTTAACTTACAATAGCCCTGTGGTAAAAATAAAGGTGAAATAATGAAGCAATTAGCATTGGTATTGGTCATGCTGGCCGTCAGTCACAGCGCTTTTTCCGCCACACAAACGGCGCTGCGGCTAGGTATTGATCCCACCTTCCCCCCTTTTGAATCCAAAGATGCCAAGGGCAATCTGGTTGGCTTTGACGTCGACCTGGGCAAGTCAATCTGCGAGAAAATGAACAGAAAATGCGTATTTGTCGAAAACTCGTTTGATGGCTTAATCCCCGCGCTGAAAGCCAAAAAGTTCGACGCCATTCTTTCATCACTATCTATTAATGAAGAACGAAAGAAATCAATCGATTACTCCACCGCGTTATTCACCACGCCGGCGTATTTGATTACCCATAAGCAGTCGGGATTATCCGCCGCCAGCGTCGAAACGTTAAAAGGCAAGCGGGTAGGCGTGCAGCAAGGCTCGGTATTTGAAACTTACGCCAATAAGTACTGGCGTGATAGCGGCGTCACCGTGGTTCCCTACGCGTCCCCCGATCAGGTTTATGCCGATTTAGCCTTGGGCAGGCTTGATGCCACCCTCGATGACGCCAGCTCGGCTTCCGTGGCCTTTCTGGGTAAACCTCAAGGCGCGCAGTTTGAGTTAAACGGCAAGGAAGTTATCGACAATGATCTGTTTGGCAAAGGTACCGGGCTGGGGTTGCGCAAAGGAGATGATAAACTTAGGGAAAGCATTGACCAGGCGATAGCGGCAATTAAAACCGACGGAACTTTCAGCCGACTTAATAAGCAATACTTTAGCTTTGATGTCAGTCCGCGCGGGTGATGGGCCAAGCGCGGGCTTAAACTCGGGTATTAACCCATTACAGGCGATAGCGTGTAAAACAGCGTGCAAAAGTGAGCAGGTTTCCGGGGTGATCAGCGCCCGATTTTGACCACCCCGGGTGTGTGTCACACTCCTCCTTTTTGTGAAGTAACCTGGAATGTTAATCATGGAAACTATCGCCAAGATTCGCGTCGTCATCTCGTCAACGGCGAAATGATTCAATTCCGGAATCATGCAACGTAAAGACAACATCTCCGACGATCCTGCACATTTAATCATATTGTTCATCTGCTTTTATTGAGCTCATGACCACTTCGAAATTTCCTATAAGTCACCGCAGTGAAAATGCCGAATTACCACTAGGTTCGCAGGGAGAGCACAGCCATATCGTGGGCTTACGCCGGAAACGCCGAAATTTCCATTTCCGTAGTACATAATTTTGGTGTTAGCTACCTGTATGTAAGACCACGGCCAACGAATCCCAGAAGCAGAACATATGCCCCGTCATTTCAAAAAAAAGCTCTGCCAGGGGCTGATCCCATGGGGCCGGGACGGTGCCAAAAAAGGTGAAAGTACCACCTCCTGGCTGGACGGTATCTTTTTTTCCACATTTAGGGTTTACGCGTAGACTGCCCCACTGTAAGTATCCCAGCTTTAGTTCCACGCACTTTTTGAGACTTCCGGGTTTTCGGCCATCAGCCGGTACTCTTCTGGC
>NZ_QSNX01000044.1:0-1393 GCF_009498575.1 Rahnella sp. RcJ3
TCCGGTCATAATGTCACCTGTTTTTACTGTGAGGTGATGATATCACCTCTATTCAGGTGGCCAAATTCAGTGTGCCACTACAACCCCGGCTTCAGCCTCGCGGAGGATACTGATGATCTGTTCGTCGGAAAAACGCTTCTTCATGGGGATGTCCTCATGTGGCTTATGAAGACATTACTAACATCGTGGTGTATTAATCAACGGGGAGCAGGTCAAAGGTAGGCAGCCAGCATGGAAAAATCCAACATAGATAATCTTAGTTTTGAGTTCTTTCGTGAGTTTTCCCGCTATGAGTATTGCCTAAAAGCAACTCAGCCAAAGCCCAAAGATGGAAAAGCAGAGGCAAACTGGGATTGGTATGCAAAAGATGTTAAGCACGTCTTTACCTCACCTAAAGACCCTGCATTCATTGCCGCTGTTGACTATTTTATTAATCACCCGCCAAAAAAGCAGGTTGTTAAAGATGGTGCTCTTGCTTGGGATGCCACTCCGCTAGAAGAACCGAACGTAGCACTAAAGATTTTTGTATTAATACGTCGCGTGAGAAACAACCTTTTCCATGGTGGTAAGTTTAATGGTCAATGGTTTGAACCAGAGCGCAGTGAGGCGCTAATGCAACATGCGCTAACCATCCTAAAAATCTGTGCTCAAAATCACCCTAATGTTAGCGAAGCATACGCAGAGAAGTCTTTTTAAGTTGCATTTAATACGGCTTGTTTAGGGGCTTCCCGGCCTGTGTTGTGGCATGGCTCGGGATTAAATTCATAAAAATTGACACAAATTAATGCGGGTTTCTGCAATCTCCCGTATCCGCTGCGTGAGGGCCCGGTCATCGCGGCAGCTGCGGTAGTTGTAAACCTTCGGCTCTGCATCATCAGCCGGCATCCCCTGCGAACCCCGATGCGGTACGCCGCCAGCAGGTATTCAACCGCCTCGCGTTTCTGCACCGGCCTCAGAACTTTTTTCGGATGACGTCCTGCAGCATTTCCTTGTCCAGACTGAGATCGGCGACCAGCCGTTTCAGGCGGTGATTATCTTCCTCCAGTTGGCGCAGCCAACGCAGTTCTGTCACGCCCATGCCGCCAAACTTCTTCTTCCAATTGTAAAAAGTAGCCTCAGAAATCCCCATCTTTCTGCACACTTCCTCCACCCGAGTGCCGATTTCAGCCTGTTTAAGGGCAAAGGCTATCTGTTCTTCGGTATAACGGGTCTTATTCATGGTTAATATGCCTCTCATTGAGATGAAAGAAAGACCGGATACTTCAGTTTAGACTGGCACTGTTTTCAGGGAGGAGATCACGTAAACCCATCTTTGCCCAGGCGCTGTGATGCCATTGCGGTAAACCAATATACATATCGATGCTCCCTTTTCCGGGCCAAATCCCAAATAAAA
>NZ_QSNX01000044.1:1460-7707 GCF_009498575.1 Rahnella sp. RcJ3
ATGTTCCCAGGCATTACGGGCCGTAGATTCCACGCCGATGTTGGTGGAAATACCGGCAAGCACGATGCTTTTAATGCCGCGGCGGCGCAGTTGTAAATCCAGATCGGTGCCGTAAAACGCGCCCCACTGACGTTTGATCACCAGCAGATCGCTGTCGGTTACGCCCAGTTGTTCCGGGAATTCCCACCAGCTTGGCGGTAAACCGCCTTCCGGCGCAGCCGCAGGGACATCAACCGGTTGTTTCAGCGCTTCATCAAAAGAGTCAGACCAGCCCACGCGCACCATGACGACCGGCGCACCCAGTTTACGGAAACGGGTTGCCAGTTCAGTGGCATTATCCAGCACCTGCTGTGCGGTGTGCGGGCCGCCTGCGAACGGTAAAATTCCTTTCTGTAAGTCAATCAGTACCAGCGCGGTGTTTTTTGGATCAAGTTTCATGTTTAGCTCCCGGTTTTCAAAATGGGTAATGAGAGAAAGGAATCATTTACTGCGTGTACAAAGGGGATTGCGTGAGTCTATGCTAGCGCGGGGAGCAAAAAGATATAATTTTGTTAAATTATGTGTAGCCAGCAACACGAGTGAATTTCCGCGCCAGCGTTGACGTGTTCGCACTTATCCTTCGCCGGAAATTCCTTTATAATAGCCGCCTTTTTTCGACCTGAATAAAACCCATTCCGTGCGCTGCTGAGTTTTGCGGCGGGCGACCAGAGTCAATAACCGTTTCTGTGCCTGTGAGCCATGAGGCCGGGTAGTGGGATCAAAAGGATACCGTTATGCGTACTGTATATTGTGGAAAACTGAATGCGTCCAATGTGGGCCAGGAAGTAACATTGTGTGGCTGGGTTAACCGTCGCCGCGATTTGGGTGGTTTGATTTTCATCGATATGCGTGACCGCGAAGGCATCGTTCAGGTTTTCTTCGACCCCGATCAGGCAGAGGCCTACAAGCTGGCGTCTGAACTGCGTAACGAGTTCTGCATCCAGTTAACCGGCACCGTGCGTGCACGCCCGGAAAGCCAGTTCAATAAAGACATGGCGACCGGTGAAGTGGAAGTGTTCGCCAGTAATCTGAACATTATCAACCGTTCCGAATCGCTGCCGCTGGACTCCAACCACGTCAACACTGAAGAAGCGCGTCTGAAATACCGCTATCTGGATTTGCGTCGTCCTGAAATGGCTAACCGCCTGAAAGCGCGTGCAAAAATCACCAGCTTCGTACGCCGTTTCATGGACAGCCATGACTTCCTCGACATCGAAACTCCGATGCTGACCAAAGCTACACCGGAAGGCGCGCGTGACTATCTGGTGCCAAGCCGTGTGCACAAAGGTAAGTTCTACGCCTTGCCGCAGTCTCCTCAGCTGTTCAAACAACTGCTGATGATGTCTGGTTTTGATCGTTATTATCAGATCGTAAAATGCTTCCGTGACGAAGATTTACGTGCTGACCGTCAGCCTGAATTCACCCAGATCGATGTGGAAACCTCTTTCATGAGCGCCGAACAAGTGCGCGAAGTGATGGAGAAACTGGCCCGCGAACTGTGGCAGGAAGTGAAAGGCGTGGATCTGGGCGACTTCCCGATCATGACCTTCGCAGAGGCCATGCGTCGCTACGGTTCTGATAAACCGGACCTGCGCAACCCGATGGAAATGGTGGATGTTGCGGACCTGATGAAAAACATCGAGTTCAAAGTGTTTGCTGATCCGGCCAACGATCCGAAAGGCCGCGTGGCTGCATTGCGCGTTCCGGGCGGTGCCTCCCTGAGCCGTAAACAAATTGACGAATACGCCAAATTTATCGAAATCTACGGTGCGAAAGGCCTGGCTTATATCAAAGTGAATGAAGTGGCGAAAGGCCTGGAAGGTATCCAGAGCCCGGTGGCTAAATTCCTGAATGAAGAACTGCTGGCTGCCCTGATCGCACGCACTGGTGCACAGGATGGCGACATGATTTTCTTCGGCGCAGCCAGCGCGAAGATTGTGACTGACGCGATTGGCGCACTGCGCCTTAAAGTCGGCCGTGACCTGAAAATCACTAAAGAAGACATGTGGGCTCCGCTGTGGGTGATCGACTTCCCGATGTTTGAAGACACTGACGAAGGCGGCCTGAGCGCTATGCACCACCCGTTCACTGCACCAAAAGACATGAGCGCAGAAGAACTGGCAGCGAACCCGGTTTCTGCTATCGCTAACGCCTACGACATGGTGATCAACGGCTACGAAGTGGGCGGCGGTTCTGTGCGTATTCACCGCAGCGAAATGCAGCAGACCGTGTTCAGCATTCTGGGTATTAACGAGCACGAACAGCGCGAGAAATTCGGCTTCCTGCTCGACGCCCTGAAATACGGTACGCCTCCGCACGCCGGTCTGGCATTTGGTCTCGATCGTCTGGTGATGTTGCTGACCGGCACGGATAACATCCGTGACGTGATCGCCTTCCCGAAAACTACCGCTGCGGCGTGTCTGATGACCGAAGCGCCAAGTTTTGCCAACCCTGCGTCGCTGCTGGAACTGGGCATTGCGGTTGTGGCGAAAAAAGAAGTGACACCAGACACAAATACAGAGAATAACTAATGAGCTATAAGCGTCCTGAGTCGATACTGTGCGTCATCTACGCCAGAAACACCGGCAGGGTGCTGATGCTTCAACGAAAGGATGACCCGAATTTCTGGCAGTCGGTGACCGGCAGTCTGGAAGACGGGGAATCCCCAAATCAAACCACGCAGCGTGAAGTCATGGAAGAGGTCGGTATCGACATTGCAGGTGAAAACCTGACTCTGCAGGACTGCCATCGCTGCGAGGACTTTGAAATATTTGCGCATTTGCGCCATCGCTATGCTCCCGGTGTGACCCGCAATAAAGAACATTGGTTCTGTCTGGCGTTACCCGACGAGCGTGATGTGGTTCTCACCGAACATCATGCGTACCGGTGGCTCGATAAACTGGCAGCGGCAGCGCTGACAGTCTCCCCGAGCAACCAGCAGGCGATTGAAGAATTTGTAAACTATTCGGTCTGTTAAGACTTTAGACTTTTTGGAGATATTTATGGCAGGTCACAGTAAGTGGGCCAATACCAAGCACCGCAAAGCGGCGCAAGATTCTAAACGCGGCAAAATTTTTACCAAAATCATTCGTGAGCTGGTTACCGCTGCGCGTCTGGGTGGCGGCGATGCGGGTTCAAACCCACGTCTGCGTGCGGCTATCGATAAAGCGCTGTCCAACAACATGACCCGCGATACCCTCAACCGGGCTATCGCACGTGGCGTGGGCGGTGACGAAGACACCAACATGGAAACCATCATTTATGAAGGTTACGGTCCTGGCGGTTCAGCCATCATGGTTGAATGTCTGAGTGATAACCGCAACCGTACCGTGGCAGAAGTGCGTCATGCCTTCACCAAAACCGGTGGCAATCTGGGTACCGACGGTTCCGTGGCTTATCTGTTCTCCAAAAAAGGCGTGATCACTTTCGCTCCTGGTCTGGATGAAGACGTGCTGATGGAAGCCGCGCTGGAAGCGGGTGCTGAAGACATCATTTCTTACGATGATGGCGCTATCGATGTGTTCACTGCCTGGGAAAATCTGGGCGAAGTGAAAGACGCGCTGGAAGCCGCCGGTTACAAAGCTGATTCCGCTGAAGTCACGATGATCCCATCGACCAAAGCCGACATGGATGCAGAAACTGCACCTAAACTGTTGCGCCTGATCGACATGCTGGAAGATTGTGACGATGTGCAGGAGGTTTACCACAACGGTGAAATCTCCGACGAGATCGCAGAAACCCTGTAATCTCAGTGCCGCCGGTGGCTACCACCGGCTGGCTATCCTGTTGTCCCTCAGCAGTTTATACTCTCCCCAACTTTCCAAAAAAACGACAACACAAGGCGTTGACTGGCTATGGCTATTATTCTGGGGATCGACCCCGGTTCGCGTATTACCGGCTATGGCATTATCCGCCAGACAGGGCGTCAGCTCAGCTATCTCGGCAGCGGCTGTATCCGCACCGTGGTGGACGATATGCCGGGACGTCTGAAACTGATTTACGCCGGTGTGTCGGAAATCATTACGCAATTTCAGCCTGATTTTTTTGCCATCGAATCCGTGTTTATGGCGAAGAACGCTGACTCCGCGTTAAAGCTCGGGCAGGCACGCGGTGCGGCAATTGTCGCTGCTGTCAATCAGGATCTGCCGGTATTTGAGTATGCGGCGAGGCAGGTCAAACAGACCGTGGTCGGTACCGGTGCGGCAGAAAAAGCGCAGGTTCAGCATATGGTGCGGTCAATCCTGAAATTACCGGCTAACCCGCAGGCCGATGCCGCCGATGCGCTGGCAATTGCCATAACGCATTGTCATATGAGCCAGAATGCTATCCGGCTCAGCAGTGACAAATTACAGATGGCGCGCGGACGTATGCGATAGACGCCGCAAGTCCATTAGGCTGGATATCCATCCAGCCTTTTTTATGATATAAACATCGCTGCTTTTGACCTGACAAGGAAAATGAACGTGATAGGCAGACTACGAGGCATTATTCTGGAAAAACAGCCCCCTTTGGTGCTGCTTGAAACCAACGGCGTGGGCTATGAAGTGCATATGCCGATGACCTGTTTTTATGAATTGCCGGAACTGGGTCAGGAAGCTATCATCTTCACGCAATTTATCGTCCGTGAAGATGCCCAGTTGCTCTACGGATTTAACGATAAACAAGAGCGCGCGCTGTTCCGCGAGCTGATTAAAGTCAACGGCGTTGGGCCGAAGCTGGCGCTGGCGATTCTGTCAGGCATGTCGGCGCAGCAGTTTGTCAGTGCGGTAGAAAAGGAAGAAATCACCGCATTAATTAAGTTACCTGGCGTCGGTAAGAAAACCGCAGAACGCCTGGTCGTCGAAATGAAAGACCGGTTTAAAGGATTAAACGGTGATCTATTTAACAATCATACTGATATCACGCTACCTGCATCGGCGTCGAAAGCTAAAGAATCTGACGCCGAAGGCGAAGCCGTTGCAGCGCTGATATCCCTCGGATATAAACCACCGGAAGCCAGCCGCATGATCAGCAAGGTGGCCAAACCGGGCGCAGAATCTGAAACGTTGATTAGAGAAGCGCTGCGCGCAGCGCTGTGAGGTAAACGATGATTGAAGCTGACCGCCTGATTTCTCCCGAAGTTTTCAGTGAAGAAGAGGTCATTGACCGTGCGATCCGCCCGAAGTTGCTCAGCGAATACGTTGGACAGCCGCATGTGCGTTCGCAAATGGAAATCTTTATTCAGGCGGCTAAGCAACGCAAAGATGCGCTCGATCACCTGTTGATTTTCGGACCGCCGGGACTGGGTAAAACCACGCTGGCCAACATCGTGGCGAACGAGATGGGCGTGAATTTACGTACCACGTCGGGGCCGGTGCTGGAAAAAGCCGGTGATCTGGCCGCGATGCTGACCAACCTCGAGCCGCATGATGTGCTTTTTATTGATGAAATCCACCGTCTCTCACCGGTCGTCGAAGAAATTCTCTATCCGGCGATGGAAGACTATCAGCTGGATATCATGATTGGTGAAGGTCCTGCGGCACGCTCCATCAAACTCGATTTACCGCCGTTTACCCTGATTGGTGCGACGACCCGCGCCGGTTCCCTGACGTCACCGTTACGTGACCGTTTCGGTATCGTACAGCGTCTGGAGTTCTATCAGGTGGCTGATTTGCAGCACATCGTCGGACGTAGCGCCTCCTGCCTCGGGCTGGAGTTGTCGGAAGAGGGCGCGCATCAGATAGCCCGCCGTTCACGCGGAACGCCGCGTATCGCTAACCGCTTATTACGCCGTGTGCGTGACTTCGCGGAAGTGAAAGGCGACGGTACCATTAATGGTGATGTGGCTAACGGCGCGCTGGATATGCTGGATGTTGATGCCGAAGGTTTCGATTACATGGACCGCAAACTGTTGCTGGCCATTATCGATAAGTTCAGCGGCGGGCCGGTCGGGCTGGATAACTTAGCCGCGGCGATTGGCGAAGAGCGCGAGACGATTGAAGACGTCATCGAACCCTTCCTGATCCAGCAGGGATTTATTCAGCGCACACCGCGCGGGCGTATGGCGACCAATCATGCGTATAAGCATTTCGGTATCGCCAGAGAATCTGAGTAACAGATCTCCTGAGCATAAAAAAACGGACGCCCTGAGCGTAATGCCGGTCACTTAAGGTGACCGGCATTGTTTTTTAAGGGATATTTCGACCTTTTTTCTCTCACTTCCCTCGCA
>NZ_QSNX01000045.1:0-5079 GCF_009498575.1 Rahnella sp. RcJ3
GCGCGTGCAGAACCGCCGTAGGTTTTAGCCAGAACGGTAGTGATTGCTGCAGTCAGGGTAGTTTTACCGTGGTCAACATGGCCGATAGTACCAACGTTAACGTGCGGTTTGTTACGTTCAAATTTTTCTTTAGACATCGATTGTCCCTCTAAGACACGGTTAAATCGGTGGTATCACCACATCAACCAAGCATTTGCTTGACGAATTAGTTTACAGAAAGAAAATCAGGAGGGAGAATTTGGAAGTGGTGCTGATAGGCAGATTCGAACTGCCGACCTCACCCTTACCAAGGGTGCGCTCTACCAACTGAGCTATATCAGCACATACTTGGAGCGGGCAGTGGGAATCGAACCCACATCATCAGCTTGGAAGGCTGAGGTAATAGCCATTATACGATGCCCGCATCCTGGAACTCGGCTACCTGATTGTTCTGAAGAACTTGAAGACGGGGAAAAGGACGTGAGACACTTAATTCCTCACCTTCACCTGAAGCGACTCTTTCACTTCAAGCTGCCTCATTACTAAGGCTTGTATGGTGGTGGGGGAAGGATTCGAACCTTCGAAGTCGATGACGGCAGATTTACAGTCTGCTCCCTTTGGCCGCTCGGGAACCCCACCTAATTGTTAAGTACTTGAATGGTGCCGGCACCAAGAGTCGAACTCGGGACCTACTGATTACAAGTCAGTTGCTCTACCAACTGAGCTATGCCGGCATCAAGTGCTGCGCATTCTATGGAGACTTTACGGGGTATGCAACAAAAAAATTGCATGTTTTGCACTATCGCTCATGTTTTATTCAAAAAGTAAGCTTTTTCCCTTTTTCCGCTGTTTAAGGGGTGAAAATATATCCAAAAGTGCGACTTCTTCATACCTGTCTGAGCAAGATATGAACCACTTTCCTACACTTCATTAATGAAATAAATCCTTCGCAGAGCTTAACCGTCTCATTTATGCACTGAAAATGTGCTTTTGCCTCACAAATGAACATCAAAAGGCATTTCTTTATCAGTTACACCTGATTTCAAGGCCATTTATATTGGCGCAATTCTTGCAATCTTCATTGCGTACGCACTGTTTTGTTATTTTAAGGAGTGCAGCTATGAAAATTGTCATGCTCAACGCCGCAACATTGCCTGTTTATAGAGATGAACTGGCACAACTTCTCATCGAAGCCAACAGTACAGGCGCTTGCGTGGGGTTCCCGCACGTCACCGGACAAAGAGAGGCGGAAGACTCTTTTCATGATTTACGCCCTGCACTAACTCAAAATGAGCGACTGCTTTGGATCGCCAGAGATGAACAAGGTGTCATTGGGACCGTTCAGCTCGATCTGGCCCATTCTCCGGATTTACCTCATCAGGCCGAAGTGAGTACTTTGCTGGTCTGTGCCCGTGCGAGACGACGCGGCGTCGGTCGTCTGTTAATGCGTGCACTGGAAAATACCGCACAGAACCTGCGTTGCTCCGTTCTGTCTTCAGATATGCAGTCAGGTTCGGACGCCGAAGCTTTCTATCGGGCTCAGGGTTATCGCTGTGCGACACTCAGGCAAGACTCAGCCCGTTACAGCAGAAAAAATGAAGTAGTCTATTACAAACAACTACCGCCCTTCACCTGCGCCTCTCACCCCCTCTTTTAGTCTGTGAAAGTGCGGTGAGTATTTCATCGCACTTTCACAGACTTTCCTCACTTGCATAAGTTTCTCAAAAATTTTTAAACTCAATCAAAGAAATCGATAAGTTATAAGAAAAAGATCTCCCTCAAAAATTAAGGTGTCTATAATATGCTGCTGGTTTACTGTCTGGAGTTGGCGTGATCGCCTTTCCTGACCTGCGCTAACAGGCAGACTTTAACTTATGAAAAAAAGAGACCCATCTTTGGCAACTCCTTATCTGCAGTTTGATCGTACGCAGTGGGCAGCCTTACGTGATTCAGTACCACTCACGCTCAAAGAGGCTGAAGTGGTGAACCTGAAAGGCATAAACGAGGATTTATCCCTCGAGGAAGTCGCGCAGATCTATCTGCCACTTTCACGCCTTCTCAATTTTTACATCAGTTCCAACCTGCGCCGACAAGCCGTGCTTGAGCAGTTCCTCGGTACAGATGGACAGAAAATTCCTTATATCATTGGAATTGCTGGGAGTGTAGCGGTAGGTAAAAGCACGACAGCCCGCGTCCTCCAGGCATTATTAAGCCGTTGGCCAGAGCATCGCTCAGTAGAGCTGATCACCACAGATGGTTTTCTCTATCCCAATAAGACGCTCCAGGAGCGTGGGATCATGAAGAAAAAAGGGTTCCCTCAATCTTACGATATGCACCAGCTGGTGAATTTCGTTTCAGAGGTTAAGTCAGGCGCACGGCATGTTACCGCGCCAGTTTATTCACATCTGATCTATGATGTGATACCCGATGGCAATAAAGTTATTGAGCAGCCAGATATTTTGATCCTTGAAGGGCTGAATGTCTTACAAAGTGGCATGGATTATCCTCATGATCCACATCGTGTATTTGTTTCCGACTTTGTCGATTTCTCTATATACGTTGACGCACCTGAAAATTTATTGCAGAGCTGGTATATCAATCGTTTCTTGAAATTCCGTCAAGGCGCTTTCTCAGACCCAGATTCTTATTTCCACCATTATGCAAAATTGCCAGAAGAAGAAGCTGTGAATATTGCGACACAGTTATGGAATGAGATTAACGGTTTGAATTTAAAGGAGAATATTCTCCCAACCCGTGAAAGAGCCAGCCTAATCTTGACGAAAAGTGCTAATCACGCTGTTGAAAGTGTTCGGCTGAGAAAATAAATTTACTGTCGTTAACGAATAAAGGAGAGCCTGATACTCTCCTTTATTTTAGTCAGATACCGCGCAGTGAAATCTCACCGCCAATATAAGGTTTAACTACCGCATCCTGTTCAAGCAACAAAGCACCCTGCGGATCAATCCCGCGCTCGATACCATGAATTTCCTGGTCACCGATGAGTAATTTAACCTGACGATCAAGGAAATTATCTAAACCACGCCAGCGGGGAATAAAAGGTGCTAATCCTTCCTGTTCGAAATGTAATAATGCTGACCTTAACTCTTTCAGCAGCATTGCTGTGAGTTCATTGCGGTCAATATTAACACCCGCCTCCTGCAAATTTATCCATCCCTGAGTGATGGCGTCAGAAGCCGGTTCACGCATTTTGAGGTTAATGCCCGCGCCGATAACCAACTGTGCCGCATCGCCGGTTTTACCTGTCAGTTCAACCAGTATCCCAGCCAGCTTACGGTCATTAAGATAAAGATCATTTGGCCATTTCACCCGTACATCTTTAGCTCCAAGGCGCTGAAGCACCTCAGCCATGACAATCCCGATAACCAGGCTTAGCCCCATTGCGGCGGCAGGCCCTTGTTCCAGCTTCCAGTACATAGAAAGATAAAGATTACTGCCAAAAGGTGAGAACCATTTTCGCCCGCGACGTCCCCGGCCGGCCTGCTGATATTCCGCAACACATGCGTCGCCAGAGCTTAATTCGCCAATTCGGTCTAAAAGATACTGATTGGTTGAATCAATAACGGACAGAACTCTGACCTGACCCGCCGGAAGCAGCTTGAGGATTTTCTCCTCGTCGAGCAGTTGGATAGGATATGGCAGGCTATAACCTTTGCCCGGCACTGTAAATATATCAACGCCCCAGTCACGTACCGTCTGGATGTGTTTATTAATTGCTGCACGGCTCATGCCAATGACTGTACCTAACTGCTCACCGGAATGAAATTCACCATCAGCCAAAATGGAGATCAGTTGCAGAGGAACGGTAATATCTTTCATGACAGCGCACCCACGGCGTCCACTTCACCCTTCGCGGCGATAAAACGAACCTCTGGTTCAAGCCAGATACCAAATTTCTCTGCAACAACATCACGTACATATTTAGCCAATGCACGTACATCAGCGCTGCTCGCATGATCTTTATTAATCAGTACTAACGCCTGTTTATCGTGAACTGATGCGCCGCCAACGGTAAAACCTTTCAAACCAGCCTGTTCAATCAACCATCCGGCAGCAAGTTTAATTTGCCCATTAGCTTGTGGATAAGACGGCATAGAAGGATATTCGTTGCTGATTTTCTCTGCCACAGAAGCGTCAACAGCAGGGTTCTTGTAGAAACTCCCCGCATTGCCGGTAATGGCGGGGTCAGGTAATTTGCTCTGCCGCATCGCGCAAACTAAATCAAAGATCTGACGGGGGCTAACAGTCTCAGGATCTAAGCGAGTCAGCTCCCCATAAGTCAATTTCGGCTGCCATTGTTTTGTCAGCTTCAGGCCTACGGCAATAATGGCATACCCTTCTTTATAGGAATGTTTAAATATACTCTCGCGATAACCAAACTGGCATTCGTCGGATTGCACGCGGATGACCTTTTCGCTCTGCAAATCCAAAACATCCACATAACCACAGATACTCTGCAGTTCGACACCATATGCACCTATGTTTTGAATAGGAGCAGAACCTACGCATCCGGGAATTAAAGCAAGATTTTCCAGACCCGGAATATCATGCTCTAATGCATAACAAACCAATTGATGCCAATTCTCACCAGCCCCCACATGCAACAGCCATTCCTCTGCATTTTCATCCAGCTCAATACCTTTGATCCGGTTCAGCACTACTGACCCTGCAAAATTCTCCAGGAAAAGAACATTACTTCCTTCGCCTAAAAGTAAAAAAGGCTGCTCCTTTTCCTTCGCTGATTTCCAGGCTGCTATGAGTTGTTCAGTGTTCTGGACATGCGTGATTTCAGCAGCATAAGCCGCCAGAGAAAAAGTATTCAGGGATTGAAGAGAAGTGTCGCCAATCGACATAGCAATATTACTCATGAGTGACTTATTTGTGCTTAGTTTAACCGATCCGATATCCTGATACGCAGAGTTTTATAAGTTGGGGTGGGCCTCAAGACCAATAAACAAAGTCCATGCAGAGCTAAATTCCGCATAGCAAAAAGCCCCGTACTTTCGTACGGGGCTTTCCACTTATTTGATGCCTGGCAGTTCCCTACTCTCGCATGGGGAGACCCCACACTACCATCGGCGC
>NZ_QSNX01000046.1:0-3257 GCF_009498575.1 Rahnella sp. RcJ3
GAGACCCCACACTACCATCGGCGCTACGGCGTTTCACTTCTGAGTTCGGCATGGGGTCAGGTGGGACCACCGCGCTACTGCCGCCAGGCAAATTCTGTTTCATTCGTACCGCTCACCCTACATCAGGCTTGCACTACGAACCAATCTCGGAACTTCAGCTGAAAATCTACTTCAAGTCTCTAAAAACACCTTTGGTGTTGTAAGGTTAAGCCTCTCGGGTCATTAGTACTGGTTAGCTCAATGCATCGCTGCACTTACACACCCAGCCTATCAACGTCTTAGTCTTAAACGTCCCTTCAGGTGGCTTAAAGCCACAGGGAAGACTCATCTCGAGGCAAGTTTCGCGCTTAGATGCTTTCAGCGCTTATCTTTTCCGCATTTAGCTACCGGGCAATGCCATTGGCATGACAACCCGAACACCAGTGATGCGTCCACTCCGGTCCTCTCGTACTAGGAGCAGCCCCTCTCAATCTTCCAACGCCCACGGCAGATAGGGACCGAACTGTCTCACGACGTTCTAAACCCAGCTCGCGTACCACTTTAAATGGCGAACAGCCATACCCTTGGGACCTACTTCAGCCCCAGGATGTGATGAGCCGACATCGAGGTGCCAAACACCGCCGTCGATATGAACTCTTGGGCGGTATCAGCCTGTTATCCCCGGAGTACCTTTTATCCGTTGAGCGATGGCCCTTCCATTCAGAACCACCGGATCACTATGACCTACTTTCGTACCTGCTCGAGCCGTCACTCTCGCAGTCAAGCTAGCTTATGCCATTGCACTAACCTCACGATGTCCGACCGTGATTAGCTAACCTTCGTGCTCCTCCGTTACTCTTTAGGAGGAGACCGCCCCAGTCAAACTACCCACCAGACACTGTCCTCACCCCGGATCACGGGGCCGAGTTAGAACATCAAACATTAAAGGGTGGTATTTCAAGGTTGGCTCCACGCAGACTGGCGTCCACGCTTCAAAGCCTCCCACCTATCCTACACATCAAGGCTCAATGTTCAGTGTCAAGCTATAGTAAAGGTTCACGGGGTCTTTCCGTCTTGCCGCGGGTACACTGCATCTTCACAGCGAGTTCAATTTCACTGAGTCTCGGGTGGAGACAGCCTGGCCATCATTACGCCATTCGTGCAGGTCGGAACTTACCCGACAAGGAATTTCGCTACCTTAGGACCGTTATAGTTACGGCCGCCGTTTACCGGGGCTTCGATCAAGAGCTTCGCCTTACGGCTGACCCCATCAATTAACCTTCCGGCACCGGGCAGGCGTCACACCGTATACGTCCACTTTCGTGTTTGCACAGTGCTGTGTTTTTATTAAACAGTTGCAGCCAGCTGGTATCTTCGACTGGCTTCAGCTCCGGGAGCAAGTCCCTTCACCTACGCGCCAGCGTGCCTTCTCCCGAAGTTACGGCACCATTTTGCCTAGTTCCTTCACCCGAGTTCTCTCAAGCGCCTGAGTATTCTCTACCTGACCACCTGTGTCGGTTTGGGGTACGATTTCGTGTTACCTGGAGCTTAGAGGCTTTTCCTGGAAGCATGGCATCAGCTACTTCACCACCGTAGTGGCTCGTTATCACGCCTCAGGGTTGATATGCAACCGGATTTACCAGGTCACACCCCCTACACGCTTGAACCGGGACAACCGTCGCCCGGCCAGCCTAGCCTTCTCCGTCCCCCCTTCGCAGTAACACCAAGTGCAGGAATATTAACCTGCTTCCCATCGACTACGCTTTTCAGCCTCGCCTTAGGGGTCGACTCACCCTGCCCCGATTAACGTTGGACAGGAACCCTTGGTCTTCCGGCGTGCGGGTTTTTCACCCGCATTATCGTTACTTATGTCAGCATTCGCACTTCTGATACCTCCAGCAAACCTCACAGTTCACCTTCGACGGCTTACAGAACGCTCCCCTACCCAACAACGCCTAAGCGTCGCTGCCGCAGCTTCGGTGCATGGTTTAGCCCCGTTACATCTTCCGCGCAGGCCGACTCGACCAGTGAGCTATTACGCTTTCTTTAAATGATGGCTGCTTCTAAGCCAACATCCTGGCTGTCTATGCCTTCCCACATCGTTTCCCACTTAACCATGACTTTGGGACCTTAGCTGGCGGTCTGGGTTGTTTCCCTCTTCACGACGGACGTTAGCACCCGCCGTGTGTCTCCCGTGATAACATTCTTCGGTATTCGTAGTTTGCATCGAGTTGGTAAGCCGGGATGGCCCCCTAGTCGAAACAGTGCTCTACCCCCGAAGATGAGTTCACGAGGCGCTACCTAAATAGCTTTCGGGGAGAACCAGCTATCTCCCGGTTTGATTGGCCTTTCACCCCCAGCCACAAGTCATCCGCTAATTTTTCAACATTAGTCGGTTCGGTCCTCCAGTTAGTGTTACCCAACCTTCAACCTGCCCATGGCTAGATCACCGGGTTTCGGGTCTATACCTTGCAACTTGACGCCCAGTTAAGACTCGGTTTCCCTACGGCTCCCCTATTCGGTTAACCTTGCTACAAAATATAAGTCGCTGACCCATTATACAAAAGGTACGCAGTCACCCAACAAAGTAGGCTCCCACTGCTTGTACGTACACGGTTTCAGGTTCTATTTCACTCCCCTCGCCGGGGTTCTTTTCGCCTTTCCCTCACGGTACTGGTTCACTATCGGTCAGTCAGGAGTATTTAGCCTTGGAGGATGGTCCCCCCATATTCAGACAGGATGTCACGTGTCCCGCCCTACTCATCGAACTCACAACTTGTGCATTTTTGTGTACGGGACTATCACCCTGTACCGTGCGACTTTCCAGACGCTTCCACTAACACACAAACTGATGCTGGTTCTGGGCTCTTCCCCGTTCGCTCGCCGCTACTGGGGGAATCTCGGTTGATTTCTTTTCCTCGGGGTACTTAGATGTTTCAGTTCCCCCGGTTCGCCTCATTACACTATGTATTCATGTAATGATAATGTGTCGAAACACACTGGGTTTCCCCATTCGGGTATCGTCGGGTATAACGGTTCATATCACCTTACCGACGCTTTTCGCAGATTAGCACGCCCTTCATCGCCTCTGACTGCCTAGGCATCCACCGTGTACGCTTAGTCGCTTAACCTCACAACCCGAAGGTGTTTCCACCATCGCGCTGCGATTATTTGAGAGACTCTGTTACAGACTAATCCATCACTCAGTACTGCTACGGAGAGTGATGTTCAGCTGTAAACTTTCAATTTTCAGCTTGTTCCAGATTGTTAAAGAGCAA
>NZ_QSNX01000047.1:0-2132 GCF_009498575.1 Rahnella sp. RcJ3
ATCACTCCTGAATTAATTGCAGTCAATAGAGTATGGCACTGGCTACTTCAGGGAGGGGCGTCCATAACATCACTACATAACAGCAGTTACACGAAAGAAGAACTGAACGCACAAGTTGAAGGTTGCGGTAAGCCGGTACAAGGGTCAACAGCTAACTGTGGAGACCGTCAGCCTGACGGTGAAGCGTGGTACTGCCCTGATTGCCGACGTAAGAATAACGCCGCCCTGAAATCTCTACGCTAAAGACTGATTCCAAGAGCCTCCTTAATCTGGGGCTTTTTTATTGACGCTTCTATGTGAAATCTACCGTACCCACCCACCCTGCCCAATTTTCAGAAATGACGTACATGCACCAGTACTTACCAGCTACTGACCCAGATAATGAAAACCCGCCTCTCAGCGGGTCTGTGCAATCAGTCATAAAGCCATTTTCCAGCCCTTGCAGAATCTGCCAACATCTTGAGCGTTAACGGTTGAGGTTCATCGTCATCAGCGCCACACGTGCACAGCGCAAATAAGATAAAGGTCTCTACAGGCCAGTATTTATAGAAATCGAATCCAGCAGGGTCTACCCCGAATTTCTCAAAATACTCATCCATAATCTCAGCACCCGTTTCACTTGCCCAGACATAGCGACCAGTTGACAGGCTGGTGTCAATCGTGACCGGAATCCGTTTCTTAGAAAACAGCACGGGCTTGTTGAATCGCTGGCTGTACCACTCTATGACATCCTCGTTGCTTACCATAGTTTGTCATTACCTCGAGCTATGGTGTTGTACTTATTCGTAGCTTTGTACGCTATCGTAGAGACATCAGCAGCAATGATGATAATCCCCAGAATTGGAATCCACCTACCAACGAAAGCCCCCAGATTTGTCACATAGCTGAACTTGAGCCGCTTGATACTCCCCGATGTCAGCGTGGGTAAACGTCTGGTTTTGACGTCGAGTAAATGACGCAACTGTGAACTGAGTGGTGACGTTCCAAGTGTGGCGCCTACTGGCTTCCCTCTTGTTGCAATCTCTGGCTGACCAAGCAGAATTAAGCCAATCGTCAGGAAGTCATCAACACCGAAATGTTCAGCGGTAGTGTCCAAGAAAATCCAGAACAGCAATTCACCCGATGACAGGTTAGAGAATCCCCGATAGAAGTACGTTCCGTTTAGCTCTTCAACTGTATCCATGTTGCAGCACCTATCCGGTTACGCGCTCATTCCACGCATCACTGTACTGAATGTTTCCGTCAAGATACGACCATGTGATTTTGTCATACCTGACCTGCACCTGTTCAAGGTGTCCTACGTTTATGACTGTTTTGCAATCATGCATCATCGGCGTTACTGACACGATTTTAACGTTTTCTAGCGTCATGTTGTAATACTCGACTTCCTGACCAGCGTCATTGATTCGATACCACTTGAATTCAGCGGATTTGAGACTTTGACCCGTGGCAACTGCTTTCATCAGGTAGGGCGATGAGCTATCAAATTCTTTCTCGAAAATAAGTGCACCGTGGACACGTGTACCGGTCAACTTGCCGGTGTTGCCATCCGTGGGAATGTAGAGGTTATGGCTAAATGAGGTGATTTCTATTGAATGCTCACGATTCAGAACGTCAACCGAACCCTTGATAAGCGCCCCACCATCGTCTTTGAGCCATAGGTAAGCTGGTATAGCCATCTTTCAAATCTCCTTTTGAAAATTGTGGAGATAAATTATTCACGCAAGAATGACCAATAACAATAAAAATTCATAAATTTGACTTATAGGGAGATTTTATTCCAGATACTAAATAGCCACCTTATGAGCGGGTCTGCTTGGTCAGTCATTCAAATTCTTCTTCACCGTCCGTCCAGTCTCTCCTGTCGGTGGAATCATGCCAGCCTTCACGGTCTACTTCTGCAAACTCGTTGTGCTCATTCATCGGCTCACGATGTCTTACGGGGAACGGAAACGGGGCAGATTCTTCATCACGCCAATCACCTGACGGCAAACTAAACACATGATTCATTGCTGCAAACTTTGCGTAAGGTTTCCAATCCTCTACCGTGTCCCATGAATAGACCCGGGTTTCGTAGACACTTTTTTGCCTCATAATGGAGGCCTAATGAAGGAGTGTTTATGTCAGTCAAA
>NZ_QSNX01000048.1:0-1850 GCF_009498575.1 Rahnella sp. RcJ3
CATGGAGTGATGCTGGAATTTATCAAGCCGGGTAAGCCAACACAGAACGCGTTTATAGAACGGTTTAACCGAACATATCGGACAGAAATACTGGATTTTTACCTGTTCAGAACACTGAATGAAGTACGAGAAATCACAGAGCGCTGGCTGAATGAGTACAACAGTGAGCGTCCTCATGAATCCCTGAATAACCTGACGCCGGAAGAGTACCGGCTGATGGCTGAGAAACCGGAAATCTCAAAAAGTGCCTGGAACTAAAGCTGGGATACTTACAGGTGGGCGGAGCGCTAATGGAGAAAATCACCGGCATCGTCAGCCGATTAGATTTCGTAATGATTCAATCAGGCCTTGAAATCATAATTTAATTTGGCTGATCTGATTGAACGCTTATATTATAAGCCTACACATTACAAGGTTATAGGGTGATCTATGGCATTGCATGGAAAGTTGATTCTGAATGGTGCTGATTACGCACCTTTCAATCTGTACGGCGTTGGCGTGTTTATGGCCTTCTCGGGAAAAGGTGTTTACCGAAATAAAGGTGCGTGCGGTGCAATACCCAGTGATGGACCGTTACCACCAGGTAAGTACTGGATAGTGGAGCGTGGTGCCGGTGGCTTAGGCTCGTGGGTTAAGGCTAAATCCCAAGATATGTTCAACAAATTTTACTATGGTGCTGAATTTGGGCGTGATGAGTGGTTTGCATTGTACAAGGATGACTGGGGCATTGATGATGGAACTTGGGTCAATGGTGTTTTCCGTGGGTTGTTTAGGCTTCACCCAGGCCATGTTTCAGAAGGGTGTATAACCATAGCGCATAACTCAGATTACGCTCTAATTAGAAATGCACTTTTGAGAACAACACCTATGCAGGTTCCTTGTATGAGATCTCTCATGGCTCGTGGCTGGATTGAGGTGATAGCCGGTGACTATAACAACACTTGCCCGTAGAGTTTCAAAAATCACTTTCTATATTCTTTTGTCACTGGTTGTTGGTCGTACATTGGGAAATCCTGAAGTATGGTTTGATCATAGTTTAGCAAGCTACATAGGCCATATGATTTATGGTGCTGGTGAGATTGGGGCAGATAATTTTTATGACCTGTACTTTTACATCTCCGTAATCACGGTTTTTTCTGTCACAACTCTAATTTACATTTTAACAATGAAGTTAATCACAAAAATAAGGAACAAATAAAATGCCAATTCCTCCATACATGTGGCTTAAAGACGATGGCGGTGCCGATATCAAAGGGTCTGTAGACGTTAAGGATCGCGAAGGAAGTATTGAAATCATTGGATTAAGTCATGGCATTAACTTACCAGTGGACAATGCAAACGGCAAAATAACAGGCACGCGCCAGCATTCATCCATGATGATTGAAAAGGACGTTGATAGCTCAACACCTTATCTGTATAAAGCGGCAGCCACTGGTCAGACGCTAAAAAGCGCGGAAATTTGTTTCTATCATATTAACGACGCAGGACAAGAAGTTTGTTATTACACCGTATTGATGGAAAATGTAAAAATTACTGGCGTTAACTGCGGAGTGCCCAATGTGAAATTAGCAGGCAACGATAAAATGAACCATGTCGAGAGTGTCAGTTTGCAGTATGAAAAAATAACTTGGCGCATTGTTGATGGAAACATTCAATTTGCAGACTCTTGGAACGAACGTCATACCGCATAAAAATATGTACTGTGGCTAATTCATAAAAAAGCCCCGTACATGTGAACGGGGCTTTTAGTATCGACATGGTCACGATGTGGACGTGACCTGCCCCCAGGATTAGATACAACCGTCAGTTAGTAATGTCGGTTTGTTTACCTTCACATTTTCCATTTCGCC
>NZ_QSNX01000049.1:0-1690 GCF_009498575.1 Rahnella sp. RcJ3
AAAAAATATCAAGTCTTAGAGTGACCAAGCAGTAATTCATTTAGTTGAATTATTACGAAGTAATCTCTGAGCACCGCTTCACTTGTTGAAGCAAATCGAACTTTTAATTGAAGAGTTTGATCATGGCTCAGATTGAACGCTGGCGGCAGGCCTAACACATGCAAGTCGAGCGGCAGCGGAAAGTAGCTTGCTACTTTGCCGGCGAGCGGCGGACGGGTGAGTAATGTCTGGGAAACTGCCTGATGGAGGGGGATAACTACTGGAAACGGTAGCTAATACCGCATGACCTCGAAAGAGCAAAGTGGGGGATCTTCGGACCTCACGCCATCGGATGTGCCCAGATGGGATTAGCTAGTAGGTGAGGTAATGGCTCACCTAGGCGACGATCCCTAGCTGGTCTGAGAGGATGACCAGCCACACTGGAACTGAGACACGGTCCAGACTCCTACGGGAGGCAGCAGTGGGGAATATTGCACAATGGGCGCAAGCCTGATGCAGCCATGCCGCGTGTGTGAAGAAGGCCTTAGGGTTGTAAAGCACTTTCAGCGAGGAGGAAGGCATCATACTTAATACGTGTGGTGATTGACGTTACTCGCAGAAGAAGCACCGGCTAACTCCGTGCCAGCAGCCGCGGTAATACGGAGGGTGCAAGCGTTAATCGGAATTACTGGGCGTAAAGCGCACGCAGGCGGTTTGTTAAGTCAGATGTGAAATCCCCGCGCTTAACGTGGGAACTGCATTTGAAACTGGCAAGCTAGAGTCTTGTAGAGGGGGGTAGAATTCCAGGTGTAGCGGTGAAATGCGTAGAGATCTGGAGGAATACCGGTGGCGAAGGCGGCCCCCTGGACAAAGACTGACGCTCAGGTGCGAAAGCGTGGGGAGCAAACAGGATTAGATACCCTGGTAGTCCACGCTGTAAACGATGTCGACTTGGAGGTTGTGCCCTTGAGGCGTGGCTTCCGGAGCTAACGCGTTAAGTCGACCGCCTGGGGAGTACGGCCGCAAGGTTAAAACTCAAATGAATTGACGGGGGCCCGCACAAGCGGTGGAGCATGTGGTTTAATTCGATGCAACGCGAAGAACCTTACCTACTCTTGACATCCACGGAATTCGCCAGAGATGGCTTAGTGCCTTCGGGAACCGTGAGACAGGTGCTGCATGGCTGTCGTCAGCTCGTGTTGTGAAATGTTGGGTTAAGTCCCGCAACGAGCGCAACCCTTATCCTTTGTTGCCAGCACGTAATGGTGGGAACTCAAAGGAGACTGCCGGTGATAAACCGGAGGAAGGTGGGGATGACGTCAAGTCATCATGGCCCTTACGAGTAGGGCTACACACGTGCTACAATGGCATATACAAAGAGAAGCGAACTCGCGAGAGCAAGCGGACCTCATAAAGTATGTCGTAGTCCGGATTGGAGTCTGCAACTCGACTCCATGAAGTCGGAATCGCTAGTAATCGTAGATCAGAATGCTACGGTGAATACGTTCCCGGGCCTTGTACACACCGCCCGTCACACCATGGGAGTGGGTTGCAAAAGAAGTAGGTAGCTTAACCTTCGGGAGGGCGCTTACCACTTTGTGATTCATGACTGGGGTGAAGTCGTAACAAGGTAACCGTAGGGGAACCTGCGGTTGGATCACCTCCTTACCTCAAGATACGCATTGTGCAGTGTCCACACAGATTGTCTGAT
>NZ_QSNX01000005.1:0-327191 GCF_009498575.1 Rahnella sp. RcJ3
GGAAGTGAGAGAAAAAAGGTCGAAATATCCCTTAAAAAACAATGCCGGTCACCTTAAGTGACCGGCATTAGCCTTCAGGCCCCTTTGTCATGCGCGCTGCAAACTACTTACGGAGGGAGAAAGTCACCGCCAGACGTGCAGGTGCTGCATGGGTAGACACATGCTTGTGGGAAACTTGCGCCGTTTCAACGCACACCATGGTTTTATATCCGTCATCCGGCATATCAGCCATGCTCACCGACAGTGCAGAACCCGGATTCCAGGCCACCACATCGGCGTTATTTTCATGTGCGACAACCAGCGTACGTTTCAGAACCGGATCAACGATTTCGCTGGTGGCTTGCGGCTGGGTGTAGATGCGGTCAGTCTGGCCCGTGAAGGTCAGATCACCGTCTTCCTGCTTGGTTTTTGCGCCATCGACTTTATCAATAAAGCTGTTGCCCAGGCCTTTAATAGTGACATCGGCGATGTCGCCAATGTTGAAATAGGTGTGCAGGGCGCTGTTGGCTTCGAAATCACCGGTTGATTCCAGCTCGATGTGGCAGGTTGCCCCGAGCGTGAAGCGTGCCGTCAGCGTGAATGCATGCGGCCATAATTCCAGTGTTTCAGGGGAGCTTTTCAGCGTTAAGGTCAGTACCACATCTTCGTCAGTTTCTTTGTGGTCAGTCAGTTCCCACGCAACGTTACGTGCAAAACCGTGTGAGGGTTTGCCCGCCGGACCAAACCACGGCCAGCAGATAGGGATACCGCCACGAATCGCAACGCCTTCTTTGAACGCGCTGGCACTGCTCATCCATAGCACCGGCTCTTCGCCTTCAGGCTGCCATGCCAACAGATGTGCACCTTGCAGGGCAATGGCAGCACGGACTTTCGGATGAGTCACCACGAGTACCGGCAGTTCGTCGACAAGACGCTGGCTAACGGAGGTAGAGATTTGGTTTACGATCGGAAGAGAAAAGAGTTGTTCTGTCATTATCTAAAATCCTGTCAGGGTTAAACAATTACGATTTTGAACCAAGACTACACATGAACCAAACCCGTCTGTTTGATCGCACTCATGTGCTGATAAAAAAGTGCATCCGACAGAAAGCAAAAGGGCGACTTGCGTCGCCCTTCAATCAGTTCATTCACATAACCAATTATTTGGAAACGTGAGCGATCAGATCCAATACTTTGTTTGAATAGCCAGTTTCGTTGTCGTACCAGGAAACCAGTTTCACAAAGTTGTCGTTCAGCGCGATACCTGCTTTCGCATCGAATACGGAAGTCAGTTTTTCGCCGTTGAAGTCGGTAGATACTACGTCGTCTTCGGTGTAGCCCAGAACGCCTTTCAGATCGCCTGCTTCAGAAGCTGCTTTGATTACTGCGCAGATTTCTTTGTAAGACGCTGGTTTTTCCAGACGTGCAGTCAGGTCAACAACAGAAACGTTAGGAGTAGGAACGCGGAACGCCATACCCGTCAGTTTACCGTTCAGAGCTGGGATAACTTTACCTACTGCTTTAGCAGCACCGGTAGAAGAAGGGATGATGTTCTGGGATGCGCCGCGGCCGCCGCGCCAGTCTTTGTGAGACGGGCCATCAACGGTTTTCTGAGTTGCGGTAGTTGCATGAACAGTGGTCATCAGTGCTTCAACGATACCGAAGTTGTCGTTGATAACTTTAGCCAGTGGTGCCAGGCAGTTAGTGGTGCAAGATGCGTTAGAAACGATTTCCTGACCTGCGTATTCTTTATGGTTAACACCCATAACGAACATTGGGGTGTTGTCTTTAGAAGGACCAGTCAGAACAACTTTCTTAGCGCCTGCAGTGATGTGCTTACGAGCAGTCGCATCATCCAGGAACAGACCAGTAGCTTCAGCTACAACGTCAACGTTAACTTCATTCCATTTCAGGTTAGCTGGGTCACGCTCAGCGGTAACACGGATGGTTTTGCCGTTAACAACCAGGTGACCGTCTTTAACTTCAACAGTACCGTTGAAACGACCATGAGTTGAGTCGTACTTCAGCATGTATGCCATGTAGTCCGCGTCTAACAGATCGTTGATTGCTACGATCTCGATGTCAGAACGTTCTTGAGCAGCACGGAAAACAATGCGACCGATACGGCCAAAACCGTTGATACCTACTTTGATAGTCATATATTCCACCAGCTATTTTTTTAGTGAATAAAAGGTTGGTTGTAAAATTACAAAAACCTTGCTGAGCGTCAAGCGGAATCGTGTCAATTATTGCTGTAAGTCAAAGCGACGACCTACTCTTGCTCGCTTATTGCACGTTCCGTTTTTAAATCGGCTCACAACCACATGGGGGCGAAAAACAGAATATAAAGAGCCGGAAGATCAGGAGTGTGATCGCCATCACAAGTTGCAAGCTGGCTAACGCTGATGCCATACAGTTTAGGACAAAACGGGCAGACTCGTTGTTAATTTTTTGTTATTATAAACTGTTATTTAAGTTGATTTTTATATTCGTCAGAGAACGAGAATCATGAGCATTGAAGCCAAATCTTCCCCTACACTTGACCAACTCACTGAAATTCAACGTTATGTCACGCAGGAGCACGGTACAGAACCCCCGTTCTCCGGAAAGTTGCTGCACAACCGCCGCGAAGGGATTTATCATTGCGTGGTCTGTGAGTCAGCGCTGTTCTACTCCGATACCAAATACGATTCCGGCTGTGGCTGGCCAAGTTTTTATCAGCCAGTTAACCCTGATGCGATCAAATATCTCACTGATAATTCGCATAAAATGGCGCGTGTCGAAATCCGCTGCTCCCGCTGTGAAGCTCATCTGGGGCATGTTTTCCCGGACGGCCCGAAACCGACAGGTGAACGTTACTGCATAAACTCTGCCTCAATGAGCTTTACTGATGGCAAAAGTGGCAATAAAACCCGCGGTTAGTTCGCAAGAAAATGGTGATGTAATTTTACCGACAAAATCGATTCAGCTATTATTCAAAACCGTTTGAATAATACAGATGAACACAAGGTGCTCAGATGGAAATTAATCAACTTATTGATGTAATGACGCCGGAAATTTACGCACGTCTCGCGCAGGCAGTTGAACTCGGAAAGTGGCCGGACGGTGTCGCGCTGACGCCGGAACAGAAAGAGCACAGTCTGCAGGCCGTGATGCTGTATCAGTCGCGTCACAATGTTGATGCCCAGCACATGAGCATTGGCACGGACGGGCAGATTGTCACCAAAAGCAAGCAGGAACTGAAACAGCAATTTACGCAGGATACGCTGATTAAACTGAAGCCGGAGTAAGTGGGCGGGTTGCGAAAGTGCTGTTTGCTGATAAAGGCGCTGAAGCGCCTTTATCAAGTCAGACGGGAAGACAAATTCAGCCTGTTACTGCCTCAGAGGTACTGATTTTTGCCCCTGCTTTACGCATCGCTTCAACCGCTTCAGCACTGTCTTCGGGTTGCAGATTGACGCCACGGCAACCGTCGGTCAGCAGTGTCACCTGATAACCTTGCTCCAGCGCATCCAGCACCGTGAATTTCACACAGTAATCCGTCGCCAGCCCCATCACATACACATGTGTAATCTGCGCCGCTTTCAGCCAGTCATTGAGCATCGTAGCAGCACGATGTCCGTTATCGAAAAACGCACTGTAACTGTCGATGTCAGGATTGGTGCCTTTCTGCACCACAAAATCCACCTGCGGCAGATTCAGCCCCGGGTGAAATTCAGCGCCCGGTTCACGCTGAACGCAGTGAACCGGCCACCAGACTTGAGGCAGACCGTTCAGTTCGCCCGACGTCCAGGGCTCCGCGTGGGAATTCACCGCAAAGCTGCGATGTCCCGCCGGATGCCAGTCCTGCGATGCCACCACGGCGATGTCATGGCTTTTACACCATGTCATCATCTTATTGGCAACCGCAATCGTGGCGTCGCCGTCAGTCACGGCCAGCGCGCCGCTGCGACAAAAATCATTTTGCAGATCGACCAGCAACAAAGCAGATTTCATATCGCCCTCTTATTTATTCGGTGAGTTCGCCGCGCAGGTTTTGCTGCATCAGTTCGCGGATTTCCTCGGGAGTGTGTGACTGGCTGAGCAGATAATGCAACTTGGTCAGTGCCGCTTCCACGGTCATATCAAAGCCGCTGATCACACCGGAATGGGCGAGGGCGTTGCCGGTGGCATAGCCGCCCATGTTGACGCGCCCTGAAATACATTGCGTCAGATTAACCACCACAATGCCGCGCTCAGATGCGTCTTTCAGCACTTTCAGCAGGTCGCCTTTTTGCGGGGCGTTACCGACACCGTAGGAGCGCAGGATCAGCGCTTTTACCGGTTGCATCAGGAAGTTTTGTACCACTTCGGCGGAAATGCCCGGGTAGATCGTTACCACGCCGATCGGTTGTGGCGTGATGTGATGCACTTTCAGCTTCGCCGCAGGCACTTCAGGCAGTGACGGCGTGGAAAGTCGGCGGATGTGGATCCCAGCTTCCAGCAGCGGCGAAAGGTTCGGTGAGGCAAAGGCATCGAAACCATCTGCGTGCGCTTTGGTGCTGCGGTTGCCGCGATACAGACGGTTGTTGAAGAACAGGGTGACTTCGTTGACCGGATGATTCGCGGCGATATACAGCGAGTTCAGCAGGTTGATCTGACCATCAGAACGCAACGCTTCAAGCGGAATCTGTGACCCTGTCACAATCACCGGTTTGCTCAGATTTTCCAGCATGAACGACAGTGCAGAAGCGGTGAATGCCATGGTGTCGGTGCCGTGCAGGATAACAAAACCGTCGTAGTCGTCGTAATGCGCCTGAATATCGTCGGCGATGTGCTGCCAGTCTTCCGGCGTCATGTCGGAGGAATCCATCAGAGGCGCGTATTCCTGAATGGTAAATTCAGGCATCTCAGGGCGATGGAATTCAGGCATCAGCGCCAGCTGACGTTGTAAATGGCCGGACACCGGAATGTAACCCTGTTCAGAACGCTGCATACCGATTGTGCCGCCGGTATAGGCAACGTAAATAGATTTTTTAGTCATCGAAGATGTTCTTTTTTAGAAAGGTGAAAGCAACTGCGCTAAGTATAAAGGCTTCGTGGCTGACGTCCCACCCTAAAAAAGCCCGGAGTTCTCAGCAAGAAGCTCCGGGCTGTGCATTAAGGCGATTCTTTATCCCACATTATCCCAAAACGGAACGTTACTTCACATCACCACAGGTCAGGCAGAGTGCGTAACGGTTCTGAGGATCGTTCATATTGCTGAACAGGTCAGCCTGTGATTTCAGCGCCATGGCCATTTTGCTCACCGGCGCAGGCAGATACGCCTGGATTGCCGCTGGCAACATAGCGTGGACCGATGCGCTGACCTGCGAGAATACCAGGTCGCTCAGGCTTGGCTCGCTGACATACCAGTTCAGTTGCCATTTTGGCAGTTTGGCCAGTTCAGCGGCTTTCTTCACGGCGTCATCGAAATCACCCAGCTCATCAACCAGGCCATTGGCTTTGGCATCTGAACCGATCCACACGTGGCCCTGGGCGATCTGGTCGATCTGCTCAGGCGTTTTGTGGCGTGAATCGGCAACCAGACCGAGGAAGGTTTTATAACCGTTCTCGATATTGAGTTGCATCATCTGCGAGAACTCCGGCGGCAGCGCTTTGGTGGAAGCGATATCCGCCAGCGGTGACGTTGCCACGCCGTCGGTATGCACACCCGCGTAATCGAGCGTGTTCTGGTACGTGTTGATTACACCAAAGATACCGATGGAGCCGGTGAGAGTGCTCGGGCTGGCGATGATGTAGTTGGCTGGTGTTGAAATCCAGTAACCGCCGGATGCCGCCATACCGCCCATTGAAACCACAACCGGTTTACCTGCGGCTTTCGCAGCCGCGAGTTCGGAACGGATCACTTCAGAAGCGCTGACGCTGCCGCCCGGGCTGTTAACGCGCAAGACAATCGCTTTCACTTTCGGATCCAGACGGGCATCACGAATTTGCTGTGCCGTGGTGTCGCCACCGACTGCGCCCGGTTGTTCTTCACCGTCGTTAATTGCACCGGTGGCAAAGATCACCGCGATTTGCGGATCGTTGTTGTCCGGTTTTGGCTTCGGCGAATAATCGTAAATGCTGGTGTAATTAAAGTCTTTGGTGTCTTTGTTCCAGCCAAAGGCTTTCACCATCTCGTTGTCGGCTTCGGTGCGTGACGCCAGTGCATCAACCAGCTTGGCTTTCAGCGCATATTGCGCCATATCACCGCCGGTTGCCTGCATACCCGCCAGCACGCCCGCCGCACCCGGGAACAGTTGTTCGGGCGTGATCTGACGGTTGGCTGACACGGTATTGAGATAGTTGGTCCACAATCCGCCAATCCAGCGGCTGTCTGCCTCACGGGCGTCAGGAGACATATCATCACGGATCAATGGCTCAACGGCGGATTTATAGGTTCCGACGCGGAAGATATTGGTGGTGACTTTCAGCTTATCCAGCAGTGATTTGTAATACAGATTGTTAGTGGCGAAACCGTGAAGATCGACCGCGCCCTGTGGCGACAGATAGATTTTGTTGGCATAACTGGCCAGATAATATTGTGACTGGTTATAGCTGTCGCCGATGGCGTAAACCGGTTTGCCTGCATCGCGGAATTCACGCAGTGCTTTACCGATGTACTGCAGTGAAGACTGGTCGGTGCCGGTGAAATCGGTCAGCTGTAACACAATCCCGGTAACGTTTTTGTCGTCTTTAGCGGAGCGGATGGTCTCGACGAGATCAAACAGCGAGTTCTCCTGCAAGCGGCTGCTCGACGTGCCCAGCAATTCGCGGCCCCACTGACGGACTTTATTATTGACGGAAGGCTTGTCGACCACTGAGCCGCTGAGATCAACCAGCAGTGCACCTTGGGTCGTTTCGACAGGCTTGTCCTGCACGGCATACCAGATGCCAACACCAGCCAGAATAATGAGAATAAGGAATACGTTGAGAATGAATTCTCTGACGAAATTAAGAAGACGCCAGGTCCACTTAAAAAAACCGGCGATAATTCGCCACAATGTGCGCATGGTCTCTCCAACAAGACAGATAAGTCCCGCTATCCTAATGACCCGCCAGAAAAATGTCAGCTTTAAATCATGTCAGAGTTTGGCAGTGATGCATTATCTGAAAGCCAGTTGACCGTTGGAAAAAGGCGTTACGATTATGTTAACGTAATTCAAATAGCAATTATTCTCAGGAGAACATCATGGACGCTTTGGACTTATTACTTAACCGCCGTTCTGCTTCCCGCCTGGCTGCACCGGCACCGGCCGGTGAAGCGCTGCAAAACATCATCCATGCGGGTATGCGCGCCCCGGATCACGGTGCCCTGCAACCCTGGCGTTTTGTCATTGCTGAAAACGACGGCCTGACCCGTTTCAGTGAGGTGCTGCGCGCGGCCGCCATAAAAGACGGCGCGGATGAAAAAGCCATTGAGAAAGCCACGCAGGCGCCATTGCGCGCACCGCAAATTATTACCGTGATTGCCGTGTGCAAAGAAAGTCCTAAAGTACCGCAATGGGAACAGTTGCTTTCCGCCGGTTGTGCTGTTCATGCCATGCAGATGGCTGCACTGGCGCAGGGTTTTAACGGCATCTGGCGTACCGGCGCGTGGACTGATCATCCGGACGTACGCAAGGCATTCAAATGTGGTGAAAACGATAAAATCGTCGGTTTCCTGTATCTCGGTACACCGCAACTGAAAGCCAGTTTGCAGGTGATCCCGGCCGACAGCACGCCATTCGTCACGCATTTGTAAAATCATACCGCTCGCTTATTAGCCGGTTTTGATCGGCCTTTTCCGATTAAACCGGTTTTTTGCTGCCTAAATGAGCGACCGCCGTCGCGGATCCTTGTAACCATCTTACTAATTACGCCGTCAGCGGCTAACATAGCCACTCTGCATGATGAGGACGTAGTGAAATGAAGGGTGGGATAATGGAAATCTTTGTCGCGATTACACCGCAAACAGGTGCCTGTTGATGCGTCTGTTCATTGCCGAAAAACCCAGCCTTGCCCGCGCGATTGCGGATGTCCTGCCGAAACCTCATCGCCGGGGCGATGGTTATATTGCCTGTGGCAACGATCAGGTGGTGACCTGGTGCGTCGGCCACTTACTCGAACAGGCGCAGCCCGATGCCTACGACAGCCGCTTTGCGCGCTGGTCGCTCGCCGATTTGCCGATCATTCCTGAAAAGTGGCAGCTTCAGCCGCGTTCTTCCGTCGCCAAACAACTCAACGTCATTAAACGCTTATTGCTCGAGGCCTCGCAGGTTGTCCACGCCGGTGACCCGGATCGCGAAGGGCAGTTGCTGGTGGATGAAGTGCTGGATTATCTCGAACTGACGCCGGAAAAACGTCACGCGACCCAGCGCTGCCTGATTAACGATCTCAACCCGCAGGCCGTCGAGCGTGCTATTGAGCGGCTGCGCGACAACCGCGATTTTATTCCGCTGTGTGTTTCCGCGCTGGCCCGCGCCCGTGCCGACTGGCTTTACGGCATCAATATGACCCGCGCCTACACCATTCTGGGGCGCAACGCCGGTTACAACGGCGTGCTCTCCGTCGGACGCGTACAGACCCCGGTTCTCGGACTGGTGGTCCGTCGCGATGAAGATATCGAAAACTTCGTGCCGAAAGATTTCTTTGAAGTAAAAGCGCATATCGTCACGCCTGCCGAAGAGCGTTTTGTGGCGCTGTGGCAGCCCAGTGATTCCTGCGAGCCGTATCAGGATGAAGAAGGGCGATTACTGCACCGTCCGCTGGCCGATCATGTCGTGGCGCGTATTGCCGGACAACCGGCGATGGTCACCGGCTATAATGACAAGCGTGAGAATGATATTGCGCCGCTGCCGTTTTCTCTTTCTACATTGCAGATTGAAGGTTCGAAAGCCTTTGGTCTGAGTGCTCAGCAAATTCTTGATATCTGTCAGAAATTGTATGAAACGCACAAATTGATTACGTATCCGCGTTCGGATTGCCGATATCTGCCAGAAGAGCATTTTGCCGGGCGTCATGCCGTGCTGAATGCCATTGGCGTTCACCGGCCTGACCTGATGCCACAACCGGCAGTGGATACCGATTTACGTAACCGTTGCTGGGATGACAAAAAGGTTGATGCGCACCATGCGATTATCCCGACGGCGCGCAGCAGTAACGTCAATCTGACGGATGACGAACGCAAAATTTACGGCCTGGTGGCGCGTCAGTATCTGATGCAGTTCTGCCCGGATGCGGTTTACCGCAAATGTGTTATCGACCTGGATATCGCGGGCGGTAAATTTATCGCCAAAGCGCGTTTTCTGGCCGAGGCGGGCTGGCGCACGTTGCTGGGCAGTAAAGAACGCGACGAGGAAAACGAAGGCACGCCGCTGCCGGTGGTGGCCAAAGGTGACGAACTGTTGTGCGAGCGCGGAGAAGTGGTTGAACGCCAGACCCAGCCGCCGCGGCCTTTTACCGATGCTACATTGCTTTCCGCCATGACCGGGATTGCGCGTTTTGTGCAGGATAAAGAACTGAAAAAAATCCTGCGTGCGACAGATGGATTAGGTACGGAAGCAACGCGTGCCGGCATTATCGAGCTGCTGTTCCGCCGCGAATTTTTGTATAAGAAAGGGCGCTATATTCATTCCAGCGATACCGGCCGCGCGCTGATCCACTCGCTGCCGGACATCGCCGCCCGCCCGGATATGACCGCTGACTGGGAATCCACGCTGACGCGTATCAGTGAAAAGAGCTGCCGTTATCAGGATTTCATGCAACCGCTGGTCGCGACGTTGCAGAATCTCATCATGCAGGCCAAAACGAACCGGGTGTCTTCGGCATTCCGCAGTCTGCCTTCCAAACCGGCGGGCGCTGTGGCGAAAGGCAAAAGCGCCCCTAAACGCCGCAAAGCGAGTACCAAAGGGAAGGAAGCAAACAGTGATGAATAATGTTTTTATCCGTAGAGTTCTGATGGCAGCGCTGATCAGTTCCGCGTTGCTGGCTGCACCGGCGATGGCGAACCGCAGCAATATCGGCAACGGTACGGATGTCGTTGTGCCATTGCCGCCGCAAATCTGGCAGAACAGCGGCAACAACAATAACAGCGCGCCAACCTGCCACAATTTCTGTATCTACAACAACCAGAGTTACAGCGAGGGGGCCGTTGTCACGGCAGACAGCGTGGTCCTGCAGTGTTCCCGTGATCCGAATGTGGTGGGCACCAACGAACTCAAATGGCAAGTGTTGAAGAAATAACGCTTTCTGAAAATGTTCAGACAAAAAAGGCGCGGAACTGGCAACAGTCCGCGCCTTTTTATTTGCCATGATCGCTAACCGGCAAATTTTGCCAGATAAGCTTGTGCCAGCGGGATATCCGCCGGTGCCAGTTCAAACGACAGCACCTCATCCGGCGTTACCCAACAGATTTCAGAGTGACACTGTAACCTAATCTCGCCGGTAAACCCGCTGACCCGCCAGCCATGCAAACGAATTAACCGTTCAGACTGTTGCACAACGCTGGTGGCGATGAAATCTTCCACCGTGGCAGTGATGCCCATTTCTTCCTGCAACTCGCGCACTAATGCAGCAGGCTGGCTTTCCCCGGCTTCGACTTTGCCGCCGGGAAATTCCCACAAACCGGCCTGATCGCCGGACGCATCCCGACGGGCAAGCAGCAATTTGCCCTCGCGCTCAATCAGGGCGGCGACCACGTCAATCGTTTTCATGGTCATTACTTCAGGTCGAACGTCGCCCAGATTGGCGCATGGTCAGACGGCCTTTCCATCCCGCGGATATCGTAATCAATCCCGGTGGCGATACAACGCGCGGCCAGCGGCGTGCTCGCCATGATCAGATCAATACGCAGACCACGGTTTTCATCAAAGCCGCGTGAACGGTAATCAAACCACGAGAATTTATCAGCGGTGTCGGGGTTGGCGGCACGGAAGGTGTCGATCAGACCCCAGCCTTTCAGGCGATCCATCCACTCACGTTCTTCCGGCAGAAACGAGCATTTACCGGTGCGCAGCCAGCGTTTGCGACTGTCTTCGCCGATACCAATGTCCAGATCGGTCGGGCTGATATTCACATCGCCCATCACCACGACCGGATTGTTCACCGACAAACTGGTGGTCAGGTAATCCTGCAAATCACGGTAAAACTTCTCTTTTGCCGGGAATTTAGTCGGATGGTCGCGGCTTTCACCCTGCGGGAAGTAACCGTTGATGACCGTCAGAATGCCTTGTGGCGTTTCGATATCGGTCATGATGATGCGGCGCTGAGATTCTTCATCATCACCGGGGAAACCACGGCGTACAGCGACGGGTTCTTGCTTGGTCAGCATGGCAACGCCGTAATGGCCTTTTTGCCCGTGATAAAACACGTGATACCCGTGCTGGCTGACTTCTTCCAGCGGGAACATATCGTCATGCACCTTGGTTTCTTGTAAACCAATAACGTCAGGCTGGTGCTGTTCGATTATTGCCGCAAGCTGATGTGGACGTGCGCGCAATCCATTGATATTAAAGGAGACGAACTTCATAGTCGGGAACCATTTGGCGATGAAATCAGAAGGGCGATAGTAGCAGAAAAAGGCGGGATGGCGAAACCAACATGTGCCGGATGCTGTCAGCAGAAATCACTATGAAAGCAAAATCCTTACCCGATCATCATGGCAGTCAGATGTCATTCAGCGAATTATTTTGTCAACTTTTCGTGACAGTCTCTTCTTCCGGTGTACATGAAAGAGTATTATGCCTGCAGCGATTTCCGCACCGGCAGAAAAAGGTCAACACTGATGCGTCTGGAAGTTTTTTGCGAAGACCGCCTGGGTCTCACCCGTGAACTCCTCGATTTACTGGTTTTACGCAGTATTGATTTACGCGGTATCGAGATTGCCTCGATTGGCCGTATTTACCTGAATTTTTCCCAACTGGATTTTGATACTTTTCGCGCCCTGATGGCTGAAATCCGCCGCATCGACGGCGTGACGGACGTCCGTACCGTGTCGTTCATGCCTTCCGAACGGGAGCATCGTGCGTTACGCGCTTTACTGGTTTCCATGCCGGAACCGGTTTTTTCCATTGATATGAAAGGCAAGGTCGAGCAGGCCAATCCGTCGGCGATGGCATTGTTTGAACTCGATGAAGACAAAATCCGCAATGTGACAGCAGCGAATCTGATCACCGGTTACAACGTCACGCGCTGGCTGGAAAGCGAAAATGCCCAGCCACACACCGAACGTATTGTGATCCGCAGCCAGGATTTCCTGATGGATCTCACGCCAATACATGTGGATGACGAAGACGAAAAAGGCGGAATTGCCGGCGCTGTCGTCATGCTCAAATCGGCTGCCCGCATGGGACGTCAGTTGCAGGATCTGACTGTTAACGATGACAGTGAGTTTGACCACATCGTCGCAGTCAGCACCAAAATGCGTCACGTTTTGGATCAGGCGCGTAAACTTGCCATGCTGGATGCGCCGCTGCTGATTGTGGGTGATACCGGCACCGGTAAAGATTTACTGGCGCACGCCTGCCATCTGCGCAGTGCACGCGGCAAAAAACCTTTCCTCGGTCTGAACTGTGCGTCGCTGCCGGATGACGTCGTAGAAAGTGAGCTGTTTGGCTACGCGGCAGGCGCTTATCCGAATGCGCTGGAAGGCAAAAAAGGCTTCTTTGAACAGGCTAACGGCGGCTCCGTGCTGCTCGATGAGATCGGTGAAATGTCGCCGAGAATGCAGATCAAACTGCTGCGCTTCCTCAATGACGGTACGTTCCGTCGCGTGGGTGAAGAGCACGAAGTGAAAGTGGATGTCCGCGTGATGTGCGCCACTCAGAAAAACCTGGTGGAACTGGTGCAGCGCGGCGAGTTCCGTGAGGATCTGTATTACCGCCTGAACGTGCTGAGCCTGACACTGCCACCACTGCGCGACCGTCCTGCGGATGTGATGCCGCTGACTGAACTGTTCGTGGCGCGTTTCTCGGATGAACAGGGGATGCCGCGTCCGAAACTGTCTTCACAGCTGGCGAATTACCTGACGCACTACGGCTGGCCGGGCAACGTCCGCCAGTTGAAAAATGCCATTTATCGTGCGCTGACGCAACTGGAAGGCGGAGAGCTACGCCCGCAGGACATCGTTCTGCCGGACTTTGACGCTGAAGTGACGATAGGTGAGGAAGCACTGAACGGTTCGCTTGACGACATCAGCAAACGTTTCGAACGCTCCGTGCTGACCCGGCTTTACCGCACTTATCCGAGCACGCGTAAACTGGCGAAACGTCTGGGCGTCTCACACACGGCTATTGCTAACAAACTGCGCGAATATGGCCTCAGCAGTCGTCGTGGCGAAACGGGCGACAGCGACGAGTAATTCCCGGTTCAGAAATTATGCACAATAAAAAAGCAACGGATTACGCCGTTGCTTTTTTTTATCTGCTAAGAAGTGATTATTTCAGCACAGCCAGCGCAGATTCATAGTCAGGCTCAGTGGTGATTTCATTCACCAGCTCGCTGTACAACACGTTATCCTGACCATCCAGCACCACAACCGCACGGGCAGTCAGACCGGACAATGCGCCATCGGTAATGCCCACGCCGTATTCGGATTTGAAATCACCGCCACGCAGGGTGGACAGGGTAATCACGTTGGACAGGCCTTCCGCGCCGCAGAAACGGGACTGTGCGAAGGGCAGATCAGCAGAAATGCACAGCACCACAGTGTTGTCGATGTCAGCCGCCAGTTGGTTGAATTTGCGGACGGACGTGGCGCAAACGCCGGTATCGATGCTTGGGAAAATGTTCAGGACTTTACGTTTGCCCGCGAAGCTGCTCAGGCTGACATCAGAAAGATCTTTAGCGACCAGGGTGAAAGGCTTAGCAACATCGCCTTTCTGAGGGATTTTGCCTGCAACGCTAACCGGGTTGCTTTGAAAGTGTACTGTCTGGGTCATGATTATTTCCTATTTCCATTTGAGTCAAACGGCTTTCAGTTTAGGGGAACAATGCTATGTTGGATATAGATTATTTGTTAATAAGTTGTATGTATTGATTGTATCCCGCAGGGCGCATTTCACTATTGGAGACGCTATGAGAAGTGTTCGCTTTTATCCTGAAGCCTGGCCGTTACATACGCCGTTTGTGATCTCCCGTGGCAGCCGCACTGAAGCGCGGGTGGTGGTGGTCGAAATAGAAGAAAGCGGCATTCGCGGCGTCGGGGAATGCACGCCGTATCCGCGTTATGACGAGAGCGAAACCTCGGTAATGGCACAAATCGCCAGCGTCGTTACCGCTATAGAACAGGGTGCCAGCCGCGAAAAACTGCAACAGATACTTCCGGCAGGCGCCGCCCGCAATGCGCTGGACTGTGCGCTGTGGAACCTTGAATCCCAGACCAGTGGCCTGAATTTATGGCAACTGACCGGCACTGAACCGCTGCCTTCCATCAGCATGGCGCAGACGGTGAGTATCGGTTCGCCGGAAGCGATGGCGGAAGCGGCGCTGGCCTTGCAGCAAAAGGGGGCGACTCTGCTGAAAATCAAACTTGATGACCGCCTGATTGCCGAACGGCTGGTGGCGGTGCGTGCCGCCGTGCCGAACGCCTCGCTGATTATCGATGCTAATGAAGCCTGGCAAAGTGACGGACTGGCGGCTCGCTGTCAGTTGCTGGCTGACCTCGGCATTCTGATGCTTGAACAGCCGCTGCCTGCCGGTGAGGATTCGGTACTGGAAAACTTTATCCACCCGCTGCCGATTTGCGCTGACGAAAGCTGTCATACGGTTGAAGGCTTACCGGCGCTGAAAAACCGCTATGACATGGTGAACATTAAACTGGATAAAACCGGTGGACTCACCGGTGCACTGGTGCTGGCAGAAGCCGCGCGTGAACAGGGTTTTGAGATTATGCTCGGCTGCATGTTGTGCACGTCACGGGCGGTTCGCGCAGCATTACCGCTGACGGCTGGGGCTAAGTTTATTGACCTTGATGGCCCGACCTGGCTGGCTCAGGACGTCGAACCGGCCATGAAATTTCACTGCGGTGGCATTGACGTTGCCGGTTCGGACTGACTTCGCCCGGCTTTTTATTCACCAAACCCGGCGGTTTTGTGCGCGAAGGCAAATCTGTAATGATTTCTTATAGGGAATTATTACCGGTAATGATAAAACTCGTGAATGTTTCAGGGCGTAGCCCTTTGTCAGTTCAGGAGAATTTATGCTGCAGGGAAATCCATTTCCGCTTTTATCGTATTCCGTATGCGCTGTGCTGGCGGCGCTGACTGCCAGTCAGGCTATCGCCGCTCAGGTTCCTGCCGGTTCCCAGCTCGCGACAAAACAGGAAATTGTCCGTCACATTAAAGACGAACCCGCCTCACTGGATCCGGCAAAAGTTGTCGGCCTGCCGGAAGCGCAGGTGGCGCGTGATTTATTCGAAGGGCTGGTGAATCAGGACGCCACCGGGAAAAATATTCCGGGCGTGGCGGAAAGCTGGCAAAACCAGAACAATCAGGTATTCCTGTTCACTTTACGCAAAGACGCCAAATGGTCGAACGGCGATCCGGTGACCGCACAGGATTTTGTCTATAGCTGGCAGCGTCTGGTGGATCCGAAAGGGTCATCATCCGGCGCGTGGTTTGCCGGGCTGGCCGGCATTGCTAATGCGGATGCGATTATCGCCGGGAAAATGCCGGTGGATAAACTGGGTGTGACCGCCGTCAGCCCGACGCTTTTACGCGTTACTCTGGATAAACCGGTGCCTTATTTCGTCAGTCTGCTGGCGAATTTCAGCCTGTTCCCGGTGCATAAAGCCACTGTTGAAAAATACGGTGATGAATGGACCAAACCGGGCAATCTGGTGGGTAACGGCGCGTATGTGCTGAAAGACCGCGTGGTCAATGAAAAGCTGGTGCTGGAACCGAACCCGTATTACTGGGATCATGCCCGCACGGTGCTGACGAAAGTCACCTTCGTGCCGATCAACAAAGAATCCAACGCCACGAAACGTTATCTGGCCAATGATATCGACATCACCGAGTCCTTCCCGAAAGACCAGTACAAAAAATTGCTGCACGATTTGCCGGGGCAGGTTTACACACCGTATCAGCTCGGCACTTATTATTACGCCTTCAATACCCGCCGTGCGCCGACCGACGACGTCCGTGTGCGTCAGGCGCTTTCACTGAGTATTGACCGTAAAATTATTGCTGAAAAAGTGCTGGGCACGGGCGAAAAACCGGCGTGGCGCTTTACGCCGGATGTGACCAACGGCTTTAAACCGGCTGAAAGTGAGCTGCAGCAATATTCACAGGAAGAACTGAACGCACAGGCGAAAAGTCTGCTGGCGGCGGCCGGTTACGGCCCGTCAAAACCGCTGCATCTGACGCTGCTGTACAACACCTCGGAAAGCCATCAGAAGATTGCCATCGCAGTGGCATCGATGTGGAAAAAGACGCTGGGTGCCGATGTGAAACTGGTGAATCAGGAATGGAAAACGTACATCGACAGCCGCAACACCGGTAATTTCGATGTGATCCGCGCGTCCTGGGTCGGCGATTACAACGAAGCCTCGACGTTTCTGTCGCTGCTGACGTCCACACATAACGGCAACATCAGCAAATTCAGCAATGCGGAATACGATAAAGTCATCAGTGACGCCAGCCGTGAAACCAGCGAAGCGCGCCGCAATAATGACTACAACAAAGCCGAGCAGATTATTACCGGACAGGCCCCCATTGCGCCGATTTATCAGTACACCAACGGCCGTCTGATCAAACCCTGGGTGAAAGGCTATCCGATTAATAACCCGGAAGATGTGGCTTACAGTCAGGAAATGTACATCCTCAGGCATTGATATTTCTGACGTAAAAAAGCGCCCGCAGTGAATAGCTGCGGGCGCTTTTCTTTTATCTCATCTTTCAGCTTTTATGGCTGAACAGACGTAGCAAGAGTGCCGCACCGGCCGCAATCGTTGCCAGCGCCACCACACCCGTCCAGCCACCGGTTGCCAGCGCTTTACTGCCCAGCGCCGCACCGGCTGACATGCCGATAAACACCACGGTGAACAGCAGGGCATTCAGACGACCACGGGCTGCCGGTTCAAGGCCATACACCAGCGTCTGATGTGCCACCAGCGTGGCCTGAATACCTAAGTCAAAACCGATGGCGCTCAGCACAATCAGCGCCAGCTGAGCGTGCGGTGACAACAGCGGTAACAGGAACATCGCCGCAAAAGAAATCATCACCAGTGCAGAACCCATTTGCGTGACCCGCGCCGGGCCTTTCTTATCGGCTAACGCCCCGGCCAGCGGCGCAGCTAATGCCCCTGCTGCACCCGCCAGACCAAATGCCCCGGCCACCGCGCTGCCCAGATGGAACTGTTCGTTAAGCATAATCGCCAGCGTTGACCAGAAGGCACTGAACGCGACGGACAGCAAACCCTGAGCCAGTGCGGCATGACGCAGTGTTTTATAGTTTTTCCACAAGCCAAACATCGAGTGCAGCAGACCGGCATAACTGATACGCGTATCCGGTTTGAAACGCGGCAATACCCGCCAGAGCGCAACGCCAATCAGCGCGACGCTCAGCGCCGCCAGCTGATACATCACCCGCCAGCCAAAATACTCGGCCACAAAACCACTGAGTACGCGGGAAAGCAAAATCCCGACCAGAAGACCGGTCATCACTGTGCCGACCGTTTTCCCCCGTTGTGCGGCTGGCGCCAGATGCGCCGAGGCGGGCACGATATCCTGCGCCATGGTGGCACCGATACCGGTGATCAGGCTGGCGACCAGCAAACCGTGAATGCCTGGCACAAAACCACACAGCAACAACGCAGCGGCCAGTAAAATGCTTTTCAGCAGAATAATGGTGCGGCGGTCATGGCGGTCACCCAGCGGAATGAGAAACAGAATTCCCAATGCGTAACCGGCCTGTGTGAGCGTCGGAATCAGACCGACGGACGTGGTGCTGGCTTGCAGATTACCGCCCATAATGCCGAGCATCGGCTGGCTGTAGTAAATCGAGGCGACGCTTAACCCCGCACCGGCGGCCAGTGTAAAAATGATTTTGCCCGACAGGGCGGATCCCTCAACATGGGATGTGCTGGTAAGTTCTGACATAACGTGACCCCTGAATAATAAGTTTGTAGCCGTAAGTGCGTGGAATGCATTCTTCACCCGAATGGTTATAAGTGGTAGCCTGCGGAAAGGTAAAACTGTTATACGTGAGGCGTATGAATACACCCGTCACCAGCGGTATTGACCGTATCGACCTGATGCAAACTTTTGTGCGTATTGTGGAAAGCGGCAGTTTGTCTGCGGCTGCGGCGCAACTGAGCACCAGCCAGCCGACCGTCAGTCGCCGTTTGCAGTCACTCGAGCGCCTGCTGGGCGCGAAACTTATCCTGCGCACCACCCACGCGATGAAGCTCACCGACGACGGCCAGCGGTGTTATGAGCAGGCAAAATTATTACTCGAACGCTGGGTCTCGCTGGAAGATCAACTAAGCGGGGCGGGTGATGAACCGGTGGGGACCCTGCGGGTGCGTGCGCCGCATGCGTTCGGACAGGACCAGCTGATCGCGCCGCTGACCCGTTATTTACAGCGATACCCGAATCTTTCCGTCGACTGGATGCTGAATGACCGCACGCCGGACTTCATTTCTGAAGATATTGACTGCGCCATTCAGGTGGGGAATGTTGCCGATCCGTCGATGGTGGCCATTTTGCTGGCCGAGGTGCCACGTATTGTGGTGGCGACGCCGGAACTGCTGCGGCAGCATCCGGTTACCCGGGTCAGCGAACTGGCAAAATTACCCTGGATTTCTTTCAGCACGTATTACCGCAACGAATTTACGCTAAAACATGACAATGACGGCAGAATGGAAAGTTGCAACATTGCGCCGCGTATGGCGACTGACAGTTTATACGCCATGCGTAAGGCCGCGTTGTCGGGATTAGGGGCGGGCATTGTGTCTGCGTGGATCGTCAAAGAAGACATCGCCGAAGGACGTTTACAGCGCGTATTACCCGGCTGGAACGCCTTGCCGCTGCCGGTTTATCTGGTCTATCCGTATTCCAGTTATTATCCGGCGCGCCTGCGCAAATTCCTCGAAATGATGCGCGGCGTGATGCCTGAACTGGCCGAAATGCAGACACCCGGCGGGTAGAAACACTCGGTTATGTCGCGAAACTGAGAGACTTAGCGCTAAACTTAAAACAGATAACGAAGAAAAAGCGAGGAATGTCGTGGAAGTCATCAAGGGAAAAGAACTACAGGTTTCAGATGCCGTTTATGCTTTCCAGATGGACGGACAGGGCGGCGTGAACGATATCAGTCCGCTATGTGTCGCCAGTGAAGATAAACCCTGCTGGTTGCATCTTGATTACACGCTTCCTGCCAGCGAACAGTGGATCAACAGCACGCCGGTGTTACCGGATACCGTGCGCGAGGCACTGGCCGGGGACAGCGTCCGCCCGAAAGTTATGCGCGTAGGCGAGGGCACGCTGATCACCTTGCGCAGTATCAATCTTAATGCGGATGCGCGGCCCGATCAGCTGGTCACCATCCGCGTCTACCTCACCGATAAAATGATTGTCTCCACGCGGCACCGGAAAGTGTTTTCCATGGAAGAGATGATCGGGGATATGAAGCAAGGCAGCGGGCCGCGGAATACCGGGCGCTGGCTGGTGGAAATTTGCGATGCGCTGACCGATCACACCAGTAATTTCATTGAAGATCTGCACGATAAAATTATCGATATTGAGGATGATTTGATGGAGCAGCAGGTGCCGGAGCGGGGTGCGATGGCGTTGCTGCGCAAACAGCTTATCGTTTTACGTCGCTATATGGCGCCGCAGCGCGATGTGTTCTCCCGCCTTGCCAGTGAACGCCTGCCGTGGATGAATGACGATGACCGCCGTCTGATGCAGGAAATTTCCGATCGGCTGGGGCGCGGACTGGATGATCTGGATGCCAGCATTGCGCGTACTGCCGTACTCTCGGATGAAATCAGCTCACTGTTGGCCGATTCACTGAACCGCCGCACTTACACCATGTCGCTGCTGGCGATGGTCTTCCTGCCTGCGACGTTCCTGACCGGTCTGTTTGGTGTCAATCTGGGCGGTATTCCCGGCAATACCTCGCCGTTTGGTTTCGGGATTTTCTGTGCCTGTCTGCTGGCGCTGGGCGGTGGTGTCGCACTGTGGATGAAAAAAAGCCGGTGGCTGTAGAGCATTAACTGGCTGAAAAAAAGCCAAAAAAAAGCCGGTCATAAGACCGGCGTCGTTCGAATTAAATTGTGCTATGCATTAATTCTAAAAATTTGGAAATAAGACAATATGGAGCACAACGCCCATCGCTTGACGTTGCATTCACCTGCGGAATAGATACTGCACCGATTCAGCCATTCTAATGTTGATTTCGCTCAATCTTTTTTAAGGTTTCTCCCCTGCGGAAGGCCTGTACAGGCATTTTTGCTTGCCTGCCTTATTTTCGACATAACAGGAGATTGCTGTGCATACACGGGAAATGATTCATCAGGCGTATGAAAATACGACCACTAAAACATCCGGCATCTGGAAAAACCACCGCGACTCGGGCGAAATCCGCACTGAGCCTTTTTATCACCCGACGCGGCTTGCCATCACCAGCGGTCATCGCGCAGGCCCCCGGATGGCGGGGTTACTGGCAGACTTAGCCACCGCTGCGCAGGGAGATCCGCTGGCCGATGTGGCGCGGGTTACCGGCATGCATTTCACTTTTTTCGCCATCACGCAGGCGCTGTATGACCGCCCTGAAGACGCGGAAGGCCTCGCGGATCTGATCAGCATCTTCGAACAGTATTGCCATGGCCATGTTATGCAGATCAGCGATTTGCGGCTGGTGGCTTTACCGGATCAGCTTCTGCTGGCGGGGTTTCCGGACGCGGAAAGTTTGCGGGTGAGACAGGCGCTGGTTGAGCATCTGCTGAATACGCCGTGGGCAGCCAGGATCAGAGAGCGATTCCCCAACACGGAAATCCCGCAAGTCTTCTGGCACAGCACCTTGCTGCGTTACAGCGCGCAATATCTGCCTGAATCGCTGCGTGTCTGGTTCCATGAAAACCGGCAGAAAGACTTTGGCTCGCTGAGTTTGCCGGTGAACCTTGTCATGACTAATTACAACTGGACGGAGACGTTCACACTAGCCTGATAAACAAAAAGCCCGCATTGCGCGGGCTATAAGATGCACAGTGAACGCTGCGCGGGAGATTATTTAATTTCCAGCACGTTCAGACGCTCAACCGGCACCGCCGCTTCATCTTCATCCGGCTGCCAGCCAACAGGCTGCATCGGAATATCTTCACGGTCAAACGCCAGATCTCCACCGTCGACTACGGCATCGCCATGACGGATCCCTTTAAAATCGAACAGATTCATGTCATTGAGATGCGAAGGCACCACATTTTGCATCGCGCTGAACATGGTCTCAATGCGGCCAGGATATTTTTTATCCCAGTCTTTCAGCATGTCGCCGATAACCTGACGTTGCAGGTTTGGCTGCGAGCCGCACAGGTTACAAGGGATAATCGGGTATTCGCGCGCAATCGCAAAACGTTCGATATCTTTCTCGCGGCAGTATGCCAGCGGACGGATCACGATGTGTTTACCGTCGTCGCTCATCAGTTTTGGTGGCATTCCTTTCAGCTTGCCGCCGTAGAACATGTTGAGGAACAAGGTTTGCAGAATGTCATCGCGGTGATGGCCGAGGGCAATCTTGGTACAACCCAGTTCCGTCGCGGTGCGGTACAAAATCCCGCGGCGCAGACGTGAACACAGGGAACAGGTCGTTTTGCCTTCCGGGATTTTATCTTTGACGATGGAATAGGTGTCTTCGGTGACAATCTTATATTCCACACCCAGCGCGTCTAAATACTCAGGCAGGATGTGTGCCGGAAACCCCGGCTGTTTCTGGTCAAGATTGACCGCCACCAGTGAAAAATTCACCGGCGCGCTTTGTTGCAGGTTGCGCAAAATTTCGAGCATGGTGTAGCTGTCTTTTCCGCCGGAAAGACAAACCATAATGCGATCACCTTCTTCGATCATACCGAAGTCAGCAATTGCTTTCCCAACGTCACGGCGCAGGCGCTTTTGTAGCTTGTTGAGGTTGTACTGATCTTTTTTATTAACTAATTGATTATCTGACATTTTTTGATGTTCGATTCGTCTGGTGGCGCAGCAGGGAAAACCTGCAACGCGAGTTTCTTGTTCAGCATACCGGTCGGGTCGCTTTCATGCTCCAACTGCCGATGATAAAAGGCGGGTTTGTTCCCGCAGTCAGCATCCGGCATGCGTTCGTGTGGCGCGTATGATACGGATTACGCCGTGAAATGTCAGCGCGTTTTATAGCAGCATTCCGGCATGCTCCGCTTGGGGAAAGGGAGTTGCAGGTCTGGAATAAGAGGCGACCCTTATTTTCGGTGTCATAACGACAAATAGACTTTCAGATGTTCATGAGTATTTTCGGTCATCTCCGGCCAATAATCGGCAAATTTTTCAGGCAACAGTTTAGGTTATTTTACCTGTCCGCAGAGGGGAAGCGGGGTTGTTTAAGGGATTTTGTGCCTTGAATGACACACCTGTGATGAAGGTACGGGGCAAATACAGATGTTTCTCAATGAACAAGCTGAAATGCTAACTATGCTTACTAAACGCATTGTTAAATCAGAATCACTTTCAGGAGAGAAGTATGAACAGGAAAAACCTTATTGCCGCGTCACTTGCCGCTGTATCCATTCTTTTTGTCGCAGGTTGCGCGTCTAATCAGGCGATTAAAACTACGGACGGGAAAACCATCGTCACAGACGGTAAACCTCAGGTAGATGACGATACCGGTCTGGTGTCTTATAAAAATGCCGAGACGGGTAAAACCGAGCAGATCAATCGCGACCAGGTTAAAAATATGAGTGAACTGGATAACTGATTTATCCGGAAATTCTGACAAAGGAGAGAATGATGAACAGGAATTTATTGCCTCAAAAAATGCTTTTGCCTTTAGCCGCTATCCTGTGTGTCGCAGCGCTGTCTGGCTGTACCCGCACGAGTTATGCGATTCAGACCAATGATGCGCGAACCATCATCAGCGACGGTAAACCGAAAGAAGCAGATTCCGGTCTGCTGGAATATACCGACGCCAATGGTGTGAAACAGCAAATCAGCAAAACTGAAGTGAAACAGGTAACAGAACTTCCGAAGTAAATCCGGTGCGTAATCTTTTTTTGTCTGATATTAAAACCCGCTGCTAAAGCGGGTTTTTTATGAACGGATTACCGCAAACCGTTGCCCAAATCTCTGCATTGGTTTTCTCATTGCCCCTATCTTTGCGACGTCACCACATTGCGTTTTAATGCTTTTTTGGCCAGTGCGGCTTTCATGCCTTTTTCTGCGCTGCGGTGCAATATCCAGCCGAACAGCAGAACTGACAGGGCGCACAGCAGGAACAGGAGCCGTCCCCACAACGGATTCGGCACCAGCACCATCAGCAGCAACCCCGCGCCCATGTACATCGAAATACGGCCGATTTTATCGCGCTGCAGGCGGTCGAACTCATCTTGTTCATGGTCGGCATAGACGGGTGTCTCCATGTCAGAAAAGAACTGCTGGCGCTGAGTTTCCCGCACCGTATCGGACTCGCGATAGAACAGGGTGGTCAGACAGAAGAACCCGCCGGTAAACACCAGGTGCGCAAAGATATTCCACATGATCGCCACATCCAGCAGTTCACGTGCCGTCAGGGTGATCCCCAGCAGACGGGCGACATCCGGCGCGGTGAACAGGTTCGCCACCACATAAGACACACATAATCCGAATAATACGGTGACCCATGCCGCCCAGTCCGGCGTTTTACGGATAAACACACCGAGGAACAGCGGCACCACAATCGGTGCCTGCATCAGCGTGCCGACTTTCATCATCAGGTCGAACAGGCTGACTGTCTGCATGGTGTGCATGTATTGCGCCACCAGAATGACCAGTACGCCATTCACCACGCAGGCAATCTGGCCGACGCGCAACTGATATTTGTCGCTGCGTTCACTGTCGCGGTTAATGACCGGCGTCCAGAAGCTGCGTACAAAAATCCCGGAATTACGGTTCAGTGCGCAATCCATAGAAGACATGGTGGCGGCGAACAGTCCGGCCATCAGCAGGCCGACGGTGCCCACCGGCATGGCGCGTTCTGCAAAAATCAGATACACCGCATCGGTCGCGTTTTTGCCCAGTTCCGGATGCGCGGTTGCCGCGTCAGGATAAAGGATCGCCACCGCCCACGGCGGAATGAACCAGATAATCGTACCGACCAGCATCAGCACTAACGCGAACAATGCCGCCTTTTTGGCATTGAAACTGTCTTTGGCATTCAGGAAGCGGTAGGAATCCTGCAGATTGTTGATGCTCTGCACATTCTTGATAAAGAAGAACAGGAAACAGGCCACCAGCAGGGAAATATAATGCGGGCCAACGTCAGGGCCGGTAATGAAGCCGGAAGGAAACTCCGTCACCAGTTTCACCGGGCCGCCGACTTTAAATAACGCCACCACTGCGCAGGCAATGGAAATAATCGCCACCACCAGCGTCTGCACAAAATCACTGGCGACCACGCCCCACGCCCCACTCAGCAGCGAAATCACCAGCACCACGATGCCCGTCACCCACAGCGTCAGAGTGATGTCGTGCCGGAATACCGCGCTGGCAAACACCGCCAGGCTGTTCAGCCATACGCCGGCGCTGAGAATGCTCAGCGGAATGATCATCCAGGTGAAAAACTGTTCGTTACCTTTGCCGAAGCGATGGTTGATTGCCTCGGTTGCGGTATCAACACGCAACTGGCGGAAGCGGGCGGCAAACCACCACCAGGCGATCAGATAGCCGAACACGTTACCGGCAAACACGCTGACGACATTGAAACCGTAGCGGTAAGCCTGACCGGCCGCACCGGTAAATGTCCAGGCGCTGAACTGGATCATAAAGGCGGTCGCGCCGACCATCCACCAGAGCATTCGCCCGCCGCCGCGGAAATAGTGGCTCGAGGAGCCGGACGCCATTTTTTTGAAGGCATAACTGATGGCAATCATTAAGACGAAGTAACCGATCATGACCAGAACGTTGATATCCATTGTCGTTACTCTCTTGTTTGTAGGGTGAGATGTTTTTTGGTTATGTATTGAGCAAGCGTAGAAGAGGGAATTGAAATTAAAAGTCGGACAAATAAGAAATGCTTAGTTTGTTATCAAATTGTGATTCTGGTCACTTGTTTGGCCGAATATCGGCTTTTAAGTCAATTCTGGCTGGCGAAAATGAAGGTTCATTGCTTTATTAGTATGACTAAAGCGTGAAATCTCAACGGGGAAATGGCGCGGAGCCGGGAGAATACATGACGTTAATGCTGTGCAGTAATGGAAAAGGAGTGACGGCCAGCCTGGTGCTGTTGCTGACGCTGATGACGGGTTCTGCCGGAGCACTGGCTGCGGAACCGGCATTTTTGAATACGGCGCAAATGTCTGTTGTCCGCCAGCAACTGCACGATCACCGTGCGGCACCGCAAACGGCGGAGGCGTATCAGCACTTGCTGGCCGCGGCGGATTCCGCCCTGAACAAGCCTGAGCTGAGCGTGACCGACAAAGGCATGACGCCGCCGGGAGGCTCGAAGCATGATTATCTCAGCCTGAGTGCGTACTGGTGGCCGGACGACAGCACACCCGACGGGCTGCCGTGGGTGCGCAAGGACGGTCATGTGAATCCCGCCAGTAAAAACGACCAGAGTGATGGCGTGCGGCTGGCCGATTTTACCGCACGGGTGCAGAACCTGACGCTGGCGTGGTATTTCTCCGGCGAACAGAAATACGCCGATAAAGCCGCCAGCCTGCTGCGCACCTGGTTTATCAACCCGGAAACGCGCATGAACCCGAATCTGAATTATGCGCAGGGCGTGCCGGGCATTTCGCCGGGACGTAACGCCGGTGTGCTGGATGGCCGCTATTTCTCCACCCGAATTGTCGATTCGTTAGTGCTGTTGCGCGGAAATCCGGCCTGGACAGATAACGACGAACAGCAAATGCGGGCGTGGATGCAGGATTATCTGCAGTGGTTGCAGGGCAGTAAAATCGCGAAAAAAGAAGGACGAACGGAGAACAATCACGGTAACTGGTATGTGACACAAGTCTCCGGTATTGCCTGGTATCTGGGCGATAAAGCGCTGACTGGCGACATGGCGAAGCTGATGAAAAGCAAGCTGGATGTGCAACTCAAACCCGATGGCACGCAGCTTGCCGAGCTGGCGCGCACGCGTTCGTTTCATTACAGCTACTTCAATTTGCAGGCAATCAGCATGATGGCGGTGCTGGCGCAGAAAAACGGCATTGACCTCTGGCATTACAAAACGTCACAAGGCGGCAGCGTGCTGACCTCGCTGGATTTCATGGCGCGCTTTACCGATCCGTCAGTGCCCTGGCCATACAAGTCACTCGATCAGATCCGTGTGCGTCCGGTGCCGTTGCTGTCCTGGGCGGATAACGCTACGGGTGAAAACCGTTACGAACAATACATCCGCAGCGCGAAATTCACCTTGCCGCCAGCGGTGAAACCGGCTTCCGGCGGATACCACGAAGACCTGACCCGTGGCGCGGTGATGGAGGCTGAACGCGAAACCTGGCTGCTGTCATTGCCATCGTTTGCGGCAGGATATGTCGCGCCACAGCCTCAGGAGATGCATAAATGAATCACTGGCAGCCGTTGCAGATAAGCGCGGGCGAAGCGGATGAACTGCGCGGACAGATTAATGCAGATTCTCCTTTGGGTGCGGCGCTGCGTGCGCAAATCACCACGCTGGAAAACATGCTCGTGCAGCCGCTGACGATTCCCGGTCACGGCGAGGCCGGTGGCCCTGAGCATACGCAGCACAAGCAAAACTATCTGGGAATCAATCTGGCGGGGCGTTTAGCGCTGATCACCGGTGAGCCACGTTATGGCGATTACGCGCTGGCGCTGCTGACCGGTTACGCCGACATTTATCCCTCGCTGGGCAGCGCGACCAGCAAAGACAGCAATGCGCCCGGTCGTTTGTTCCATCAGACCCTGAATGAAAATATGTTCTGGCTGTACGCCGTCGAAGGCTACCACTGTGTGATGCCATCGCTTAGCGCGGCTCAGCGGGAACATATCGAAACTAACCTGTTTCAGGTGATGGCAGATGATGCGCTGAACCGGCATAGCCGTGATTTCGATATCGTGCATAACCACGGTATCTGGTCGGTGGCCGCAGCGGCGATCAGCGGTTATGTGCTGGGCGATGCATCGCTGGTAGAAAAAGCCTTATATGGCCTGAAAGGCGACAGTGAAAGTGGTGGATTCTTTGCCCAGCTCAGCCAGCTTTTTTCGCCGGACGGTTATTATATCGAAGGGCCGTATTACCACCGCTTTGCGTTGCGCCCGTTGTTACTGCTGGCGGAGGCCATTGAACGGCGTCAGCCGGATTTACAGATTTATCAGTTCCGTGAGCAGATTATCCGTAAAACCTGTGAAGCCCTGATGCAGACCGCATTCCCCGACGGCGTCTGGCCTGCGCTGAATGATTCCTCTAAAACCATCAATATCCGTGATGACGGCGCGGTGATCGCCGCCAGCGTCTGCTATTCCCGCTATGGCCACAATCCGCAGTGGATTGCTGTCGCACAACAACAGCAAACGGTGTGGGTGAGTGCGGCCGCGCTGAAACTCTCTGCTGCCCTGAAAAAAGCCCCGGCAACGCCCGTGGACTGGGGCAGCGCAGAACTGCGCGATGGTCCGCAAGGCACGCAGGGCGGCATCGGGATTTTACGCAGTGACGCAGAAAATCAGGACATGGCGCTGATGTGGTACGGCCAGCACGGCAGCATTCCCCGCCTGCATTCGGCGCTCAATCACGGCCACTTTGACGGCCTGCATCTTAGCCTGTTCAGCGGCGGACGCGAGTTCCTGCGTGATTACGGCTTTGGCCGCTGGGTCAACGTCGAGCCTAAATTCGGTGGCCGCTATATTCCTGAAAACAATAGTTACTGCAAGCAGACCGTCGCGCACAACACCGTGGTGGTTGACGGGCAAAGCCAGAATGGCGGCAACAGCCTTGAAGCCGAAACACGCTGGGGCGAACCGCATTTCTTCGTCACGGGTAATCCGGCCTGTCAGGGGATGAGTGCGCGGCTTAATGATTATTATCCGGGGGTGAACCAGCAACGAACGGTGCTGATGCTGAGCCTGCCGGAACTGTCTTCGCCGCTGATCGTCGATGTGTTCCGGCTTACCAGCCATGAGCCGCATCAGTACGATTATTGCCTGCATCATCTCGGTCAGTTTGTCCGCACTGATGCCGCTCTTGATGCTGCCAGCCAGCTGACGCCACTCGGCGAAGATCACGGCTATCAGCATTTATGGGATTGCGCGAGGTCTGATATTGCGGCGGGAGATTCGGCCTTATTCAGCTGGCTTGACGGCGACAGTTACCGCACCCTGGTCAGCGCCTTTCCCGACGGTGGCGAACTGATTGTCGCCCGCACCGGGGCCAGCGATCCGAATTTTAACCTGCGTAATGAACCCGCTTTACTGCTGCGAACCCGGGGGACAAACGCCATTTTCGCCAGCGTGTTTGAAACCCACGGCTATTTTGATGAAGCCAGCGAAACGTCCCTTGACGCGCGCGGCAAGGTTGAACGCGTCAGCGTGGTCAGCCATGACGACGTGCAAACCGAACTGAATATTTACTTTGCCGCCAACCGGACACTGAACGTCCGCATCAGCAACCGCACCGCACCGGCTGCGGAAGATGCGTTCAGCGTGGCGTGGCAATCCGTTTCACCTCTGAACATCCCTGAATCATAAAGGAGTCACTATGTTTAACGATTTGAAAGGTCAGCGTGTTTTGATCACCGGTTCAACCAAAGGTATCGGGCTGGCGGCGGCGCAGGCATTTGCCGCAGCGGGCGCAAAAGTCGGGATTAACGGCCATCGTCATGATGCCAGCCTGGACAAACTGGCGGCTGATATCGCTAAGAACGGCGGCGAAGTGGCCTATTTTGGTGCGGATGTGACGAAGTCGGCCGAGTGCGAAGCGCTGGTGGCGAGTTTTGTCGAACGCTTTGGTGGCATTGATGTGCTGATTAATAACGCGGGCGGCCTGGGCGGACGTCAGGGGCTGGAAAGCATTGACGATGATTTTTATGACCATGTGATGGATCTCAATGCCCGTTCGGCGCTGATGGTCACAAAATTTGCTATTCCGCATCTGCGTCACGCGGCGAAACAAAGCGGCAAAACCACATCGGTGATCAGCACCGGTTCGATTGCCGGACGCGAAGGCGGCGGGCCGGGTGCCAGTCTCTACGCCGCTTCAAAGGCCTGGCTGCACAATGTGCACCGCAACTGGGTGAAAGAATTCACCCGGGACAATATCCGCTTTAACGTGATCGCGCCCGGCACCATCGACACCGTTTTTCACGCGGATAAGAGCGCAGAAGTGCGCGAAAAAATCGCCGGCTCCATCGCCATGGGTCGTTTCGGCACCGCTGAAGAACTGGCGCCGTCTTACCTGTTTTTCGCCTCGCACGCCTGCAGTGGTTACATCACCGGCCAGATTCTGGATGTGAATGGCGGCCAGATGGCGCCGTAGCGCACAGTTCGGGTGTTTCAGTGTGGCGGGGGCATGCAGCGCGCCGCCACCTGAACTATGATGTCGGCAATCTGCACAGGAAAAAGGGAAGAGCATGACGATGCAGTTTGAAACCGCCGCAGGCATGACCCGTGGCCTGAATACCCATATCGCCCGCGACATCGCCCGCAAAATTCTTTCGGGCGAACTGGCGTCAGGCGCGATACTGCCGAGTGAAATCGAGCTGGGCGAACAGTTTGGCGTCAGCCGTACTGCGTTGCGTGAAGCGCTGAAACTGCTGACCTCCAAGGGATTACTGGAGTCGCGGCCAAAAATCGGCACCCGCGTGAAAGAGCGTCCGCAATGGAACATGCTGGATCCGCAGTTGCTGGAGTGGATGCAGGGCATGGAAGCGACGGAAGATATTTACCACCAGTTTCTGGAATTTCGCAAAGCGATTGAACCGCACGCCACCGCGCTGGCGGCGGTGAACGCCAGTAAAGAGCAACGCATTGAACTCTCAAGAATTTATCGCCAGATGTGTCACGTAGCCGAAAACTTCGATGCACAACATTGGGTCGATATCGATACGCAGTTCCACCGGATGATTTTCATTTCCTCCGGAAACTGTTTTTACGTGCCGTTCGGCAACGTGCTGACCACCATTTTCAAATGGTTCTTTGAGTATTCCTCAAAAGAAGGGGGCATGTGCCTCAGTGAACATAAACGTATTTACGAAGCGATTATGGCCGGTGACGAAGGTGCGGCATTTTCTGCCTCGCTGAGTCTGATGAAAGGGCATAAGCACCGGTTGCATCAGACATAACATTCAGCAAAACCGTTTCATGCCGTTCCTCCCGATGCGCAGATCTCTCTGCGCATTTTTTATGTCTGATGATCCTCAAATGAGCTCACTGATACAAAAATGAAACAAACGTCACGGGCGGTTACGCCCCAGTGCCAGTGGGTTATATAGACTTGTCATAATTATTACGGTCTAATCATTTTATCAGGACATAACATTTTATGGCGCAGAGTGATTAACGATATTTATTTTAGTTATTAACCCGGTGAATATATGAAAATACTCAAGGTCAGTGATTTCTTTCTCTCGGAACATCATGCTTTCAGTTTATTCGATATGAATCGCCAGTCGATGGAAGATGTACACGGGCATGAGTTTGATGAGCTGGTTATTGTCCGCAACGGCAGCGGGTTTCATATAATCAACGACCAGGCGGAATTTATTCATAAAGGCGATTTTTTCATCGTCAGCGCTCATGATGTCCATTGTTATGAATCCACCAATAAGCTGTCAATTACTAATATTTTGCTCCATAAAGAGCGCCCGTTTTATTTTCTCAATAATATTGGACAACTGACTGCGGGGATCAAAGATTATACTGCCTCGATAAAAAAGCGGCGTGCAGGATTAACGGACGAGGAACTGACGAAAGTTATTGAGCTGACCGATAAAATCACCCGACAAAGTGATGCCTGTTACGACAACGCCTACTTTGCCACAGCAGAGTCTTATTTATTTTCGATGATGGTCATCCTGTACCAGTGTGCGACCCGCAAGGAATGCCGGGCCAGCCCGACAGATTCCGGCAAGCGACATCTGCTGAATTATTTACGCGAGAATTACACATGCAGCATCAACTGGGATTATTTATGTGAAGAAAGTGGTGTGGCAAAAAGAACGATGTTCAGATTTATAAAAGAGATGACAGGATTTACACCTGAAAAATTTCAGCAGCGTTACCGTCTGTTAAAAACACAGGAATTATTGCGTACCTCAGATTTAACTGTCGGGAAAATAGCCACCGTGTGCGGTTTTTCCACCCCATCACGTCTGACGGAAGCCTATAAAAAAGAGTTTCACAGAACACCCTCTCAGGAGCGAATGAGAGTCAGTAACAGTGTGATTAAAACACGCTATTAAAAACAAAATTCAATAATAAGAATTAATAATATAAAACCATAACAACACTAAGAATTAAGGATAGCTCACGGACTTTTTTATTCACCATTACCTCTGAAGGACATTATTATGTCAACCACTAAACAACCTAATCCCTGGTACGTCGGGGTGGTTTCCGGCATGGCGTCATATATTGATTCAGCCGCGATTGTTTCAAACGGAACGGCCCTGGTTATTTATCAGAAAACGATAGGGACAACATCAGCTCAGATAGGCATACTTTCTGGCATATTAACCCTGAGTATTGCACTGGGTGCATTTCTGGGCGGCAGACTGGGGGATTGTTATGGCCGACGCAAAGTGTTTATTGTCACCATGGCAATGATCATTATCGGTACGCTGCTGCTGGCATTCGGCAATACCTTTCCGGTGCTGCTGACTGGCACATTGTTGGTCGGGTTAGCTACCGGTGCAGACTTACCGGTATCACTGGCGACCATTGCTGAAGCGGCGACGGATAAAAATCGCGGGAAAATTATCGGATTGTCGAATCTGCTGTGGTTTTTGGGGATTGGCACCACGATGGCAATTTCTGCCATGGTGGGCGACTGGGGAAGGCCCGGTGCGCAGATTATGTATCTGCATGTCTGCGTGGTGGCCGTCGTTCTGCTGGCGTTGCGCTGTACGATCCCGGAGTCGCCTTTATGGCTGATTGCCCGAAACGAACGGCGTGCAGGCATTGTCACGGTGCGTGCGCAGAAAGCGTCGTTTAAAGATCTTATCCACGGGAAATATCTGTGGCCGTTTATTGCGTTGTGTCTGTTCTATACTTTTACCAATCTTGCAGCGAATACCGGCGGTCAGTTTGGGACTTATATTGCAGTTAACGTAGTGGGTATTTCCGTCGGGCAACACTCGCTGTGGAACCTGCTGACCATGCCGGTCGGGGTATTTGCCGGGATCATGTTTATGCGCTTTGTCGATACACCGAAACGTATCCCCGCGTTTATTATGGGGGCATTTTGTTTTGCGGGAGGATTCTTCCTGCCGGTAGTATTTAACTTTTCACCCGTATCCTGGTTCTGTTGTTTATTCTTTACCGCGATAGGCAGCGGTCTGGCCTTCGAAGGGATAATGAAAGTCTGGTCGCAGGAATCCTTCCCGACCATGCTCCGGTCTACAGCACAAGGTATTATTGTCGCTATTTCCCGGTTGTTATGCGGTGTGCTGGCATTCATTACGCCACTGCTGCTTGATGCCGGTCCGCTGGTATTGTATTTCATCTTATCCTCTACGGTGGCTTCCGGTTTATTGATCGGCTGGATCTGTTTCCACGGCAAGCAAAGGAATGAATTTAACAGCGAAGCCGGTACGGTTATTAAAGAACCGGCAACACAATATCCGGCATCCGCTATAAAGCAAATCTAGTTGTTTAGTTTACCGCTCAGACAACATTACATGAGGAGTAAGGCATTATGCTCGCAGTGATCAGACTTACAGTAAATCAGGAATCTGCATTGCACGGTGTGCAGGAACTGCCTGTATTAGGCTGGGAAATTGAAAGCCATAACAGAAATGTCCGGCAAACTGCTTACCGGATCCAGATCAGCCAGGATCAGAATTTTGATAATATCCTGCTTCGCGGCGAATGGCAGGAAAGCGAATGTTCAAATAATGTTTCCCTGACGGAATTAATGCTCACATCCTCGCAGCATTATTTTATCCGTGTACAGATACGTGATAATTATGGCGAAACCAGTGCCTGGAGTTCACCTGCGGAGATGATTTCCGGCGTGCTGTATAGCCATGAATGGCTGGCTGATTTTATTACCGCCGAAACGTCGGCAGATAAAGACAATTCCGGCGCAACATTATTGCGAAAACCTTTTGTTCTGAACCGTGCGGAAGATATTCAGTCTGCATTTATTCATGTCAGTGCACTCGGACTTTATGAATTACATCTCAACGGTCATAAAGTCGGAGAAGATGCCCTGACGCCAGGCTGGACGAGTTATCACCATCATTTACTTTATCAGACTTATGATGTGACGGGACATCTGGAAAAAGGCGAAAACGTTATTGGCGCTATTGTCGGTGCGGGCTGGTACAAAGGCGATATGGGCTTCAGCCGTCATCGCAATTATTATGGTGAACGGAGCGCGCTTATTTCCCAACTGGTCATAAATTATAACGATGGCTCGCATGAAATTGTGGTCAGCGATGAAAGCTGGAAAGGGCAGGATTCCGCCATTCTGTTTTCAGAAATCTATGACGGCGAAACTTACGATGCGCGCAGGGAAATCCCCGGCTGGTGCGTGAAAGGGTTCGCAGAGAAGGGATGGCGTCCGGTCAGTCTGGCGATGCATGAAAAATCCACACTGGTGGCGCAGGGAAGCAACAGGGTCAGGAAAATGGGAGAAATTAAGCCTGTTGCGCTGCTCACCACGCCGCAAGGCGACACAGTCATTGATTTTGGCCAGAATCTCAGTGGCTGGGTAGAGTTTACGGTCAGCGGCAAGGCGGGCGATAAAGTCGTGTTACGCCACTTTGAAGTGCTGGACGCAGAGGGCAATGTGTATCTCGATAATCTGCGTTCTGCCCGACAGCGCACTGAATATGTGCTCAAAGGTAAAGGGGCAGAAACCTGGCATCCGCACTTCACCTGGCAAGGTTTCCGCTTTGTGAAGGTTGAGGAATATCCGGCGCAGTTGGATCTGAATAACTTCACCGCCATTGTTTTGCATTCCGATATGGAGCAGACCGGGTCTTTCGCCTGTTCAAACCCGGATCTGAATCAGTTACACCACAATATTCTGTGGGGGCTGAAAGGTAACTTTGTCGACGTGCCGACGGACTGCCCGCAACGTGACGAGCGGCTTGGCTGGACGGGGGATGCGCAGATTTTTTGCCGTACGGCGAGTTATCTGATGCAAACCCGCAATTTCTTCGCCAAATGGCTGACCGATCTTCGTTATGACCAGACGGCTGAGGGCGGTGTGCCGCACGTTATTCCGGATATTCTGACCGGTTACTGTGGCCAGGACCGCCTGTTGTCTGAAGGCGGAACCCATTCTGCCTCGGCCTGGGCTGATGCCGCGGTGATCAACCCGTGGACAATGTACCTGATGTATGGCGATACCAACGTGCTGGAAAACCAGTATGCCAGCATGAAAGGCTGGATTGATTTCATGACCGCGCATGCGGAAAATTACATCTGGCATTACAAATTACAGTTTGGTGACTGGGTGGCGCTGGATGCCAAAGAGGGCAGTTATTTCGGTGCTACCCCAAACGACCTGACCTGCACGGCGTATTACGCTTATTCCACGCAATTGTTCGCCAAAGCCGCCAAAGCGCTGAATCGTACTGAAGACTATCAACATTACACTGCCTTGCATCAGGCGATTGTCCGTCGTTTTCAGGAGGAGTTCTTTACGCCATCGGGTCGTCTGGCGGCCAGAACGCAAACCGCGCATATTCTGGCACTGTACTTCAATCTGGTCCCTGACGAATTCCGCCAGCGCACCACCGATACGCTGGTTGAATTGCTCAACGAGCACGACGGGCATCTGGTGACCGGCTTCGTCGGCACGCCGTATTTCTGTCACGCACTCAGCCAGAATGGCCGTACTAAAGAAGCCTGGAATTTACTGCTGAAAGAGGATTTCCCTTCGTGGCTGTATCAGGTGAAAGCCGGTGCCACCACTGTCTGGGAACACTGGGACGGCATCAAACCGGACGGCAGCATGTGGAGCGCGGACATGAATTCCTTCAATCACTACGCTTACGGCGCGGTGGGGGAATGGCTCTACCGCGTGGCGGCAGGGATTGAAGCTGATGAGGAACAGCCCGGATTCAAACACGTCATCATCAAACCGCAGACCGGCGGCGGTCTGAGCTGGCTCGATACCCGCTATCAGTCAATCTATGGTGCGATTGGCGTACGCTGGGAAGTCAGCGGTCATACCGTCTTCCTTAACGTCACGGTTCCGGCAAATACCTCCGCCACCGTGGTCCTGACGGACGGTCAATCTGTGCAGGAAGCGGACGGGATTGATTTTGTGCGCTGCGCACAGGGATACACCGCTGAGGTGGGATCGGGGGAATATCGGGTGGAATACCGGTTAGTTTAGTGAGGTCGCTTGTTTGCTCCTCCCCCTGCGAAGGGGGAGGTCGGGAGGGGGTTTAGCAGACAAAACGGCCGTCAAAGCACAGGTTAACTTTTTGATTTGTCTGTGATACCCCACCCCAACCCTCCCCTTCGCAGGGGAGGGAGCCGACCGCGTTTTTTTCTCAACTCACAGTTTAAAAACTCAAGACTCCGGCTCGGTCTTCTTCCCCGCCAGCATGGCTAAAAAGTCATATTTAGCCTGTAACTCTTTCTCTGCCACCGCATACAACATCTCTGCTACTTCCGGCTGTTGGGAGTTCAGTCTTCTGAACCGTTGTTCATTATTGAGCGTATCGGTCAGCCCGCTGGAAGGCGGTCTTGAATCGAGGGCCAGTGCCGGTTTGCCTTCTTCGACACGACGCGGATCGAAGCGGTACAGTGGCCAGAAACCGGTGGTAGTCAGTTGTTTCATCTGGTCGTGACTGAGCGCCAGATCATAGCCGTGTTCCTCACACGGGCTGTACGCGATAATCAGCGACGGCCCCGGATAAGCTTCGGCTTCCTGAATGGCTTTGACGGTCTGGTTAAGCTGCGCGCCGAGTGAAATCTGCGCCACATACACATGACCGTACATCATCATGCTCACTCCCAGGTCTTTGCGTGATTTGCGTTTTCCCTGTTCTGCGAATTTCGTGACTGCACCGAGCGGAGTCGCTTTCGACTGCTGTCCGCCGGTGTTGGAATAACACTGGGTATCGAGCACCAGCACGTTGACGTTTTCGGTCAGGCTTAAGACGTGATCCAGTCCGCCGAAACCAATGTCATACGCCCAGCCGTCACCGCCAATCAGCCAGATGGATTTATCCACCAGATAATCGGCATCGGTGGCTAACTGACGCGCATCCGGCGTGTCGATGTCTGCCAGAATTTTACGCAGCGCCGTGACATGCCCGCGTTTCACTTCAGGCGTGGACGTGTCATTGCGCAGGCCACCGAGGACGTCCGCCGGAATATGTTCCGCCAGCGATGCAACCAGACGCAGCACGCGGCGGCGGTGCTGATCCACCGTCAGACGAAAGCCCAGCCCGAACTCGGCGTTGTCTTCAAACAGTGAATTTGCCCATGCCGGACCGCGACCTTCGGCGTTAGTGGTGTACGGCGTTGAAGGCAGATTACCGCCATAAATAGACGAACAGCCGGTGGCATTGGCGATCAGCAAACGGTCGCCATAAAGCTGGGTCAGCAGTTTGATGTAAGGCGTTTCGCCACACCCGGAGCAGGCACCGGAATACTCAAACAGCGGGGTGATCAGCTGAGACGTGCGGATATCAATGCGTTCCAGCGTGGTTTTATCAATCTCCGGCAGTTTGAGGAAGAAATCGTAATTGGCGCGTTCTTCTTCCAGATGTTCGATGCGATCCGCCATATTAATGGCCTTGATGGACGGATCCTGACGGTCTTTCGCCGGACACACTTCAACGCACAGATTACAGCCGGTGCAGTCTTCCGGTGCGACCTGCAACACGTACTTCTGACCGCGCATGTCGCGGGATTTCACATCCAGCGATTGCAGGGCAGGCGGCGCATCTGCCATAAATTCCGGCTGAACCACTTTGGCGCGGATCGCCGAGTGCGGACAGGCGGCGACGCAATGATTGCACTGGGTACACAAATCCGGTTTCCAGATCGGCACTTCTTCGGCAATGTTGCGTTTTTCCCATTGCGTGGTGCCGGTCGGCCAGGTGCCGTCCGGCGGGAACGCGGAAACTGGCAGGGCATCGCCAAGACCGGCCAGCATGGTGGCGGTGACAGTTTTGACGAAATCCGGTGCCGCATCGGAAACAATCGGCGGGCGTTTGCGCGGATTTTCCGGAATAGCCTGCAGCGGCACGGAGACCAGTTCTTCCAGCGTAGCGGCCAGCGCCATCCAGTTGCGGGTGACGATCTCTTCGCCTTTGCTGCGGTAACTGCGGGCAATCGCGCCCTGCAATTCGGCGAGCGCCTGTTCGCCCGGCAGGATCTGCGTCAGGTGGAAGAACGCCATCTGCATGACGGTATTAATGCGCGCGCCGAGTTTGCATTCGCGGGCAATTTTGGCAGCGTTAATCACATAGAAACGGGCTTCGTGCTGGATAAGTGTCGCCTGCACTTCCAGCGGTAAACGCACCCAGACTTCATCAGCGCTGAACGGCGTATTGAGCAGGAAAATCCCGCCAGCACGCAGACGTTCTGCCATCTGATACAGGTCGATAAACTGCCACTGATGACAGGCAACGAAATGCGCCTGACTCACCAGATAAGCAGATTTGATCGGCTTTTCACTGACACGCAGATGCGACACCGTCAGGCCACCGGCCTTTTTGGAGTCGTAGACAAAATAACCCTGCGCATACATCGGCGTGCTGTTGCCGATAATTTTGATATTGTTTTTGGTGGCCGACACCGAACCGTCACTGCCCAGCCCGTAAAACAGGGCTTCGAGCGACGCGTGCTGCGGCAACGCTTCTTCCACCACCGGCAGGGAAAGGCCGGTGACGTCGTCATAAATGCCGACGGTAAAGCGCGGACGCGGCTGGCTGAGCGACAGTTCGCGGAACACCGACAGCACGCAATCCGGCCCGAATTCTTTCGAGGATAATCCGTAACGGCCGCCGCTCACTTTTGGCAGTGAATCGCGTTCGCCACGGGAATAGGCTTCGGCCAGCGCGGTCATCACGTCGAGGTATAACGGTTCAGCCAGCGCGCCCGGCTCTTTGGTGCGATCCATCACCGCGATGCTTTTCACACTTTGTGGCAGCACGGACAGCAAATGTCCGGCGCTGAACGGACGGTACAGCCGCACCTTCAGCACGCCGACTTTCTCACCGCGCGCATTCAGGGTTTCAATCACTTCTTCGGCGGTGCCGATGCCGGAACCCATCAGCACAATCACCCGTTCGGCTTGCGGATCGCCAACATATTCGAACGGCTTATATTCACGGCCGGTCAGGACGGCAAAAGCATTCATCGCATCAATGACGTGCTGGCAGGTGGCGTTGTAATACGGATTGGTGGCTTCGCGGGACTGGAAATAAGTGTCCGGGTTGGCGGAGGTGCCGCGGATCACCGGATGGTCCGGCGACAGAGCACGGGCGCGATGCGCGTCAATCTGCGCCTGCGGCAACATCTGCTGGAGCGTGTCATCACTGAGCGGGGCAATTTTGTTGATTTCGTGCGAGGTCCGGAAACCGTCGAAGAAATGAATGAACGGCACGCGGCTGTTGAGACTGGCAACCTGAGAAATCAGCGCGAAATCCTGCGCTTCCTGCACGCTGGCGGCAGAGAGCAGGGCGCAACCGGTCTGGCGTACGGCCATCACATCCGAATGATCGCCAAAAATGGACAGCGCGTGGGTGGCTACGGTGCGCGCAGCGACATGCAGCACGAACGGCGTCAGTTCACCGGCCAGCTTGTACAGCGTCGGGATCATCAGCAACAGACCCTGAGACGAGGTGAACGAGGTCGACAGTGCGCCGGTCTGCAACGCGCCATGCACGGTGGAAATCGCACCGGCTTCCGACTGCATTTCCATTACCGTCGGGACATCGCCCCACAAATTTTTCTTCCCTTCGCCTGACCAGGCACCGGCAATTTCGGCCATGGTTGAACTGGGGGTGATCGGGTAGATAGCAATCACTTCGTTGGTACGATAAGCCACGGAAGCGACTGCATTATTACCATCAGTGGTGATCATGGAATACCTTTTTTGCTTTGCTCACAATGGCAGCCAGCGGAAAAGTCGGTTGCTGGCGGGAATGTTAAAAGCTTAGCAGAGGGCGGATTAATCGATTTATCCTGATTGTGTGCAGGGCTATTTCGGCTGATATTTTAAGCGGTTACTGAATAACCCGAGGCGCTGGGATTATTATTAGCTGTCGTGCAGAAGCCGGTTCGGGACAGCGGCTAAATAGGGGCGTGAAGGGCGCGCGCGTGATGATTAATGAATATCTTTCGACAAATTCAGTCAGCATATAAGCGCCTTATCATTATATTTTCCCGCGAATGCAGCGGGAAAAGCGGTTAATTACTGTTGGTTTTATGCGTTAAAGAAATAACCGGCCGAAATAAAATGTGTCTGAGTGTTTAAATTTGAGATTATTTTAGGAAAAAGTTGATGTTATTTTGCCGAAAGGCTCGACGCAGGCGAAAAGCGTCGGATATGATGGCGATTCGCAAAAAAATCCCCGTCATATTCAGGAGCAGGACAGATGATCACTGCGTTTCGCGTGTTACTGGCCGCCGGTGTGCTGGTGTTAGCCGCATGCAGCAGCCACGACGATTCGGCTGACGTTCCACAAAAAGGCAACAGCGTTAATATCGGGCAACGTACCGTTAATATGGATAGCCCGGCGTATGCAGCCTGTTCTATGGCGGGCGGGCAATTACGGATGGCACCGCAACTTGATGGCAGCCGCGTCGGTATGTGTTCGATGGCTAATGGTCGTCAGTGCTCGGAAAGTGCTTTGATGCAGGGTGTGTGTAAAGCCTGATAAGCGCCAGACAGTCGTCTGGCGTTTTTGCAGTTAATGTGGCAATAAATTTACATCCGGTCTTTCAGACGATAAATCAACTGGTGTTTACCTTGCGTCAGGGTCAGTTTGTTTTCCTGCAAGGTCAGCGCCGCGCCGTTATTAAGCACATCGCTGATCACGTGATCCCACTTATTCAGGTTTTCATCCGGGCACATCATCATGGTGGATGCCAGTCCTTTCACGGTCAGCACGTTGTTTTGCAACTGGCCCTGACCCATGAAGTTATTACACATTTTTCCCGAAACGTGCATGTTTGAGCCGAACTCAATGTCCGGAATGCGCCCTTGCGCGGCAGGAACCGTCTGACCATCGACGCTCAGCAACTCAAAACGGTGATGCTGCAAATCGGTCTGTTTAACGGCGGTATTCTGATTCATGCTGCACGCCCCCAGGGTCATCGCGGCGGCCAGAACAAACAGTGACTTCTTCATCTTCTCTCCTGAGAAATATTCCTTTGGCATTCGCCATGTCGATATATTCAACTGACTTATGCGATATTTGTTGGCGTATTATAGCGTGAATGAATGGGACTTAAAACCTTGTCCGTCTTTATCCCGTCATCTCCCGATCATAAAAGCGTCATTTTAGCCCGATAGGTTATGCCCATCACCGGTCAGAGAGACTTACAGCGGCATGAGCTACCTATCACTGCATCACATCCGGAAATCCTGGGGGACGAAAGTGGCCCTCAATGACATCAGTTTTGATGTGGAAGAGGGTGATTTTATTGCCTTGCTCGGTCCTTCCGGCTGCGGAAAATCGACGTTATTACGCACCATCGCCGGGCTGGAAACGGCGGAAAGCGGTACGTTGTATTTTCAGCAATCCGATGTCACGTCGCTGGCACCCTCGCAGCGTAAACTGTCGATGGTGTTTCAGTCTTACGCGTTATTCCCGCACATGAATGTGCGCGAAAATCTGCTTTTCGGCCTGCGTGCGCGTGGCGAAGACAAGCGTCATTTTGCATCGCGGCTGGCGGACGTCAGCAGGCTGATGGAACTGGAGCCGCTGCTCGACCGCTTACCTTCGCAGCTTTCCGGCGGTCAGCAACAGCGCGTGGCGCTGGGCCGGGCGGTGATTGCCAACAACAGGCTGTGCCTGATGGACGAACCGCTTTCCAATCTCGACGCCAAACTGCGCCAGAGTATGCGCCGCGAAATCCGTGCAATTCAGAAGAAGCTCGGCCTGACCTTATTGTATGTCACGCACGATCAGACCGAAGCGATGAGCATGGCGGACAAAATCATTTTGCTCAACGATGGCCGCATCGAGCAACACGACACCCCGGATAACCTTTATAACAACCCGACCAGCATTTTTGCCGCGCAATTTATCGGTGCGCCGCCAATGAATATTCTGCCGCTCGAACGCCGCGGGCAGCATCACTATCTCGCCGGTACGCCGCTGCCGGTGGTGGAAAACCTCAACGAAAACGCCCTGAGTCTCGGCCTGCGCGCCGAAGATATTCAGCTGATTTCGCCTGAACACGCCAGCCTGACCGCCCGGGTGGTCAGCCATGAATACATGGGGGCGGACACCCTGGTGGCCTGCGCACTTGCCGGATATCCCGAGCTAATGACCGTGAAAGTCGCGGGCATGAAACGCTTTGCTGATGGTCAGAGGGTCGGTCTGCAATGGACCACGGGCGCACAATATTTTTTCATTACAGCAGACGGAAAACGCTGCTTCCACGCTGAGCAATCCTGTTTACCGTCAGATCACAGAGTTGCCGTGTAGTTGTCATTTTTTGCCGTTATTCACTTTTATTGACTCATACAACGCCTATTGCCGAAGGGAAAACTATGTCATCTGTTCACCGTTTTTCACGTCTCGCTACCGCCGTTCTGCTCATCTCCTGCACCTCTGCTTTTGCGGCAGATCCGGTGAAATTACAAATGTATTACCCGATTGCTGTCGGCGGGAAAATCAGTCATACGGTGGATACGCTGGTGGAAGATTTCCAGAAAACACATCCTGATATCAGCATTCAGCCCGTTTATACCGGTGATTACGCCACCACAGTGACCAAAGCGCTGACGGCGTTTCGTGGCGGCAATGCCCCGCAAATTGCGGTGATCGGCGATATTGAAGCGTATTCCCTGATCGACGCGGGCGCGATTTTGCCGGTCAGCGATCTGGCGAATGACGCAGACGGTAAAAAATGGATCGACGGCTTCTATCCGGCCTTTATCCGCCACATTCAGGGCAAAGTCTGGAGCATTCCGTTTCAGCGTTCGACGGTGGTGTTGTACTGGAACAAACAGGCGTTTGAGAAGGCGGGTCTGAATGGCGACACGCCGCCTGCCAGCTGGCAGCAGGTGGTCGATTTCGGCAAAAAACTGGTGGTGCGTGACGGTTCAGAAGTGAAGCAGTGGGGCATTGAAATCCCGTCCACGCCGAACGGTTACTGGAATTTCCAGGGGATTGCGGCCACCAACGGCAGCCATCTGGATAATGGCAAAGGCACGGCAGTGACATTTGACACACCCGCCAATGTGGAAGCCCTGCAATGGCTGACCGATCTGTCGCAGAAAGAAGCGGTGTCACCGAAGGGCACCATCGCCTGGGGCACCACTCCGCAGGACTTTATCGACGGCAAAACGGCGATGATGGTCACGACGACCGGCAACCTGACGACCGTGCGTGAGAACGCGAAATTCCCGTTTGGTGTGGCGATGCTGCCGGAGAAAACGCAGCGTGGCAGCCCGACCGGCGGCGGTAATCTTTACGTCTTCAAAAACACCACGCCGGAACAACAGAAAGCGGCACTGGAATTTATCCGCTGGGTTTCTGCCCCTGAACAGGCGGCGCGCTGGAGTATCGCCACCGGTTATGTCGCGACATCGCCTGCTGCGTGGGAAACCCCGGTCATGCAGGATTATGTGAAACAGGTGCCGCAGGCGCTGGTGGCCCGCGAACAACTGAAATATTCGCAGCCGGAACTCTCGACCTATAACAGCGTGCAAATTCAGGAACTGATGAACCACGCGATTGAAGCTGCGGTCACACAGGCAAAAACGCCGGCAGACGCGCTGAGTTCGGCGCAGAAACAGGCTGACCGCCTGCTGAAACCGTATCAGTAAGCGCGAAAGGAACAGCATGAGCACATTTCACGCGGTTCTTCCGGCCACCCGCACACGCGGGTTGTCATTACAACTTTACGGCTATCTGTTGCTGCTGCCCGCGCTGGGTTTTCTGCTGCTGTTTACCCACTATCCGGCGCTGGCAACGGTGTGGGAAAGTCTGTTCAGCGCTGCCCGCAGCGGGCATCCGCCGCAGTTTGTCGGGCTGGATAACTACCGTGCGCTGCTGGACGACGACGTGTTTATGTTGTCGTTACGCAACAATCTGCTCTACGCCCTTATCACCATCCCGCTGTCGGTTGCCCTTGCGCTGCTGATGGCGCTGGCGGTCAACCGTCGTCTGCGCGGCAATGCGCTGACCCGCGCCGCTTTCTTTATTCCTTCGCTGCTGCCGATGGTGGCGATTGCCAATCTGTGGCTATTTTTCTATACGCCGCAACTCGGTTTGCTCAACAAAATGCTGGCGCTCTTTTCGCTACCTGCGGTCAACTGGCTGGGTGAACCGGGCACGGCACTCTACAGCCTGATGGCAGTTTCAGTCTGGCGCGAGGCCGGGTTCTTCATGATTTTCTACCTTGCCGCATTACAGCAAATCGACCCGCGGCTGGCCGAAGCGGCAGAAATCGAAGGGGCATCACGGCGCTATTTCTTCCGCCGGGTACAGTGGCCGCTGCTGATGCCAACCACATTATTCGTGCTGATCAACGCCTCGATGAATGCATTCAGGATTGTCGATCAGGTGATTGCGATGACCAACGGCGGGCCGAACAACAGCACCAGTTTGCTGCTGTTTTACATCTACCGCACGGCGTTCAGTTACTGGGATTTACCGGCTGCGTCGGCAATGACCGTCGTGTTACTGGTGATCCTCGCCGTCATCGCGCTGATTAAATTCAACCTGCTGGATAAAAGGGCGCATTATCAGTGAAACCGTTTTCTTTCAGCCGCCTGATCCTGAATCTCGCCATCTGGCTGGCGGCGTTACTGTGGTTTTTACCGGTGCTGGTCGCGGTCTGGGTGGCGATTCATCCGGCGTCAGTGCAGGGCAGTTTTTCGCTGTTTGCGCCGCTGACTTTTCAGAATTTCATCAACGCCTGGCAGGCGGCACCTTTCGCGCGCTACTTCATGAACACTACTTTGCTGGTGATGATGATTGTGGTGTGCCAGCTGATTCTGGCGACCCTGGCGGCTTACGCGCTGGTGCGGTTTAAACTGAAAGGGGCAGGCTTTATCTTCGCACTGATTTTGCTGCAACTGATGATAAGCCCCGATGTGCTGATCCTGAACAACTACAAAACCATTGGCGCGCTCGGGTTGCGTGACACGCTGGCGGGCATCGCGCTGCCGTATTTTGCCTCGGCGTTTGCCATTTTCCTGCTGCGCCAGACGTTTAAAAGTATTCCGCTGGTGCTGGAAGAAGCCGCCATTGTGGAAGGCGCCAGCCGGTTTTATATCCTGCGCAAAATCTATATCCCGCTGGCGAAACCGATTTATGTCGCTTTTGCACTGGTTTCCATCAGCTTCCACTGGAACGATTTTCTCTGGCCGTTAGTGATCACCGATTCCGTCAAAGTGCGGCCGGTGACGGTCGGACTACAGTTGTTTTCCGCGCCGGAGCAGGGCGTGCAATGGGCGCTGATCAGTGCCGCCACCCTGATGACCGTGTTGCCACTGCTGGTGTTATTTCTGATATTTCAGCGTCAGTTTGTTCAATCCTTTATGCGGGCAGGGATCCGTTAAGATCCCGACAGGAGAATGTTATGGCCGTCACCACTTTATCCCCTTTGTTATCCGAACGGCAGGCGCTGGCGCTGGGCAACGTGAGTGCATTTTATCAGTTGCCGGACGTTCACGATGCGCTGGTCACTGGCACACGGCTGCGTTTCGGGCTGATTGCCGACCCGCAGTATGCGGATGCCGAACCCCAAAAAATCCGTTATTACCGCAACAGCCTGAATAAACTGGCCACCGCCATCAATGAGCTTAATGATCTCAAACTCGATTTTGTGGTCACGCTGGGTGATCTGGTGGACCGCGACTGGAGCAGTTTTCAGGCCGTTCTTGCCCGTTATGAGGCGCTGCGCCACCCGCATGCGGCGGTGATCGGCAACCACGACGCGCAGGTGATTTCCGAGCATCTCGGGGCGCAGAAACCGGCCATCGGTTTACCGAAAAGTTATTATTCGTTCAGTTTGCCGGGCTATCGTTTTCTGGTCATCGACGGTAACGACGTCAGTTTGTATTGCAACCACGCCAATGCCGATGACCGCCAGTTAGCAGAATATATGCTGGAAGAACTGACAGAATGTCAGCAGTCGCAGGCGCAGCCCTGGAACGGTGCGGTCGGGCCGAAACAGCTTGAATGGATTGAGAAAAACCTGCTTGAGGCGCGTGAGCAGCGCGAGGTGGTACTGGTTTTCGGCCATTATCCGCTGACACCGGTTAACAGCCACAACCTGTGGAATTGTGAAACGCTGGTGGAATTGTTGTGCCGTTACAACGTTCGCGCCTATTTCGCCGGTCACGATCACCGTGGCGGTTATGACCGTGTAGACAATACTGATTTTATTACGCTGAAAGGTATGGTCGACGGCGAAAGCAGCCTGCCATTTTCCTCGGTCACGCTGGCTGATGATGTCCTGACCCTCACCGGCTACGGCCCGGAAATCAGCCGCGTGTTGAGCCGCTGAGTGTGTTGCAGCGCAGATGCAGAAAGTAAAAAGGCTCACCGGAGTGAGCCTTATAATGATGATGCTGATTACGTGATTAAAGCAGGTTCGGGCAGACCACACCTTTCGACAGCTGATCAATATTCAACAGCGTCGTTTCTGAAATGCTGGTCAGTGCGTCGCTGGTCAGGAAGGCCTGATGGCCGGTGAACAGCACATTGTGGCAGGACGACAGACGACGGAAGACGTCATCAAGGATCACTTCGTTAGAATTGTCTTCGAAGAATAAATCGCGTTCATTCTCGTAAACGTCCATGCCCAGTGCGCCGATTTTTTGCTTTTTCAGGGCATCGATAGCGGCAGTGGCATCCAGTAATCCGCCACGACTGGTGTTGACGATCATCACACCGTCTTTCATTTTGGAGAAGGCTTCTGCATTAAGCAGATGATGATTTTCCGGTGTCAGCGGGCAGTGCAGCGAAATGACATCGGATTCGGCATACAGCGTATCCAGGTCGACATACTCCGCGCCGAGTTCGAGGGCCAGCGGGCTGGGATACGGATCAAACGCCAGAATGCGCATGCCGAAACCTTTCAGGATCCGCATCGTCGCCACGCCAATTTTACCCGTACCGATAATACCGGCGGTGCGCTGATACATGTTAAAACCGATCAGACCTTCCAGCGAGAAGTTGGCTTCACGCGTGCGTTGATAAGCGCGATGGATGTGGCGGTTAAGACACATCATCATTCCCACTGCATGCTCAGCCACCGCTTCCGGCGAATAAGCCGGTACGCGCACCACCGAAATTCCCAGTTCTTTTGCGGCATCTAAATCGACATTGTTAAAGCCTGCACAACGCAGTGCCAGCGTTTTAATGCCCAGAGAGGCCAGTTCCTGCAGCACTTCGCGGCCGCCATCGTCATTCACGAAAAGGCAGACTGCATCGGCACCTACCGCCGTTTTCGCTGTTTGCGGGGTCAGCAGAAAGTCGAAAAATTCCAGTTCATAGCCATAATGCGCGTTGACCAGTTCCAGATATTTCCGGTCGTAATTTTTAGTACTGTAGACAGCCACTTTCATGGTGTTTCTCCGCAGTGAGTTTGAATCTCTGACGAAACGGCTTCCGCATGTTTTATAAGGAATAAACAGTTTCAGAAACAATTCGCAATATGCCATCAAACTAGCAGAGCGCAGGAAGGCAGACAATTTATCCTGTGCTATTTGATTCAGGTGCTCTGGCATTCCTGTCATCAGTTGTTACGCTAATTATGATATCTTGCGGGCGTTTAGATCATTTAGTGAAGCATAAGACAAGGCAAGTCATGAGGAACGGACTGAAGAAAAGCGCGCAGATACTCCTGAGTATAGTGGTGATTATTGTACTGCTGTTGTGGGTGTTATGGAAAACCGTGCCGCGCTGGTTGCCCGTTGTTGCCAGCCACTGGTTGCCGGGCGGAACCCAACTGGTGCTGAGTGGTTCTCCGCACTGGTCGCACGGCGTCCTGCAACTGCCGGGCGTGCGCTATCAGGCCGGGGACTGCACGCTCGCGACGGCACGAAATGCCCGCCTCAGTCATAACACCGGCCAATGGGCGCTGAAGCTTGATGCGCTGACGATCGATACCGCCTGTCTGGCAAAACTGCCCAAAAGCGAAAGTCAGTCAACGCTTTCCCTCGCAGAGATACAGCAACTCCTGCCTGCCGGTGACGTCAGTATCGGCCAGCTTTCTGTAACGCCGTGGCAGCATTACGCCGCCAGTGTGCAGCTCAGTAATCTGGACGGCGTACAACATCTTTCTGTGAATGGCGATGCCCTGAAACTTGACGCTGTGCTTGACGGTAACCGTCAGCTTGCCATCCGTTCATTCAGTCTGACGCCGCCGGGCAGTAGGCAGCCGGTGACGCTCAGCGGTAAACTGCTGCTGCCAGCGAATCTCGATCATCTGCCTGAATCCGGCGAACTGCACGCCGAAATGCAAACGGCGCAGGTGCCTCAGCCGCTGGATATTACGCTGAGCTGGCAGGCAACCGACGGTATTCTGACGCTGACCGAAAAGGGCAGTGATCAGCCTCTGGCGATGCTGCCATGGAAACTCAACAATAACGAATTACAGATCACGCAGGGACAATGGCGCTGGCCTTATGCCGCACAACCCCTGGCAGGGGGCGTAAATCTGACGTTCAGCGACTGGTCACCGGCGTTTGATCAGACCCACATTACCGCAAGGCTGAATGTGCTGACGCAGGGCCACAACGGCAAGGCCAACGTGGTGCTGACGCTCGGGCCGGGACGCATTGGTTTACTCGACAGCGATTTAGGTTTCCGCCTGACCGGTCAGGCAAATTTACAGACCACGTCTCTGAGTGCGTCATTGCCCGGTCAGCTCAGCGGCTCGGTGCTTAACCCGACGCTTTCATTGCGCAGCGGTTCGCTGTTACGGGCGTGGGGTAAGCCGACGCCGGAACTGACCATCAGCGATGCGCGCTGGCCACTGGCGGGGGTCAAAGTCTCCGCAGAGGGCGTGAGCGGGCCGTTGCAAGCGATCCTCAAAGCACGTCACAGTTTCTGGGGCGCGTTTGATTTGCATCTCAGCGGGAAATCGCTGGCGTTCTGGCCGGACATTGGACTGTGGAATTTCAATTACTGGGGCAACGGGCATTTGCCGCCACTGAACGGCCGCTGGGACATGTCTGGCAAAGGCCAGTGGCACGACAATCTGATCAGCATTAATTCGCTCTCGACGGGCTTTGACCGCCTGCATTACGGGCTGGCAGATGTCGATGCGCCGCGCCTTACGCTCGAACACCCTTTGATCTGGAAACGTCCGCCATCCGCCCGCTTCAAACCGCAGTATCCTGATGAGCCAACGGCGTTTAAAGGGGACATCAGACTGGTGGCGAAGAAGATTTCGCTGGCGAACGGCGGCTATCTGCCGCCCGCCACGCTGACGTTACAGCTCAGCGGTGGCAGCCCGGACAGTTTCATTATGCGCGGGATGCTGGATGCCAAACCGATCGGCCCGATCCGGCTCAACGGGCGCTGGGATGGCGAACGTCTGCGCGGGGAAGGCTGGTGGCCGAAACAGCAACTGACCGCGTTCCAGCCGCTTCTCACGCCGGATCTGAACATCAAATTACGTGAAGGCACCTTCTACGCGCAGTCGGCATTTTCGGCCGCGCGCGGGCAGGGATTTGTCGCGGGGGGGCACTGGGTGGTGAAAAACGGGGGCTTCTGGATGCAAGACGGCGACCTGAGCGGGTTGGATTTCAGCCTGCCGTATCGCCTTCAGGATCAGGTCTGGCAGCTCGGCGTGAAAAAGCCGGTGACGCTGCGTATCGGCGAAGTGAACAATCTGGTCAAAATGCAGAACGTGACGGCCGATTTACAGGGACATTATCCGTGGAGTGAACAAACGCCACTGACCCTGAGCAATCTGGGCGTCGATATATTGCGTGGTCATCTCAGCTTGTCGGCGCTGCGTATGCCGCAGCATGATGCGGCCGTGCTGAAGCTGGAAAAAATCAATCTCAGCGAACTGTTTACGGCGCTGAAACCCAAGCAACTGGCGATGTCCGGTGTGATTTATGGTGAGCTGCCGCTGTATGTGGAAAATCCGCAGTGGATCATTCATAACGGTTGGATCAGAAACGATGGCAGCCTGACGCTGCGCCTCGACCCGCAATTTGCCGATGCAATGGCCAGCGGCAATTTCGCCAACAATATGGTCATTGGCCTGCTGCGCTATCTGGAAATCAGCCGTTCCGATGCGCAGGTCAGTCTGGATAATCTTGGTGTGCTGACCATGAAGGCTAAAGTTGACGGTGTGAATTACACCGACACGACGCACGGTGGCGATAAAGAAAAACGTGAAATCGTCCTCAATTATTCCCATGAGGAAAATATCTATCAGCTTTGGCGCAGTTTGCGTTTTGGCGACAATCTTCAGGAATGGCTGCAACAGCAGATGTCTTTGCCTGCTGATGCGCTGTCAAAAAATCCGTCTGCGGCGGGACAGAAAAAGGATCCAACAGTGAGGAAGGAACAATGAAATTGCGAGTTGTCGGCCCGGGCGTGGCGCTTTGCGTAATGATGCTCAGCGGTTGCGTGCCGCGTATCGAACTGGCCGCGCCGAAAGAGCCGATCACCATCAACATGAACGTGAAAATCGAACACGAGATCCATATCAAAGTGGATAAAGACGTGGAAAATCTGTTGAAGAATCAAAGCGATTTATTCTAGGGGCCACTATGTCCGCGATATTTTTCAATAAAAACAGCATCAGGAGAATCAGCCTGATGTTACTGACGGGTGGTTTACTGTTTTGCAGTCAGGCGTTCGCGTTAACGCTCAATGAAGCCAAACAGCAGGGGCGCGTGGGTGAAACGCTGTCCGGCTATCTGGCACCGCTGAAACAGGATGCGGAGAGCGTCGCGCTGGTGTCAAAAATCAATGATGCCCGCCAGCAGCAATACGCACAGGTGGCGCGGGACAATAACGTCAGTACCGACGATGTCGCCAGACTGGCCGGGCAAAAACTGGTCGCCCGCGCCGGAAAGGGCGAATATGTGCGGGGCATCAACGGTAAATGGTTGCAGAAGTAAGCAGAGGATCGCAGGCAAAAAAAAGCGCGCCTTTCAGCGCGCAATAGCTTTATCACAACATCATCTGAGCGGAACGGACAGATTCTTAAGTGAATGGGTGCTCAGATTGTGATAACGATAATTATGCAGCAGCCAGTTCTTTGATGGCGGCATCGATTGCTGCTTTCGCATCAGTCTGAGCTTTGGTCGCCACTTCAGGACCGTACGCAATACCTTCCGCGTAAACGAATTCTACGTCGCTCATCCCCAGGAAGCCCAGGAACAGAGACAGGTATGGGGCAACCAGGTCGCTTGGGGTGTCTTTATGAATACCACCACGGCTGGTCAGAACGATAACGCGTTTACCTTTCACCAGGCCTTCAGGGCCTTTCTCGGTGTATTTGAACGTCACGCCAGCACGGGCAACCAGGTCGAAATACGTTTTCAGCTGAGTCGGGATGTTGAAGTTGTACATGGGTGCAGCGATAACAATCACGTCATGCGCCTGCAGTTCGTCAATCAGGGTGTTAGACAGCGCCAGTGCTTCTTCCTGACGTGGCGTCAGCGGAGCATCGGAAGGACGCAGTGCGCCAACCAGTTCGCCATCTAATACAGGGACTGGGTTAGCCGCCAGGTCACGAACTGTCACGGCAGAACCGCTGTTTGCAGACTGATACTGTGCAATCAGGTAATCGGCCAGTTGATTTGACTGAGAGAAGTTAGCCAGAATGCTTGATTTCAGAACGAGTACTTTGCTCATTAGTGAGTTCCTTAACTGTGTGATACATAGGGAATGGTTTTTTATAACCAGAACGTCCCCCGAATGGAACTTACTTTATTCACAAAGCTTATTCAGTGATAGCGCAATATTTAGAGACCTATCATCGATTTTTTTGAACAACTTAAATCCTGTGGCGTAATCACCCGTTTTCAGCATGTTCAATACCTTGTGTTAACATAGACACAAGCAGGCAAGGCTTAAACCTTCCTCATCACCCATTCAGATTCAGCTGGCGCAGACGTTTTGCTCTCCGGCTGACATGCAACAAGGAATTGTGAACGTGAAATCACCGCTCGCGGCATTATCAGCGCAGTTAGACGGGCTGATGCTACGTGACCGGCAACGCCTGCAACGCCGTTTGCAGGGTGCCAGAAAGATTGATAAACCTGAAGCACTCGACGCGTTAAGTGCTGAAATCCAGACCGCCATCAACGAGAGCCTGAAAAAAGTCAGTGCCCGTGAAGCCTCACGGCCAAAAATCAGCTATCCGGAAAACTTGCCGGTCAGCCAGAAGAAAGAAGACATCTATAACGCTATCCGCGATCACCAGGTAGTGATTGTCGCAGGTGAGACCGGCTCCGGTAAAACCACGCAAATCCCGAAAATCTGTATGGAACTCGGTCGCGGGATTAAAGGCGTGATTGGTCATACTCAGCCGCGACGTCTGGCGGCGCGTACTGTGGCCAACCGTATTGCCGATGAGCTGGATACCACGCTCGGTAACACGGTCGGTTATAAAGTTCGCTTTAACGATCAGGTCAGTGAAAACACCCTCGTTAAGCTCATGACCGACGGTATCCTGCTGGCGGAGATCCAGCAGGATCGCATGCTGATGCAGTACGACACGCTGATCATCGATGAAGCGCATGAACGCAGCCTGAATATCGACTTTATCCTCGGTTACCTGCGTCAGTTGCTGCCAAAACGCCCCGACCTGAAAGTCATTATTACCTCGGCGACTATCGATCCGCAGCGGTTCTCGCGTCATTTTAATCATGCACCGGTCATTGAAGTTTCCGGCCGGACGTATCCGGTTGACGTGCGTTATCGCCCGATTGTGGATGACGCAGATGATGTGGATCGTGACCAGCTGCAGGCGATTTTCGATGCGGTCGATGAACTCGGTCGCGAAAGCATGGGCGACATTTTGATCTTCATGAGCGGTGAGCGTGAAATTCGTGATACCGCCGATGCGCTGAACCGTCTGGATTTGCCTCACACCGAGATTTTGCCGCTGTATGCGCGGCTGTCGAACAGCGAGCAGAACCGCGTATTCCAGTCGCACTCCGGTCGCCGTATCGTGCTGGCGACCAACGTCGCCGAAACCTCGCTGACCGTGCCGGGTATCAAATATGTCATTGATCCCGGCACCGCGCGTATCAGCCGCTACAGTTTCCGCACCAAAGTGCAGCGCCTGCCGATCGAACCGGTTTCGCAGGCGTCGGCTAACCAGCGTAAAGGCCGCTGCGGACGTGTTTCCGAAGGTATCTGTATCCGCCTGTATTCGGAGCAGGATTTCCTCTCGCGCCCGGAATTTACCGACCCTGAAATTCTGCGCACCAATCTGGCTTCCGTCATTTTACAAATGACCTCGCTGGGGCTGGGCGATATCGCCGCATTCCCGTTTGTTGAGGCGCCGGACAAACGCAATGTTCAGGATGGCGTCCGTCTGCTGGAAGAGCTGAACGCCATTAATAACGCCGTCGATGGCCGCTATACGCTGACACCGCTTGGTCGTCAGTTGGCGCAGTTGCCGGTGGATCCGCGTCTGGCGCGCATGGTGCTGGAAGCACAGAAAAACGGCTGTGTACGCGAAGTGATGATCATTACCGCCGCGCTGTCGATTCAGGATCCGCGTGAGCGTCCGATGGACAAACAGCAGGCGTCCGATGAAAAACATCGTCGCTTTGCCGACAAAGACTCTGATTTCCTGGCATTCGTAAACCTGTGGGATCACCTGCAGGTGCAGCAGAAAGCGCTGTCTTCTGCACAGTTCCGCAAATTGTGCCGCAGCGATTTCCTCAACTATTTGCGCGTGCGCGAGTGGCAGGACATTTACACCCAGTTGCGTCAGGTAGTGAAAGAACTGGGGCTGCCGGTGAACAGCCTGCCTGCTGAATACCGCGAAGTTCATTGCGCATTGCTGACCGGTTTGCTGTCGCATATCGGCCAGAAAGATGCCGATAAGCAGGAATATACCGGTGCACGCAATGCCCGTTTTGCGGTGTTCCCTGGCTCCGGATTATTCAAAAAACCGCCGAAATGGGTGATGGTCGCCGAACTGGTGGAAACCAGCCGCCTGTGGGGGCGTATTGCCGCGCGTATCGAACCGGAATGGATCGAGCCGCTGGCTCAGCATCTGGCGAAAAGCAGTTACAGCGAGCCGCACTGGGAAAAAGCCCAGGGCGCGGTGATGGCGACGGAAAAAGTCACGCTGTACGGCCTGCCGATTGTGGCGGCACGCAGGGTGAATTACGGCACGATTGATCCGGTCGTGTCACGGGAACTGTTTATCCGGCATGCGCTGGTGGAAGGCGACTGGCAGACCCGTCATGCGTTCTTCCGCGCTAACCTGCGTCTGCGCACCGAAGTGGAAGAGCTGGAACACAAATCCCGTCGCCGCGATATTCTGGTTGATGACGAAACCCTGTTCCTGTTCTATGAACAACGCATCGGGCAGGAAGTGGTGTCGGCGCGTCATTTTGATACCTGGTGGAAAACGCAGCCGCAGGACAGCCTGAACTTTGAAAAAAGCATGCTGATCAAAGAGGGCGCGGGCAATATCAGCGCTCACGATTACCCGAATTTCTGGCATCAGGGCAATCTCAAACTGCGCGTGACCTATCAGTTTGAGCCGGGTACCGATGCTGACGGCGTAACGGTACATATTCCTTTACCGCTGCTCAATCAGGTGAGTGAAGAAGGTTTTGACTGGCAGATCCCGGGCATTCGTCGTGATCTGATCATGGCGCTGATTAAATCGCTGCCAAAACCCGTTCGCCGCAATTTTGTGCCTGCGCCAAATTACGCGGATGCCTTGCTCGGGCGCATCAAACCGTTCGAGATGCCGTTGCTGGATGCGATGGAAAAGGAACTGCGTAAGATGAGTGGCGTGACGGTGTCACGCGAAGACTGGCAGTGGGATCAGGTGCCCGATCATCTCAAAATGACGTTCCGCATTGTCGATGATAAAAACAAAACGCTGCGCGAGGGCAAAGACCTGGCCGCGCTGAAATCTGGCCTGAAAGAGCAGGTTCAGCAAACGCTTTCTGCGGTGGCTGATGACGGTATCGAACAACGCGATCTGCATGTCTGGAGCTTTGGTACCTTACCGGAACGCTACGAACAAAAGCGCGGCGGCTATGAAGTAAAAGCTTATCCGGCGATTGTGGATGAGAAAGACAGCGTAGCGATCCGCCTGTTTGACAGTGAACTGGAACAGCAACAGGCAATGCTCAGCGGAATGCGACGTCTGCTGCTGCTGAACATTCCTTCACCGGTCAAATACCTGCATGAGAAGTTGCCGAACAAAGCCAAACTGGGGCTGTATTTTAACCCCTATGGCAAAGTGCTGGATCTGATTGACGACTGCATTTCCTGCGGCATCGACAAACTGATTGCGGAGTCCGGCGGGCTGGTGTGGCGTGAAGAGGATTTCGCGAAACTGCATGAGCATGTGCGCGCCAACCTGAATGATACGGTGGTGCAGATTGCGATTCAGGTGGAGCAAATTCTGACGACCGTTTTCAGCATCAATAAACGGCTGAAAGGACGGATTGATATCAACATGGCGCTGGCGCTTTCAGATATCAAAACCCAGATGTCCGGCCTGATTTATCGGGGTTTCGTGACGCAAAATGGCTGGAAACGTCTGCCGGATACGCTGCGCTATTTGCAGGCCATTGAACGCCGGATGGACAAACTGGCGATGGATCCGCATCGCGACCGTGCGCAGATGCTGAAAGTGGAAAACATCCGGCAGCAATGGCAGCAGTGGTTGAACAAACTGCCGCCGGTGCGTCAGCAAAGTGATGAGGTGAAAGAAATACGCTGGATGATTGAAGAACTGCGCGTCAGCTATTTCGCTCAGCAACTGGGCACGCCGTATCCGATTTCGGATAAACGGATTTTGCAGACCATGGAGCAACTGGTTTAACCGGTTCTCAAAACTAAAAAACCGCCTGATACACGAAGGCGGTTTTTTTATGCTCTGAAATGGTGATGCTTACGGTTACTGAGCGGGCGTCGTTACCGGCGTGCTCGCACTGATCACACCTGAGGACAGCGTATTCAGGGCATCGCGGATGGCCGGAACGGCCAGCGCACGGTTATCGGCCAGATAACGGTCTTGTGCCGCTGGCGCGGAACTTTGAATTGCGACCAGCGACCAGCCATCGGCATTTTTCAGCAGCAACGGTGAGCCGCTGTCGCCCGGCAAAGTATCGCAGCGATGCGATAACACACCCGGTTGCGCCCATCCGGTGATCAGACAATCCTGATGTACATACAAATCATCCAGATGATCTTCCGGGTATCCGGCCTGGGTCACTTTCCTGCCTTCCTGTTTCAGCAGAGCGGTCAGGTTGTCACGGGAGCCTTCCCACAATGGCAGGGGTTTGATCGGCAATGCCAGCTTTTCATCTGTCAGGCGAACCAGTGCGAAATCAAACGGTGCCGCTTTAGGCGGAACAATCCAGCCGTCGCCATCCGCTTTCAGTTTCTTGCCCAATTTCGGATCCACCAGCGTTTGTAATGCGGTGATCTGATATCGCCATTTCTGATCATGAGAAATGAATCTCAGCGCCACGACTTTGTCTATTTTGCCCGGAGGCGCCAGCACACAATGGCCCGCCGTGAGGACAAGATGTTTAGAAATGAGCGTCGCGGTGCATAAATTGCCGCTCTCGGTTTCAATCTGCCCGATGGCCTGCCATGGCCAGTGCGCCGCCGCAGCCACCGGTGTGCGCTGATCGTGACCAAAGAAAAGGGCCGTTTTTTCTTTCATGCTGATGGAAGGTGTGTCGGAATCTGCATCATCAGGAGAGTCTGCATGTACAAGGGCACTGGCGGTAAAACAGAAAAAGCACAAAAACAGCGGTAACGCGATGCGCATAACATTCTGACCTTGAAAACAGGGAGAACCCGGGAAGCCGTAATTATGGAACGATTATAGACGGTTATGTTTCGTGGTGGATATATTTGTCTGGTAACTCAGCCTTTTGAGCCGATGACGGGCGTCATCGCGGGGTATCTCAGAAGTAGAAGAACAGGGTGATCAGACCGCAAAGGATCAGGGAACACAGGGTGATTTCGAACAGGTAGCGGCGCAGCATCTTCCATCAGTACCTCAAGATAGAAAACCGGAGAAAAAAACACCCGGCGAACCGGGTGTTAAATCATCAGTCTTGATAATGGTGAGTAGATACGCTCACAAAGACTTTTACTGACTACTTATGCTGCTGGAGTTGCTTTTGCAGCTGGAGCCGCTTTTTTAGCGTGTTTCACGTGTTTTTTAGCAGCCTGGGCTTTCTGAGCTACTGGTGCAGCTTTCTTAGCATGTTTCACGTGTTTTTTAGCAGCCTGCGCTTTCTGAGCTACTGGAGCCGCTTTCTTAGCGTGTTTCACGTGTTTTTTAGCAGCCTGCGCTTTCTGAGCTACTTTCTTGTGAGTTTTGTGCTTAGTCACATGCTTGGCAGCAGGTGCTGGAGCAGCGGTAGTTGCAGCAGCAGCTGGCGCCGGAGTTGCAGTAGTTTCAGCAGCGAAAGCGACAGAAGACAGACCCATTGCAGCGGCTACAACCAGAGCTAATACTTTTTTCATCTTTAATTCCTCAGAATTTTTGTTTAAGTGTCCACCCCACTGCGGGGCCGGTATGAAGAATACTAGGCGTGTTGGATCTGGTTGTCCGTGAGTGATTGGTTTCGGCGTGTAACGGAATGTACAAAGGAGGGGGCGTAATAAAATCAGGGAATTACGGTGAAATTGGAGGGTATAGCGATGGAGTTGCTACGGGGCAGTGGATCGCGTGTTTGCGCTTCCTCTTGCGAACGGCGAGGAGGTATTAATGGTTGCTTCCCTTTTAATGCAAACTTCAACTTATTGATTTTGCTTTAAAACCCCACCCCAGCCCTCCCCTTCGCAGGGGAGGGAGCGGACCACGTGTTTGCGCCTCCCCCTGCGAAGGGGGAGGCGGGGAGGGGGTATTAATGGCAACTTCCCTTTTAAAGCAAACTTCAAATTATTGTTTTCGCTTTAAAAAAATCGCCAACTCACGCCTTCCGCCTACAAGTATCGCCCTTCAAGATGCGCCCGGAAGAACGCCGGATTCAGCGTTTCGCCTGTCGCATTTTTCATCAGCTGATCTGTCGTGAACCGGCTGCCGTGCTGCCAGATATTCTGTTGCAGCCACTGGAACAGGGCGGTCAGGTCACCGCGGACAATGTCATCCTGCAACGTCGGAATGGCTTTGTTAGCCGTCTGGAACAACTGCGCGGCGTACATCGCGCCGAGGGTATATGTCGGGAAATAACCGAAGCCACCATCGGTCCAGTGGATATCCTGCATGCAGCCGTCGCGGTAGTTGCCGACAGTGTCGATGCCAAGATATTCCTGCATCTTTCTGTTCCACAAGGCCGGAATATCATCAACTTCTATTTCACCTTCCATCAGCGCTTTTTCGATTTCATAGCGCAGAATGACGTGTGCCGGATAGCTCAGTTCATCGGCGTCAACACGGATAAGGCCCGGCTGGACGTGCTGGTTCAGCTTCATAAAGTTGCTTTCATCCAGCCCTTCACGGTGACCGAATTGCTCGATAACCAGCGGATACACAGATTTCAGGAACGGCTCGCTGCAACCCAGTTGCATTTCAAACAGCAGGCTTTGTGATTCGTGAACACCCATCGAACGGGCGTTGGAAACCGGCTGGCCCAGCCATTCTTTTGGCAGGTTTTGCTCGTAACGTGCATGACCGGTTTCGTGGATAACTCCCATCATGGCGCTGAGGAATTCATTTTCATTGTAACGTGTGGTGATACGTACATCCTGCGGAACCCCGCCACAGAACGGGTGCGCGCTGACATCCAGACGACCGGCATCGAAATTAAAACCCAGTTTACCCATCACTTTCAGACCAAGCTGCCGCTGTTTTTCGATGTCAAACGGCCCCTGTGGCGCAATACGGGTTTCGGATTTTTGCTTTTCAACCACGGTTTGTAACAGGTCCGGCAGCCAGGTTTTCAGATCGCCAAACAGCACATCCAGCTTCTGTGAGGTCATGCCCGGTTCGTATAAATCGAGCAGGGCGTCGTAACGGCTGATGCCCGCAGCCTCGGCGCGCAACTGTGCTTCCTGACGGCTCAGCTTAACCACTTCTTTCAGGTTATCCGAGAAGCCTTCCCAGTCGTTCGATTTACGCTGGATACGCCACGCCTGCTCGCAACGTGCGCCGGCCAGTGATTTTGCCTGTACCAGGCTTTCCGGCAGCAAAGCCGCCTGCTGATAGTGACGGCGCATTTCGCGCAGATTGGCCTGCTCAACGTCATTAAGTTGTTCGCCGCTGGCCTGTTCCAGCCATTCACCGACCTGTTTCGCCGTGAGGATCTGATGCGTCAGCACGCTCAGTTCAGCCAGCGCTTCCGAGCGGGCTTGTCCGCCTTCCGGTGGCATCATGGCCGCGGCATCCCAGCCTGCAATAGCCGATAAATGGCCGAAGCGGGACAAACGGGCGAAGGTGTCGTGTAATTTTTTATAGGCGATGGTCATTGTGGCTCCCTTCCTGATTTTCGTGATTAGGCTGTTCTGCAGCCAGATTGAATGTGGGTTTTACCGGCCAGCTGAAACGCAGACTGGCACCGCCGAGCGGGCTGCCGTCAACGGCGATACGCCCCTGATAAGCGACGGCGATGGAATGGACGATTGCCAGCCCCAGCCCGCAGCCGCCGGTGGCGCGATCACGGCTCGGGTCCAGGCGAACAAAGGGCTCAAAGATGCGGGTACGTTCTTCCGGCGGGATGCCCGGCCCGTCGTCTTCAACCTGCAGGCAGGCGAGTTCACTGTCTAACCACAGGCTGACGCGCAATGTCTGTTGTGAATAGCGCAGACCGTTATTGACCAGATTGTCCAGCACACGCTCCATCAGACGTAAATCCACGCCGCCGAAATCGGCATTTTGCGGCGCGTCATAGAGAATGGTGCGCTCGGTGATCAGCCGGAAATCATCGACTTTGTCTTCCAGCCATTCGGCCAGATTGACTTTTTCCAGGTTAAGCGCCACCTGCGGACGGTCCAGACGTGCATAAGTCAGCAATTCGTCGATCAGCGCTTCAAGCTGCCCGATATCGCGGTTGATGGCATTTTGTTCGGATTCCGGCAGGTTTTCACTGATCGCCAGCCGGTAACGCAGACGTACCAGCGGCGTACGCAGCTCATGGGCGATACCGTCGATCAGGAGTTTTTTACTGGCGACCAGCGTACTGATGTTGTCTGCCATCTGGTTAAAGGCCACGCCCAGCCGGTTAAGGCTGGAGGTCGAATCAAAATCAATACGTTCGTCGAGATGGCCGTTACCGAGGCGCAGCGCGGAGTTTTCCAGCCGCAGCAAATCCTGCCAGTGCGGGCGCATCCACAGGAATACCGGCAAGGCCAGCGATAAACCGATGAAGATCAGCAACCCCAGATCCAGCAGCCGCATTTCATGCATATAAAACAGGTACGGAATAGGGCCGACCACCAGCACGTAATGGCTGCGCGGCACACGCTGAATGAAAGTGTATTCGTCATCAAGCGCAATAATTTCGCCGTCTTTAAGACGTTGATCCAGCACAGGGCTGAGTTTGCGTTTTCCGAGCGGCTCGATATGCAGTTTGAAAGACAGATTCAGATCCAGCGTATTGATGGTTTTGTTCCAGTCTTTAATCGGAATTTCCCGCAGTTCACTGCGCATCAGGTAGAGCGAACTTTTCATCAAATCGTTCATGGACTGACGGCCGGTACGTTCAGCGGTGACTTTGTAAACCAGTCCGACCAGCATCGCCATCACCAGAAAACAGACCAGCAGTAACAGAAAGAACTGGATGAAAAGCTTTTTCATTCCTGTAACGTCTCCCAGGCGTTGGGAGCAAACAGATAGCCTTTATTGCGCACGGTTTTGATGCGAAATGGCTCAAGGGTGTTGTCATACAGTTTGCGACGCAGGCGGGAGATCGCGACATCAATGCTGCGATCCAGCCCGTCATAGCTGACCCCGCGAAGGTTTTTCAGCAACGCTTCGCGATCCATAATGCGCCCGGCGTGTGTTGCCAGTTCCCACAACAAATCAAAGTCTGAGGTAGAAAGAACGATCGTTTCATCCACCAGTGTCACTTCGCGGTTAACCGGGTCGATGCACAACTGACCGAAATGCAGGGCATTGCCGCTTTTGAGCGTCTGAACCGGTTGTTCATTTTGGCTATTCTGCGCCGGACTCTGACGTAAATGCAGCCGCAAACGGGCCAGAAGTACCGCTGGTGGCGTTGTTTTCAGGATGTAATCACTGGCGCCCATTTCAAGCGACAAAATGTGGTTCATGTCGCTGTCGAGTGATGTGAGCAACACAATCGGGCCGGGGAAGATCGGGCGTAAATCGCGGCATAATGTCATGCCATCTTTACCCGGCAGCATGATGTCGAGCAGAACCAGATCGGGTTTTTCTTTTTCAATACGCGCCTGCGCGGTATCGCCACGCGGTTCAACCAGCACGTCGATATCGTGTTTACCCAGATAGGCGGCGATCAGGTTGCCGACTTCTGCATCATCTTCTACAAAAACGATTTTATTCATTGGCTTGCTGCTTTAAGAAATCCGGTGATTAGCATAGCGTGACCCGCAGGGCGACGCTATCGTGCTAGCGTAATAGAACATGTCAGTTTCCGTTACGGAAAGCACCGGAAGCGACTGGCAAAGTGTTAGTGAATTATGCCATTATATAGCTGAATATCTTCGGCGTTATACATTGATTAAATAATTGATTGACCCTGACCAGGAAGAGGAAGAGGGGATGAATGAAAACCGCCTGGTACCCGATGCGCGCAGTCAACAAGCATCCTTTGACTACATGGAATACTTGTCCGCATCCTGCAAAAAGAAATGGAGTTTTGTCGACGCTATTTATGGCGTGATGCCGTTCTTTGGCATGGTTCTGAAATCCCGTTCGAAAAAAGAAAAATCCAGGCAGGAAGCGTTGCGCGCACTGGCCTTACAGGTAGTTTCCACCCAGGTCAGCGACGAGACCAATATTGTCCGGCTGATTGAACTGGCTGAGCAGCAGAATATGTACAGCATTGATATTAATCTGCCGTACTCGCTGACTGAAGAACAGCTCACTGCAATAAAAGTAGAATGCAAACATCTGGTGCAATTAAACCAGAATAATGATCATCTGTTAGTGCAGATTATGCAGATGCCTCCCCGGCACTGATTTCTCCGTGATGCATTCAAAATAAAGGCCGCTCTCGCGGCCTTTAACATTTCAGCAAATCCCTGCTTATTTCTTCAGTTCTGCGCGTAACTCTTTCACGTCTGAGGCAGAAACCGGCGCGGCGGCATTTCCCCAACTGTTACGGATATACGTCAGCACGTTAGCGACATCAGCATCGCTCATGTTGGCATCAAACGATGGCATCGACGGCGCGGTCGGTTGGCTGTCGGTAGCCACCGGACGGCTGCCCGTCAGCACCACGCGGATAAGTGAGGTGGCGTTGGTCTGGTTGATGAGCGGTGAATCGGCCAGACGCGGGAACAGACCTTCCTGACCTTTTCCGGCTGGCGTATGGCATGCGGAACACCGGTCAGCATAGATATTTTTCCCGGCCACCATCGCCTTATCATCGGCTTTCACCGGTGCAGGGGCTTTGCTGCCGCTGTCATGACCGCTGTCTTTCAGGTACACCGCCACGGCTTTGAGATCAGCATCCGTCCAGTGCTGAGACGAATTGGTGACTTCTTCCGCCATCGGACCGGAAGCGATATCGAAACGGTTAGACCCGGTTTTCAGATATTGCATCAGCTCTTCCTGCGTCCAGTTACCAATGCCGGTGTGCTTGTTGCTGGTGATATCCGGCGCGACCCAGCCTTCTACCACCGCGCCTTGCAGGAACTCGCTGTCCTTGTCGCCGCCAATCATATTTTTCGGTGTATGACAGGTGCCGCAGTGTCCCAGACCTTCAACGATATACGCGCCACGGTTCCATTCCGCTGATTTATCCATCTGCGGTTTGAATTCGCCTTGGGTGAAGTTCAGCCAGTTCCAGCCCATCAGGCTGGTACGCACGTTGAACGGGAACGGCAACTGATTAGTCTCGACTTCGTGATGCACCGGTTGCAGGGTTTGCAGATATGCCCAGATGGCGGCGTTATCTTCGCGGGTTACTTTGGTGTAGGCCGTGAACGGCATCGCACCGTAAAGACGTTTGCCGCCGTGGCCGATGCCTTCGGACATCGCGCGCTGGAAATCATCGAACGTCCATTTGCCGATACCGGTTTGCACATCTGGCGTAATGTTTGCGCCGACCAGACGGCCAAACGGTGTTTCAATCGGTACGCCACCGGCGAAAGGTTTGGCATCCGGCGTGGAGGCGGTATGACAGGCGGCGCAGTCGCCCACCGTTGCCAGATACCGGCCACGTTCCACCTGTTCGAAAGAGCCGTCGCCTGCCGCGTGGGCCAGCCCGCTGATGCTCAAAGCCAGTAAACCGAGTGAGAATGAGGTTAACTTTTTCATGCGATCATCTCTCCCGGTTTTTTCAGATAGTAGTTACGGATTGCATGGGCGGCTTTGAACGCCAGCGCGCCGACGGTGCCGGTCGGGTTATAGCCCGGGTTTTGCGGGAAGGCAGACGCGCCGACCACAAACAGATTAGGCACATCCCAGACTTGCAGATGTTTGTTTACCGAGCTGGTGGACGGATCCGCGCCCATCACAAATCCGCCGACCACGTGGGAAGACTGATACGGCGTACCGTTCCAGTGGCCTTTCATCGGATTAGCGACCAGCTGACGCGGATTCATCGCCTTGGCGATTTCGGCCACTTTACCGGTGCAATACGCGGCCATTTTCAGATCGTTTTCCGGGAAATCGAAGGTCACGCGCAGCAGCGGGCGACCCAGACGGTCTTTATAGTTTGGATCCAGCGACAGATAGTTGGTTTTGGTGGTGTAGCTGCTGGCCTCACAGCCGATCGACATCGAGCTGAGATAGTTGGCGACCGTGGCTTTTTTCCATTCGCTTCCCCATTTCGGCGTTCCCGGCGGAACAGGGCGGTAGCCGATGGGCGCACCGCCGATGGGTGTGACACGGATACTGCCACCGCCAAAGAAGCCCAGACCGCTGTGATCGAAGTTGTCGTTGTTGAAATCGTCGATGCCCATCCCGACCGCGCCTGCACCGATGAACGGGTTAAAGTTTTTGTCATCGAAGAACAGCTGTACACCGTTGGCGGTCTGATAAGCGTAATTACGGCCCGTGGTGCCGCTTAAGGTGACCGGGTCATAGGGTTTACCGATACCGGAAAGCAACATCAGACGGACGTTTTCGAAGGTAAAGGCACTGACGATCACCAGATCAGCCGGTTGTTCCCACTCGTCACCGGACGAGTCGATATAGACCACGCCTGTGGCGCGTTTGCCGGTGGAATCGGTCAGCACCTGCATCACTTCACAGTTGGTGCGGGCTTCGAAATTCTCCTTGCGGATCAGCGCCGGTAATACGGTAGTGATGGCGCTGGCCTTGGAATAGTTCGCGCAGCCGTAGTTGGTGCAAAAGCCGCAGTAGGTACAGGGCCCCATTTTTACACCGAGCGGGTTGGTGTAAGGCTCGGAAATCAGGGAAGAGGGCACCGGGAACGCTTTGTAGCCCATATTGCGCGCGGCTTCAGCAAACAGTGTCGGGCCGTAAGGCTGATCCATCGGGCGGGTCGGATATTCAATCGAGCGCATCCCTTCATACGGGTTACCGCCGTCATGATGTTCGCCGTTCACGTTACTGGCTTTACCGGAAACCCCGGCCAGACGTTCGAAAGAGGCGTAATGCGGTTCCATTTCGTCCCAGTCGGTGCCCCAGTCTTGCAGAACTAACTCTTCCGGGATGGCGTTCGCGCCGTAACGTTCAGTCAGATGGCTTTTCAGGCGGAATTCATCTGGCTGGAAACGGAAGGTGATCCCCGCCCAGTGGTTGCCTGCGCCGCCGGTGCCGTTACCCGGATGGAAAGATCCCCATTCGCGCATCGGCAAAGCCGTTTGCGCCGGATTGTTGCGGATGGTGATGGTGTTCTGACGGGTGCGTAACATCAGTTCCTGACGGGTGTTGTAACGCAATTCATCGGTAACGGTGGCTACGTTGAAATCGCGCGCCGTATCACGCCACGGACCGCGTTCAATCGCCACCACATTCAGACCTTCGTCGCACAATTCATTGGCGATGATCGAGCCGGCCCAGCCGAGTCCGATCACCACCACGTCGGTTTTGGGTAATTTTTTTGCCATAATATTGTTCTGCCCTTAGCTTTTCATTTTCCATGCGTCGCCGCCGGAAATGCTCAGCGGTTCGAGATCGAGTTTCTGGTTATGTTTGCCGACATATTCGCGGTAGTCGTAGCGTGCGCCGGGGAAGCCCAGCATTTTCCACGACACCATATTGCGGTTACCGCCATAAATCGGGTCAGCGAAGAAACCTTCCATCGTGTTCTTAAGTGCAATGGCGAAGAACAATTTGGAATCGATCCCATCAAGGGCAATTTTTCCACTCTCAAGGCCTGACAGGATTTGATCCTGCTGGTCACCGGGCAGATCTTTGAATAATTTCTGATGCTGTGACCGGGTGTATTTATCCAGTGCGGCCAGACCAAGACGGTAACGCTGTTGCGGAACCAGCGGTGACTGGTCACCTTGTTCCGGTGTACCGTCCTGGAAAGGGCCTTGCATGTAGAGGCGGGAATAGGTGCCGTAGAATCCGGCCAGCTGACGGTCGATAAACACTGCGCATCCGGCATCTTTACCGCCCACGCTCAGGTCATCGGCGGGCACCAGACGGTCAACAATAGCTTCCATAGCAGCGGCTTCGGCGTCGGTGAAGAACGCCCAGCCATCGGTCTCAATCTGCGGCGGCGGGCTGGCGTCAAAGGGGCTCCACACGGGCGTGCCTTTGAGCGTCACCGCATTTGCGGCTTTGGCGGCACCCAGTACTGCGGAGGCGGCCGTGAAGGAGAGAATTTGTCTGCGGGTCACGCCGGGCAAGGTTTTTTTGCTCATTTATGTTCCCTGTTGGTATACATCACTTTAAGGTCCGGACGCACTCTGCCAGGGCAGTCGGGTGGCGTCGGGATAATCGTTAACCTGCTAAGGATAAATGAAAACAGACTGTAAAGATAAATGGTTGGTTTGTTAAAAATGTTATCAAATGTGTGCAATGATATCTTTGGTGTTATTTTAGGTGATATTTTTTGTGATGTGACGGCAAATCATCCATGCATTCACTATGGAAATGAATTGGCATGATTTCATTTAAGGAAATGATGTATGTGGCCGTTCGTGGCGTGAAGGTTGAATTATGCTGACCGTGCGGTAAGATCAAACCTTACGGGCAAAATGTGTAAGGTATGACTGACGTCACAGATTTTTTTTCTGATTTATTGAAGCGATTTGCAGGCAAGACCTGCGCCTCTTTGCTGATGGCTGGGGGAACCGCCTTCTATGCTGTAAGCGCCAGTGCGCTGACGGCAGAACCCACCGAATACGGCGCACTCAGCTATAACCTCAGCGGTTTTCTGCCTGCCAGCGACGAAAGTTCTGTTTTTAACAATGGCACCCCGACCCAACCGTCTCAGACGTTACCGAGCCTTGGCAGCCAGTATATCCATAACAATACCGGACCGACGGCCACTGAAAAACAACTTGCTACCACGCTGAAAGAGCTGGGAGCCACCACTACGGACAGCGATGATCCCCTGCGTGTGCAGGCGGAGACGCTGGCGTTGAGTCAGGCCGCGAAACTGGTGCAAAAAGAAACCAGCAGTTTGCTTTCGCCGCTGGGAACAGTGAGCACCTCACTGGATATGACCGGGCGTAATCTTGACGGCAGCTCCGGCCGGCTTTTCAGCCCGCTATATAATTCTCAAACCAATCTGGTTTACAGCCAGATTGGCCTGCAAAGCGAGACGGATGCCACTGTCGGTAATTTCGGCCTGGGCCAGCGCTTCAACACCGGCGCGTGGATGCTGGGATATAACGCTTTTGTGGATAACGATTTCGATCATCAGCTGACGCGCGGCAGTCTGGGCGCGGAAGCCTGGACAGATTACCTGCGTTTCTCCACCAATTATTATCATCCGTTTTCGTCCTATAAAGCCGACAGCAGTACGTCTGCGCAACTGCGCCGTCAGGCGCGTGGCTATGACATCACCACCAAAGGCTATTTACCGTTCTACCGCCAGTTGGGGGCTTCGCTGAGTTATGAGCAGTATTTCGGTCATCAGGTGGATTTGTTCGGCAACGGCACGCGGCAGAGTAATCCCTCGGCGGTGTCGTTTGGCGTGAATTACACACCGGTACCGCTGGTGACGGTGATGGCCGAGCATCAGGCCGGGCAGGATGGCGATAATCAGGATGTGGTTAAGCTGACCCTCAATTACCGGCTGGGTGTGCCGCTGGATCAACAATTGTCTTTCCGGAATGTCGCGGCAGCGCGCTCGCTGCGCGGAAGCCGCATGGACATGGTTGATCGCAATAATATGCCGGTGATGGAATTCAAACAGCGTAAAACCTTGTCGGTGTTTTTAGCCACGCCGCCGTGGTCATTGCAGCCGGGTGAAACTGTGCCGCTGAAACTGCAACTGCGCGCGCTGAATTCAGTGGTGGCGCTGAGCTGGCAGGGCGATACGCAGGCGCTGAGCCTGACGCCACCCGCGAATAACCGTAATCCCGATGGCTGGAGTGTGATTGTGCCGCCGTGGGATGATTCCCCGGACGCCACCAACATTTATCGTCTGTCGGTGACCGTGGAAGACAGTAAATCGCAGAAAGTGACGTCAAACTGGATCACCCTCAATGTATCCCCGCCGCTGACTGCGCAACCGCAATACGGCAACGACGCGGGGCTGAATTTCTGATCGAGCCACTGCACTGATGGTCTGGCTTTTTGCTCCTCCCCCAGCAAAGGGGGAGGCAGGGAGGGGGGGTTAAAGGCTAACACCTTGTTAAAGCACATTACTCTGCAACACCCATACCGCCGCTTCGACGCGGGATTTGAGTTTCATTTTTTTCAGCAGATGTTTGACGTGCACTTTCACCGTGCTTTCGGTGATATTCAACCGGCGGGCGATCATTTTGTTCGGTAAACCTTCAGCGATCAGTTTGATGATGTCGCGTTCGCGCGGCGTCAGGGACTGAATATCGCGGTCACCGCTCGGGCGGCTTTCACGCAGGCTGGCGGCGAGCACCGGCGTCAGCGCTTCGCTCAGCACCATCTTCCCGGCGGCGGCGTTATGCAACGCGGCCAGCAAATCTTCCGGCTCCATATCTTTCAGTAAATAACCATCCGCGCCACGTTTCAGGGCTGTCACCACGTCATCTTCGTGATTCGACACGCTGAATACCACGATACGACCGGAAAGCGAGGTCTGGCGCATGCTGTCGAGGGTATCCAGCCCGTTCATGCCCGGCATATTCAGATCCAGCAGGATCAGATCCGGGTCGAGCTGTTTCGCCAGTTCAACGCCTTGTTCGCCATTGCTGGCTTCGCCAATGACCTTGAGACGCGAGTCCAGCGCGATCAGCTGTTTCACGCCGTTACGCAGCATAGGATGATCGTCAATCAGCAAAATAGTGGAAGGGGTGATGTCGTTCATACTTGCTCCTGGGGATTGACAGGCAGGGCTTCCGGACGGAAACGCACCGTGACTTCTGTGCCGCCATCCGGGCGTCGGGCGACCCGACAGCTGCCGTGTAAGGTACTGGCGCGATCCTGCATGATGATCAGGCCATAATGATTTTGTCGCTCGACGTCCTGTGAAATACCTTCGCCGTTGTCACAAATACGCATGTTGATTTCGCCCTCATGACAGTGCAGTGAAAGCGATACCTGCGTGGCGTTAGCGTGTTTGTAAACATTGTTCAGGGCTTCACGGGCGATGTGCAGCAGGTGAATACCCTGATTGGCCGGCACGGAACGCGGCGGGATCTGGTAATCAAAACCGATGGACAAACCCATGCGGCGCGAGAATTCATCCACGGTATGTTGCAGCGCAGCACGCAGGCCGGGAGTATTGAGCGTCAGTCGGAACGTGGTCAGCAGTTCCCGCAACTGACGATAAGCGGTACTCAGTTCCTCACGCATTTGCTGCAACAGATTTTTATCTTCTTCAGAGAACGTGTCAGCGTGCATTTGCAGGCAGGCCACCTGAATTTTCAGGCACGACAGCGATTGTGCCAGCGAATCGTGCAGTTCGCGGGCGATGGCTGAGCGTTCTTCCATCAGCATTAACTGCTGCTGATGTTCTGCCTGACGCGCCAGCATCAGGGTGCTGGTGAGCTGTTCCAGCAGGGTATGTAGCAGTTGCTGCTGATCGTCATCCAGATACTGGCCCGGCGGCAACTGTGCCAGCAACACACCGTAATTTTCACGATCGTCGCGCAGGCTCCAGCTCAGGGATTCGCCGCCGTCATCCGCATGTTCACCGACCTTAGGGCTGTCAGGCTGACGGGGTGAAGCATGGCTAAATTCATTGAACACTTCCACACTGTTATTTTCGTATTGCCGTAACTGAATGCCGCTCAGCGGAGTCAGTGACTGTAACTCTTTCAGCACCGGCTCCATGCGCACCTCAAGCGGGTCGCTGGTGTGAAGCTGACGGCTCACACGGTACAGATAATCCAGCATCTGATTTTTTTGTTGCAGGTCGGCGGTTTTTTCTGCCACGCGCTGCGCCAGATTATCAACCATCTCCGCCAGCGCCAGCGACATGCTGTTAAGCGAATCGCCGAGAATATCCATTTCATTATGCGCATCGCCATTCGCCACACGTTTGCGCTGATAGCGGTGGCTGAAATCCCCGGCGGTAATGGCGCTGGCCTGTGCGAGCAGGCTTTTCCAGGGCGTTAACAGATGGCGGCGCAGGAACCAGATGGTCAGCGCCATCAGTAATACAGTGACCGCCACCAGCCCGCGCTGAATCAGCGAAATCTGTTGCAGATGGTATTCGGTTTTGTACTCAAGTGCGGCGACCAGCACATCAAGCTGGCCGACAAATACGGCGATATTGGCTGATACATCTTGCGGATGCTTAGCCGCCAGAAGCTGGTCGCGCAGGGTAGTTTGCCAGTACTGACGTAACGCCAGAAACTGCGGTTGCAGATTTTCGCGCTCTACCGCCTGTAATAAATCGGCGCTGCTTTCGTCAGCTTCCATCTGGCTGATATAACGGGCACTGGTTTCGCTCAGAGGGACCTGCGATAACAGCCGGTAACTCTGCATACGCAGGGAACCCGCTTTATTAATCGCATGGGCGTTGCCTTCGATACTGCCCGCCATCCACGCCGCCATGCTCATTCCGCCAATGCCCAGAAGGCCGAGCAGCAGCATCAGCAATGTGATCTGGCTGATGAGCGACAAAGAAGGCAGTGCGCGTTTAAACATGAATAGTATTTCCTGAACCTATATCGAAAGCTGCGGATACCGTGCCGGGCTGACGCCAGCCTGTACAGAGTGGGCATTTTTTATGATCAGAGGAAGTTTCCCTATACCTCTTTATGGTTACTCCTTTATTTCCATCTGATTTATACCTTCATTAGATGAAAGAATATTTCTTCATCAACTTTATGAATACTAGCAGTTTATTCTTTTTTCACCGGATACTCACAAAGGATTCATGGTCATTTTTCCTGCATTATCCACCTGCGATTGCGTTGATTTGTATCAACATCCTGAAGCGGGGCTCTACCTAGTGTGTGCGACATAACTTAATCATTACAACAACAATGCGTTGCCACCGAGGTACACATGTCACACACATCAGCTTCACCGACGGAAAAACCGTCACGCCTGCTGCAGGACTGGCGTCCGGAAGATCCGGCCTTTTGGGAAAAGACCGGGCATAAAGTGGCCAGCCGTAATTTATGGATTTCCGTGCCTTGTTTGTTGCTGGGGTTCTGCGTCTGGATGCTGTTCAGCCTGGTCTCCGTTAACCTCAATAAAGTCGGTTTTAACTTCACCACGGATCAGTTGTTTATGCTGACCGCTATTCCGTCCGTGTCCGGCGCACTGTTACGCGTGCCTTACTCCTTTATGATCCCACTGTTCGGCGGCCGCCGCTGGACAGCCATCAGTACCGTGTTTCTGGTGCTGCCGTGCCTGTGGCTGGGTTTTGCGGTGCAGGATACCAGCACGTCGTATAACGTTTTCCTGATCATTGCGCTGTTGTGCGGTTTCGGTGGAGCAAACTTCGCCTCGAGCATGTCCAATATCAGCTTCTTCTTCCCGAAAGCGAAGCAGGGCGGCGCATTAGGGATCAATGGTGGTCTGGGTAATCTGGGCGTGAGTGTGATGCAACTGGTTGCGCCGCTGGTCATCTCCCTGGGTGTGTTTGCGGCTTTCAGCGATAAACAAACGCTGGCGAACGGTGCGGACATGTGGCTGCAAAATGCGGCGTGGATCTGGGTACCCTTTTTGATCATCGGTACGCTTGCTGCCTGGTTTGGTATGAACGATCTGGCGTCTTCTAAAGCCTCAATCCGCCAGCAGTTGCCGGTGCTGAAACGCGGTCATCTGTGGATCATGAGCATATTGTATCTGGCGACTTTCGGCTCGTTTATCGGTTTCTCCGCCGGTTTTGCGATGTTGACTAAAACCCAGTTCCCCGACGTTAACATCCTGCAATTCGCCTTCTTCGGCCCGTTCTTTGGCGCGCTGGCGCGTTCTGCGGGAGGCATGCTGTCAGACCGCCTTGGCGGTATTCGCGTAACCCTGGTGAATTACATCGTCATGGCGATTTTTGCCGGTTTACTGTTCCTGACCTTGCCGGTCGGCGGCGCGGGCGGCAACTTCCCGGCATTCTTCGCGGTATTTATGGTGCTGTTCCTGACGGCCGGTTTGGGCAGTGGCTCCACCTACCAGATGATTGCGGTGATTTTCCGCAAACTCACTACCGACCAGGCTAAAGCGCGTGGCGCCAGCGATGATGAAGCGCTGCGTGAAGCGGTGACGGATACTGCTGCGGCGCTCGGTTTTATCTCTTCAATCGGCGCGATTGGCGGTTTCTTTATTCCTAAAGCGTTCGGGACTTCACTGGCGCTGACCGGTTCACCGGCTGGCGCGATGAAAGTCTTCCTGGTGTTTTACGTGGTCTGTGCGCTGATCACCTGGCTGGTGTACTGGCGCAAACTAAACAAAGGTTTTGCCACCAAACAAGTCAAAAGCTAATCACGATACTCAGTGACGGAAATATAAAGAAGGGGCTTCGGCCCCTTTTGGCGTGATCAGACCTGCGGCACAGGAGGTTATTTCACGTAAGAATTCAGCACGCTCAGTACGACGTCCAGATCGGCCTCACGTTTCACAACATCTTCTTCATGAACAATATGCTCAGTCAGATGGCCTTTAATCACTTCCCGCATCAGGCCATTCACTGCGCCGCGGATCGCGGCAATTTGTTGCAGAACAGCCGCGCATTCATGGGGCTCATCCAGCATTTTATTTAACGCCGCCACCTGACCCTGAATTTTGCTGGTACGGGCTTTCAGCTTCTGTTTATCGCGAATGGTATGGGACATCTCACTTCCTCCGTGACACCAATGACGGCGCGATCATATCATTTTGTGGATACTGGGGGGGTGTATTTAATACTGGGGGGGAGTAGAATCCCAGCACCTACCTTATCGGGAATCATTAACATGAATGACTTTTCTACCCTTTTACAGCAGGGAAATGCGTGGATCTTTATACCCAGCGCCATATTGCTGGGGATTTTGCACGGGCTTGAGCCCGGCCATTCGAAAACCATGATGGCCGCCTTTATCATTGCGATTAAAGGCACTGTCCGGCAGGCTATTTTACTGGGGCTGGCGGCCACGGTTTCGCATACTGCGATTGTCTGGATCATCGCGTTTGGCGGCATGTATCTCAGCAACCGGTTCACCGCAGAGGCTGTCGAGCCGTGGTTGCAACTGGTGTCTGCGGTCATCATCCTGGGCACGGCGGCATGGATGTTCTGGCGTACATTTCGTGGTGAACAACTCTGGAAGAAGGAGCACGCGCACGGGCATCATGCTGATCATGACCATCATCACGGACATTCCCGCACGCATGCGAATGTTCAGCGTCACGTTCAGCCCCGGGGACTTAATAACCTGCGCGGCATGAAGCGTATCAGCCTGTCGCCGCAGGAATATCAGGACGCCCATGAACTGGCGCACGCCAGCGATATTGAGCGACGTTTTGCCAGCACGGAAGTGACTAACGGGCAGATTTTATTTTTCGGTCTGACCGGCGGGCTGATCCCGTGCCCGGCCGCCATTACCGTGCTGCTGATCTGCATCCAGCTTAAACAACTGGCGCTGGGAGCGACGATGGTAGTGTGTTTCAGCATCGGACTGGCGCTGACGCTGGTAACTGTAGGCGTGGCGGCTGCCGTCAGTGTCCGCCAGGCGGCTAAACGCTGGAGCGGTTTAAACACGCTGGCGCGCCGGGCGCCTTATTTTTCCAGTGTGCTGATCGCGCTGGTGGGGATTTATATGGGTATTCACGGGTTTATGGGCTTAACCTCCTAAAAAATCTGAACGTAATCAGTCATAAGCAATAACAATTCAGACTTTTTAAAACCGGCTCAAGGCGTTATAAATGACGGGACGATAAACGGATAAATGGATCCCGCCATGAAAACTGCCCACCTTGTTGACCCCGAACTGCGCCCGTTACTGGATCTGATGCCAGAACGTGTGCTTACAGCCTCCGTTCTGCCTGCCATGCGCGAGCAACGTCAGACGGCGGCGCTGGAAAGTCTGTTACAGGATGACGGGTTGCCGGTAACGGTTAGTCAGCATCACATTTCAGGTGGCGAAAATGCGCCAGCGGTGCGTGTCGTGGTGATTTCGCCGCAGCATGAACGGAAAGGCCGGATGGGTATTCTGCATATTCACGGTGGCGGTTATGTGCTGGGCAGCCCTGAACAGTCGATGCCGCTGACCCGCCCGACGACGGCACAGCACGACTGCGTCATTGTATCGGTGGATTACCGTCTCGCGCCGGAAACGCCATTCCCCGGCCCGCTGGAAGATTGTTATGCCGCGCTGATCTGGATGACCGCACAGGCAGAGGCGTTGGGTATTGACCCTGCACATATCGGTGTGATGGGTGACAGCGCCGGTGCCGGGCTGGCGGCCTCTCTGGCGCTGCTGACCCGCGACCGGGGCGGTCCGACACTGGCGTTTCAAAACCTGATGTATCCGATGCTCGACGACCGCACCGTGACCGATCCCACCCCGAATCCGGTGACCGGCGAATTCTCCTGGACGCGCGAGGACAACCGTTTCGGCTGGCACGCCTACCTCGGTCACGAAGCCGGTTTGCCGGATATTTCCTGCTACGCTGCGGCTGCCCGCGCAGAGGATCTGAGCGGATTACCACCGGCCTGGATTGGCGTCGGCTCAATTGATTTGTTCCTCGATGAAAACATCGACTATGCCCGCCGGTTAATCCGCGCTGGCGTGCCGGTGGAATTCAGCATCTATCCGGGCGGATTCCACGGTTTCAACGGCGATCCGGCCTATGCACTGGCCCGTCGCGCCCGCAAACAACGTCAGGATGCCTTAGCCGGTTTTAATCCGCTGCGTCATTATCATGACTTTGGCTTATAATCAGCAGCAATCGATAAGGCATAACAACCGGCTGAATTAGAAAATAAATTGGATATCAAACAACTTATCTATCTCTGTAACCTCGAACGCGAACGGCATTTTGGCAGGGCGGCGGAAGCCAGCTTTGTCAGCCAGCCGACGCTGTCGATGCGTCTCAAAAACCTCGAAAAAGAGCTCGACCTGAATCTGATCAATCGCGGTAATAACTTCGAAGGTTTTACCGCAGAAGGTCTGCGGGTGCTGAGCTGGGCGCGGGAAATCGTGGCTGTCTATGAAGGCCTGAAACTGGAAGTCGAATCGCTGAAACAGGGCATGAGCGGGACCTTGCGTATCGGCGTGATGCCGCAATGCAGCGTGTCGCTGGCGCAACTGATTAAGGCGGTCAGCGAAGCGCATCCGGGGCTGGATTACCGCGTGGCAGAAGTCAGTGCTGATCAGTTGATTGAAGCGCTGAGCAGCCATTCGGTGGATGTCGGTATCGGTTTCTTTGAGTTCTCGACGCTCAATGAGCTGCGCTTCCAATTGGTGCCGCTCGATGACGGCGGTGTTGACGTGGTGTATCACCCGGATCATTTTCCGCAGTTACAGGGCATTGAACGGATAACCGCCGAACAGGTTGCCGCGCTGCCGTTGTGTCTGTCTGAACCGAGCCGCTATTTCCGCCGGTATCTGGATAATTTCTTCCGCCAGGCCGGACTTGAGCTGCATCCGCGGCTGGAAAGCACGTCTATTTTCCAGCTGATGCAGGGCGTGTTTGTCGGAATTGGCTGTGCGCTGGTGCCGCGTGGACATCTGATTGATGAAATGCATCCTGCACTGAAACGTTGCCCGCTGGATATCACGCCGATGAGTCGTCATGCCGCGCTGGTCGTCGCCGAAGCGGGCAGGGCAACGCCGCTGGCGCAGCATTTCTTCACCGCCGCCGGGCTTTGGCTGGCGCAGCAGGCGCTTAACAAGTCGTCAAATGTGGCGCAATAAAGACGTTCTGTCCGGTATTCCTATTGATGTAATGAAACTTTCAGCCCAAGCTTTGCCGCAATACTTATGTGAAATGGATGGAGTAAGACATGAAAACATTGAAAGCCGTTGTTCTGGCGTTGGCCTCTGCGGGTATTTTGCTTTCAGCAGGTGCACAGGCCTCGAATAATCTTCTGGGACAACTGCAGCAGGCCGCCAACGAAGGACTGAATGGCACCAGCAGCAAAACCGGTTCTGCCGGTACCACATCTTCGCTGACCTCGCTGCTCAGTGGCGGCGACAGTGCCCTGACGTCGACCAGCGCGAACAACGTCGCAGGTGTGTTGCAGTACTGCGTGAAGAACAACGTACTTTCCAAAGCCAGCACTGAGAATGTGAAAGATCAGTTGCTGAGCAAGCTGGGCATCCAGACGGCAGCGGGTGCTGAAAGCCAGGATTATCAGCAGGGTCTGGGTGGTTTGCTGAAAACCGGTAAAGATCAAAGTGTGGATCTGAATAATCTGGGGAGCGGGCTGACGCAGGTGAAAGAGAAAGTGAAAACCAAAGCCTGTGATGTGGTGCTGAAGCAGGCGAAATCGTTTATTTGATTGCAGAGGCCGCTGCAATGGCGGCTTTTAACTTCAAATTCAAATTCAAGGTCAACACCGTGGGCATCGGCCCACACCGACCAGAGACCCGGTAACGCGCGGGCCTCTGGACTCCGCGCTTTTTCACTGCGCGCTCCGCTGGCGCAAGGGACATGTTCTGCTGTATTGATGAGTGGCGCAAATCCAGGTGCTGCGCACTACCTTCTCTCGGTCTTCGAGCCACAGGTCTCGAAGCCGCTCCGTTCAGCTGGATTTTGAGCACGCCATTGAACTCTCTAAAACAGAGTAATTTTGTTTTTTGAATTTAAGATCCTGCGGGCGATTCAGAAAGCTTGCTGAATGAGAGGTTGCAGACCATAGGCTGCAATCCCGAAACGAAGGAACCGCGCAGCGGCAAGATTTCCAGCCTGTCGCTGCGGTTGCTGAAACATAGCCAGCGCGCGGATCACATGTTTGAAAAAGCGAGGGGAGTTCAGAGGGGAAAAGCCTTTCCCCTCTGGTCGGTTTCGGCACGAAAGGCCGTGTGATAACCGTTATTGAGAAACCGAAATTTACTCAATTCTATTTAAAGCTTTTAAAGCCATTTAAAGCCATTTAAAGGGATCCAAAGGGAATCCCCTTTCACTCCGCATAAACCTTCTCTTTACTCTCGCACAAATCTTCGATCAAACATGACCCGCACCGCGGCTTACGTGCAATGCAGGTATAGCGGCCATGCAGGATCAGCCAGTGGTGGCAGTCGAGCTTGAACTCGGCCGGAACCACTTTCAGCAATTTCTCTTCGACGTCATCCACGGTTTTACCCGGCGCGAACTTCGTGCGGTTACAGACGCGGAAAATATGCGTATCCACGGCAATGGTCGGCCAGCCGAAGGCGGTATTGAGCACTACGTTGGCGGTTTTGCGGCCAACGCCAGGCAGCGCTTCAAGCGCGGCGCGGTCTTCCGGCACTTCACCATGGTGTTTTTCCAGCAAAATACGGCAGGTTTTAATCACGTTCTCCGCTTTGGCATTAAACAGGCCAATGGTTTTGATGTATTCCTTTACGCCGTCCACGCCAAGCGCCAGAACCGATTCCGGCGTGTTGGCGACCGGATACAGCTTTGCTGTCGCCTTGTTCACGCTGACATCGGTAGCCTGCGCAGAAAGTAATACCGAAATCAGCAGTTCGAACGGGGTGGTATACACCAGTTCGGTAGTGGGATGCGGATTGTTATCGCGCAAACGGCTGAGAATTTCGGTGCGTTTTTCCTTATTCATGAACGCTTCCCTTTGGCAGACTTTCTTCCGCCACAACGTGCTGTGCCGCTTGCCGTGCTTTCATACGCTGATCAATCAGATATTTGCCGGCCAGCAGCAGACCGAGGCCGATAAATGCGCCCGGCGGCAGCATTGCCAGCAGGAACGGGTTATCCAGATGCAGCACTTCGACGCGCAGCACTTTCGCCCAACTGCCGAGCAACAAATCAGCGCCATTGAACAGCACGCCGCTGCCGAGAATTTCACGCATTGAACCCAGCACAAACATTGCGCAGGTTGCCCCGAGACCTGTCATCGCACCGTCGAGGGCAGCCAGATGCACAGGGCTGCTGGCGGCGCAGGCTTCGGCACGTCCGACCACAATGCAGTTGGTCACAATCAGCGGAATAAAAATCCCCAGCGCCTGATACAGACCGAACGCGTAGGCGTTGATCAGCATCTGCACGGTACTGACCACCGAGGCGATAATCAGCACGTAAATCGGGATGCGGATTTCATCCGGGATCCACTTACGGAATGCGGAAATCATGGCGTTGGTACAGGTCAGCACCAGCGTGGTCGCCAGCCCTAAACCGAGGGCATTGGTGGCAGTCGACGTCACGGCCAGCAGCGGACAAAGCCCCAGCAACTGCACCAGCGAGGAGTTATTGGTCCACAGACCCTGAACGATTATCTTTTTGGCTTCACTCATCACGGGCTCCACAAGGGGTGAGGTGGGAAAGCTGAGACGGTACCGTCCCGATAAACAGCGCCGTACGTTTTACCGAGCGGACGACGGCGCGCGGTGTAATGGTCGCACCGGTAAACTGATCAAACATACCGCCGTCTTTCTTCACCGCCCAGCGCTCATCGCTTGCACCATTGACGGTCTGATTGGCGAAATGTTTGATCCAGTCGGAAATGCGCACTTCAATTTTGTCACCCAGCCCCGGCGTTTCGTGCTGTTCCAGCACGCGGGAACCGTAAACTTTGCCATGAAAATCAGCCGCCACCAGCAACTGAATCGCACCGGAATAGCCGTCAGGCGCGGTGGTTTCAACCACGGCAGCCACCGGCTGACCATTTTTGCGCGCCAGATACAGACGGTGCGGTGCCATGCTGCCAAGTGACTCATCAGTGACGTTGTAACATTCGTTTTGCATATCGTTGTCGTACACGCTGGCCGGGATCACCTGATCAAACAGCGTTTTTTGCTGTAACAGCGCCTGATGTTCAATGGTCGGCTTGGTCATCAGGTTGACCAGTGCCGTCATACCGGTCATCAGTGCGCCAAAGAAAGCCAGAATCAGGCCGTGGCGTCGCATTGTAGCTAACATAATTCTTCCTCAGCGATGCCCGTAAACGCGTGGTTGTGTGTAGTGATCAATCAGCGGCACGGTGATATTGGCCAGTAAAACGGCAAAAGCGACACCATCCGGATAACCGCCGTAACTGCGGATCAGCCACACCAGTAAACCAATCAGTCCCCCGAAAATCAGGCGGCCTTTCGGGGTGGTGGATGCTGTCACCGGATCCGTGGCAATAAAGAACGCGCCCAGCATGGTCGCGCCGGAGAACAGTCCGATCAGCGGTGAAGGATAGTTTTCCGGTGCCAGACCCCACGCGATACCTGCGCAAATGACCAGCATGCCTAACATGGCGGCCGGAATATGCCAGCTGATGATTTTGCGCCACATCAGGAACAGGCCACCGGCCAGGAATCCGAGGTTAATCCACTGCCAGCCGAGACCGGCCAGTGTGCCGCTGAACAGCGGCGTCCCGAGGATCTGATCGGCGGTATGGCCGGAGCGCAAACCGGTTTTAAATGCATCCAGTGGTGTCGCCTGCGTCACGCCATCCACGTTCATGTTCAACTGATACGCGGTCAGATCCTGACTGTTATGGCCGGTGAAAATGGTCAGCAGCGTGTCGGTGAATCCGACGTGATGATGCTGTAAAACATCCGGCGGCAGCCAGGTTGTCATCTGAACCGGGAAAGAAATCAGCAGCACCACATAACCTACCATGGCCGGGTTAAACGGATTCTGACCAAGACCCCCGTAAAGTTGTTTGGCGATGATGATGGCGAAAATCGTGCCGAGCACCACCATCCACCACGGGCCCAGCGGCGGCAGGCTGATACCCAGCAAAACGGCTGTCAGCAGGGCACTGTTATCGCCCAGGCGTTTTTTCACCGGCAGTTTGCGCAACTGTAACACCGCGCCTTCTGCCAGCAGGGCAATGACGATAGCGAGCGTCAGCTGAATCAGCGTGCCGTAACCGAAGAACCAGACCTGAGCGAGCAGGCCGGGAATACACGCCAGAATCACCATCATCATGATGGTACTGGTGTTCTGGCGATTATGCGTAAAAGGTGAACTTGCAATCCTGAAGGCCATCTATTCCTCGTTCGACATTGTCTGAGCGGCTTTACGGGCCTTAACTCGGGCGATCGCAGCCGCTACAGCGGCTTTGCGTGGATCGCTTTCTTGTTGTGATGTTTCTTTTTCTTCCGGTTCAGCGTCCTGCGCTTCACTCAGCGCAGCGGCTTTTTTGGCTTTGGCACGCGCGATGGCAGCCGCCACCGCCGCCTTGCGTTTGTCGTCTGCGGAAGGCTGTGCAGGTGACGTTGTCACGTTTTCTTCAGTGCCCGCAGGTTGCGCAGCAGCGGCCTTTTTGGCTTTCACGCGGGCAATGGCGGCGGCGACAGCAGCTTTGCGATCGTCGTCAGCGGAGGGCTGTGGTGCAACGTTCAGTTCGCTTTCTTTGGCTTCCACGACAACGCCGTTATTACTGGCTTTCTTCGCTTTCACGCGGGCAAGAGCGGCTGCCACGGCGGCCTTACGATCGTCTTCTGCAGATGGCGGCGTTTCAGGCACCGGCTCAGAAGCCACCGGGATTTCCTGCTCAGCGGCGGCTTTCTTCGCTTTCGCACGGGCAATGGCAGCGGCCAGCGCCGCTTTGCGCGGATCGGCTTCGGCCTGTTGTTCCGTGGCTTTTTCAGCGACAGGTACTTCTTTTGCTGCGACGTCGTCCAGCTTCACTGCCGCTTTCTGATGTTTCTCTTCACGCGCTAATTTCTCACGTTCCATACGCGCCTGTTTGGCTTCGAAACGGGCTTTGGCTTCGGTGGCCCGGGCAGTCTCTGCATCGATGGCACGGATTTCGGCCTTTTCCTGACGGTAATATTGCACCAGCGGAATATTGCTCGGACAGACATACGCACAGGCGCCGCATTCGATGCAGTCGAACAGATTATGCTTGCGCGCTTTTTCGTGTTCTTCGCCTTTACTGAACCAGTAAAGTTGCTGAGGCAGTAAACCGGCCGGACAGGATTCCGCGCACAGGCTGCAACGGATACAGGCTTCTTCCGGCTCCGGCTGACCCAGTTCGGCGTCAGACGGCGCGAGCAGACAGTTGGAAATTTTGACCACAGGCACATTGAGCGATGGCAGGGTGAAGCCCATCAGCGGGCCGCCCATAATCACCATCTTTTTATCGCCCTGCGGTTGTAACTGGCCTTCCTGCATCAGGTGTTCAATCGGCGTGCCCAGACGCGCCCAGACGTTACCCGGTTTTGCCATCGCTTCGCCGGTCAGCGTGACCACGCGTTCGATCAACGGTTCGCCGTCAATGATTGCGCGTTTAATGGCAAACACGGTGCCGACGTTTTGCATCAGTACGCCGATGGACGACGAGTGATGGCCTTTCGGCACTTCGAGGCCGGTCAGGATTTTGGTCAGCTGTTTGGCACCGCCGGACGGGTATTTGGTCGGAATGACCCGCAGTTCGAAACGCACTCCGTCGGAGATTTCAGCGCTGATCGCGGCTTTAAGCGCGGCAATCGCTTCAGGTTTGTTGTCTTCGATGCCGATCAGCACCCGTTCAGGATGCAACATGTGGCAGAGGATGCGCGTGCCCTGGAGAATTTCCATGGCATGTTCCTGCATCAGCCGGTCATCGGCAGTGATGTAAGGCTCACATTCGGCCGCGTTGAGGATCAGTGTGCGGGTCGATGTCAGGCCACCGGCTAATTTGCTGGCGGTCGGGAAGCCTGCGCCACCCAGCCCGGCAATACCGGCCTGACTGATGCGCTGATTCAGTTCATCAGCAGAAAGCTGGCGGTAATCGGCAATGAATTCGCGTTCGCACCAGGTATCAAGGCCGTCGGCTTCAATCAGCACACAGAGTTCTTTCAGACCGGAAGGGTGCGCGGTGATGTGCGGTTCGATGGCCGTGATCACGCCCGACGTCGGCGCGTGAACCGGCACGGTACGGCCACGGCCAGTGGTCAGCGGCTGACCTTTTAACACAGGGTCGCCGGCTTTCACACACAGCTCGCCTTCAGGGCCAAGGTGTTGCTGAAGGGGGATGATAAAGCGCTCAGGCAGCGGCACGTTGCGCAGCGGAACGTGGCTCGACTGAGTCTTCATTTCCGGCGGATGAATACCGCCGTCGAAGTCCCAGACTTTGTCTTTTTTGAGCGCCGCAAACAGATTAAACATGTTACTCCGCATGGATGACCTGAACCGGAATGGATTTCAAATCCCACTTCCAGTTTGCGGTGGTGGTTTTTACTGGCAGCATTTCGATGCAGTCCGTCGGGCACGGCGCGACGCACAGGTCACAGCCGGTACATAAATCAGTAATCACGGTGTGTACGGCGCGGGTGGCACCCACGATGGCATCCACCGGACAGGCCTGAATACACTTGGTGCACCCGATGCAATTGCTCTCGTCGATATAGGCGACTTTACGCACCGGTACAGCAGCCGCGGCGTCTTCACCCATCGGCTGCGGCTCAACGTTAAGCAAGGTCGCCAGCTTGAGCATGACGGCTTCGCCGCCCGGCACGCATTTATTGATGTTGTCACCATTGGCGACCGCTTCGGCGTAAGGCTTGCAGCCGGGATAGCCACATTGCGCACACTGGCTTTGCGGCAGGATATCGTCAATCTGATCGACAACCGGGTTGCCTTCCACGGCAAAGCGGCGCGAGGCGTAACCCAGCAGCAGGCCAAAAACCAGCGCCAGAGCGGTCAGCGCGCCAATCGCTACCCATAATTCAAACATTAGAATTTCACCAGACCTGTGAAGCCCATAAAGGCTAATGACATCAGGCCAGCCGTGACCAGCGCAATCGAAGAACCTTTGAACGGTGCGGGGACGTCAGCCACCACCAGACGTTCACGGATAGCGGCAAACAGCACCATCACCAGCGAGAAGCCCAGTGACGCGGCGAAACCGTACAGCGCAGATTGCATAAAGTTGAATTGCTGGTTGATGTTCAGCAGCGCCACGCCGAGCACAGCGCAGTTGGTGGTGATAAGCGGCAGGAAGATGCCCAGCAGGCGGTACAGAGACGGGCTGGTTTTGCGCACCACCATTTCGGTGAACTGTACAACAACCGCGATCACCAGAATAAAGGCCATAGTGCGCAGATAGACCAGCCCCAGCGGCATCAGAACGAAAGTGTTGACGATCCACGAGCAGATATTCGACAGGGTGATCACAAATGTGGTGGCGAGACCCATACCGATAGCGGATTCCAGTTTTTTGGAAACGCCCATAAACGGGCACAGGCCAAGAAACTTAACCAGTACGAAGTTATTTACCAGCACAGTGCCGACAAAAAGTAATAAATAAGAGGTCATGACAATTGCCCGGACATAATAAACATTAAAAACCTCAGGGTTATTCCGTGAAGGTTTCTTTTACCCGCAGTGAGCGCTTGAAATAAGGCACAAAGACGGCGGCGGCCAATAAAGGTAACAATAAGTTACGCACGGCCAAATCATCGGTAACCGGTGAGAATGCAAAGGCTTTTACCGCCAGAAGTACTGTGCACAATAACCAGATAATATACATTTTGGGTAACACGCTGGCGCGCTTACAGAATTGCAGCAATACCGCGACGGTAAATAACCCCATCGCTAACGTGGTCACCACCGAGAAATACCATTGCAGGGTAAATGCCTGGGAGTTGGTGATGAGATATTCGCGCGATTCCGGCATAAATAACGCCATTGAAAACAGAAACAGCATTAATACCACGCTCAGCAGCGTCACAATCAGATACGCCATCGGGGCCAGTAGCCACCCGCCAATACGTTTATAACCCGGATTATTCAACATAAAAGCTTTTCTCACGCTGGTTTTGCTATCAAATCAGCACAGGGAAACTTCCCCGACCTTCAAGGCGCAGTAGCTTAACCTGTGAGAGGCATTCTCGTTATCGTATTTATGTGATCAATGATCCCCTTCGCTCAGGAAGGGGATTTAAATAGAAAGGCTTTAATGCACCGGCACCAGAATTTCGGTGGCGACAATTACCACAATCAGGCCAACCAGCACGGGAACGGACGTGCGTTTGACGACTTCGAAAGGCGATATTTTTGCCATACCGGCCACGGCCACTATGACGCCCGAAACAGGGGAAATAGTGCGACCCAGGTTGGATGCCTGCAACATCGGGATGACCAGATATTCCGGGTTGATGCCCATTTTCGCGGCCAGTTTTGGGATAAGTTCGACGAAGGCGTAAAACGAAGCATTACCGGAGCCGGTGGTCATGGCGGCGAGCACGGTGATGACTACCAGCACCAGCATCATGACGATGCTGCCGGAGCCAAAGTTTTGCGCCAGTCCTATCAGGCTGCTGATGAACCCGACGGTGCTCAGCCCCTGAGCAAACACGCCCGCCGCGACCAGCAGCATCACCACGTTGGCGAATGCATCCGCCATGCCGCGATAAGCCACGTCCAGTCCGGCGAATACCGCTTTGCCGTTACGGTTACGCACGGTTTCAATCAGGGCGGTCAGCAACATACAAATCACCAGAATGGTGATGATATGCAGATTGGGTCCCCATTTACCGTCAAAAATCAGCACACCGATAATCGGCGTGAAAGGCAAAATAGCGTAGAAAGCCGGAGCATTGGTTTCAATGACATCGTCAGCATTGGAATCGACAGCATCCGCCAGCACGGAGGTATCGCGTTTATCCAGATAGCGTTGCCAGAAGAAGTGCGCGACCGCCATCGCCGCGATGGCAGCAATCGAAATCGGCAGGGTGACTTTAAAGGCAAAATCCACCAGCGGCATATTCGCCGCCTGCGCCGCCAGCACCACATCACCTGAGGTAGGGGAAAGAATGATCGCCGCAGGAGACGCACAAATCGCCGCCGCCGCGCCCCGGCTGATGCCGACGTTAACCATAATCGGGAACAACGTTGCCATCAGTAACACGCCCAGACCGGTCGCCGAAGACACGGCCAGGGACATCAGACACGCCAGAATATACGCCGCAACCATCAGAATGTACGGTGAATTGATCATCTGTAACGGGCGCGACGCCAGTTTGACGACCACATCGTTGGCACCAATATGGGTCATGTAGGCTGCGAAACCGCACAGCATCATGATCATCATCCCCAGATCGCCACCGCGGCTCATCAGCAGAATTTTGACGTACTCAACGATATCTGTCGCATTCCAGCCGGTACTTTTGGTGCCTTCCGGCAGGATGCTGTGACCCATGATGGCGCTGATAATCAGCAATAATAAGCCGCCGACCATCAGAACGCCGGTGGGTGAATAGCCTTTAATGATATAGCGGCCGACAAAGACGGCGACTACCAGCCCGATCAGTAATTCCAGCATTATTGTATTCCCCGAGATTAAATTTGGATCCAAGTGAAAGGCGGGCACTTTGCCGAAATAGTTCACCGGGCGTTATGACGCTTATCAATTATGGGTGATGAAAAAGCGGGGAATATTTAAATTTGTGATGCCTGTTCAGAAGAGGATTCGGTACGGCTCCTCCCCCTGCGAAGGGGGAGGCGGGAGGGGGTTTTACGGGCTTACACCGCGTTTGAGCAAACTTCAACTTATTAATTTCGCTTTAATACCCCACCCCAACCCTCCCCTTCGCAGGGGAGGGAGTTGACCGTGCACATCAATACGTTTGCCTGAAAAATCAAAGCTTCGGGATTTCCCGATAAAATCCCACACCGATGAGGCGTCCAAACAGGAAAGGTATAAATTTCCGCCCGCGCAGCCACGCTTCCAGCCGTGAAGGGGCACGCTTCCTTTGTTTCTGTCCTGCTTTACTGATCATAATCTGTAATGCCTGCGTCGCCCACGTCGGGAACGCGCGGCGGCGCTGGATACGTTTTAAGTGTCGCAGCGTCAGGCGTCCGGCCTTCAGCGGTTCAGTGATGATATTCGCTGTCGCCACCGCATCCTGAATCGCCAGATTCACGCCGACGCCGCCAATCGGTGACATTGCATGTGCCGAGTCGCCGATGCACAACAGACCCGGTTTAGCCCATTCTTTGAGACGGTCGATGCGGATCACCAGCAAGCGTACGTTTTCCCAGCTGAGAATATCGTCGGCTAAGCGCTGGCGCTCAAACGGCGACACTTCCGCCAGCAGGTCGAGAAAAGGCGCGATACCCTGTGCTTTGAGCGCATCCAGGCTGTCTTTCGGGATCGAATACCCACACTGCCAGTAATCACCCCGGTCGATCATGATGAAGTTTTTCTTTGGCCCGCGATGCCCCATCGACCACTGAGGATCATCCGGACGTTTGGGAATTTTCAGCCATAACACGTCACGTGGCGCGCCATAACGGCGGATTTCCATCCCGGCCTGTTCGCGCACGATGGAATTACGCCCGTCGCAACCGACGACCAGATCCGCATCAAAATGCTGCGTTTCGCCATTCACTTCAGCAAGAACGCCGGATACCTGGCATTTATCCTCCAGCAATGACAGGACCTGCGCGTTATGAATCAGCCGGAAATTGGGCAGTTGCGCAGCCTTGCTGGCGATGAAGTTGAGAAAATCCCACTGCGGCATAAAAGCGATAAATTTGCACTGCGTCGGCAGATGACTGAAATCCGCCAGCGTGGTTTCCTGGCCGTTGATCTCGCCATAAAGCTTTTCAGCGCGCTGATGCGGCAGGGCGAGGAACTCGTCGAGAAAACCCAGTTGCCAGATGATGTCCAGTGTAGACGGATGAATGGTATCGCCGCGAAAATCGCGTAAAAAGTCGCTGTGCTTTTCCAGCACGGTGACGTCAATTCCCTTTCGCGCCAGCAGGTATCCCAGCATTAATCCTGCGGGGCCACCGCCGACGATGCAGCAGGACGCTGCTGCGGAAGATTCAGTGTTCGGTGTCATTCCAACCTGCCTGACGGGATGAATTTACATGATAACAATTATCATTTGCACGGGTGGGCGTCAATTCATCCCGTGCTACATCACAGAACATTTCCTGCACAGCGTCGTAACAAAACTCCATGTTTTTGCACCACCGCGATCTTGTCGCTGCTTTCCCGTTTGGGATTAAATTTACTCATTGTGTCTGTAAATCATTCGCTTAACGGTTGTTTTTAAAACTGGCAGACAAATTGCAAAGTGGTCCACAGGTTGAGTTGTTGGGCCAATTAGGGCCGATGTTTGCACAAGCCAAAGTGCGGAGAAGCCAATGAACGGCGACATAAATTTATTGCATCCGATTGCGCCACAACAAAGCGACACGCTGGTGCTCGATGCACTGACCCGCTATGTGGCGCAGTCCGGCACCCATATCGGCGAGAAATTGCCGCCTGAGCGCGTGCTGGCCGAAGGGCTGGCGGTGAGCCGTAACACCGTACGCGAGGCGCTGAAACGCTGGGAAGCGCTGGGGATTATCGTGCGCAAAAAAGGCAGCGGCACGTTTTTGCAGTCTGAAATTACCGCCAACGACAGCTTTCTGTCCCTGCGCTTTAAGAATGACTCAGCCACCATGCTTCATGCACTGGAAGTGCGCCGGATCATTGAATGCGAGGCTTCCGCGCTGGCGGCGGTACGTGCGACGGAAAGCGATTTGCTGTTTATCGAACAGAGGCTGGATGTGATGGAAAAAGTCCATCTGAGCGTCGGTTCCGCCGGGGCAGAAGACTGGCAGTTTCACGCGGCAATCTACAGCGCGGCGCATAATCCGCTGCTGCTGCAAATGGTCGGCGGCATTTATGACCTGCTGCATGCCTTTTTTGAATCGCCGCCTGAGCAGGCGCTGTTCAGCGACTCTTTTCCGCTGCATCGCATGTTATTTGAAGCCATTGCGCGCCGTGAACCGGAAAACGCGCGCAGGCTAAGCAACGACATTCTGAACATAACTGAACGTGACATGAAGGAAGTGATCAATGCAGCAAGATGATAAGAGCCAGCCTGTTGAGTTAGGGGAAAACACCCGTTTAGTGCACGACGCCCGCCACGATCGCGGAGCGATTTCGCCGCCCATCTATCAGTCTTCGTTATTCAGTTTCACTGATTATGACAGCATGATTGCCCGTTTCCGCGGCGACAGCGACCATGCTTTGTATTCCCGCGTTGATAACCCGACCGTCGTCGAATTGCAGAAAAAAGTGGCGCAACTGGAAGGCGGCGAAGCCTGTCTGGCGTTCGGCAGCGGCATGGCGGCGATCAGTAACGCCATTCTCAGCGTGGCCGGTCCCGGCGATAAAGTGGTGTGCGTGAATCACGTCTACCCGGACACCTACCGTTTCCTGCGCGGTTTCTGCACCCGTTTTCAGATTGAATCACAGTTTGTCGATGGCGGTTCACTGCCCGCGCTGGAAGAGGCGATGCAGGGCGCGAAACTGCTGTATCTCGAAAGCCCGAACAGTTGGGTGATGGGCGAACAAAATCTGCGGGCCATCGCGGAACTGGCGAAAAAATACGGTGTAATAACGATGATCGACAATAGCTGGGCGTCGCCGATTTTCCAGAAGCCACTGGCTGCGGGCATCGATCTGGTCATTCATTCCGCGTCGAAATACATCAGCGGGCACAGCGACGTGGTCGCCGGGCTGGTGATTTCCAGCCAGGAACGCATCAGCGCCATCAGTCGTTATATCAGCCCGTTTTTAGGCGGCAAACTTTCTGCCAATGAAGCCTGGCTGCTGCTGCGCGGCCTGCGCACGCTGCCGCTGCGTATGCGCCAGCATCACGAAAGTGCGCTGGAACTGGCGCGCCGGTTGCAGGGCTATTCGCGCATCACGCAGGTGAATCATCCGGGTCTTGACCCGTTGCCGACTTCCACGCTGACCGGCTACAGCGGTCTGTTCTCCTTTGAGCTGAGCGAAGGCATCGATATTCCGACGTTCTGTAACGCGCTGAATCTGTTCCGTATGGGGGTCAGTTGGGGCGGTTTCGAAAGTCTGGTGATGCCAGCCATTTCTGTGCTGAATCAGGCGGGCGAATTCAACTCGGCAATAGATTTCGGTGTGTCGCCCCGCGTGATCCGCATTTCTATCGGGCTGGAAGAGACCGAAGATTTATGGCGTGACCTGAAAAACGCCATCGAAAGCGCCTGTTCCTGAGGCCTTTGTTGAAAGACCGTTCCTGTGTTCCGACTTTTTTCACCGTGGAGAATCAAGATTATGCGACACCCGAAACGTCATGTGCTCAGCCTGCTGGCGCTCAGCGTCAGCCTGTTTTCCTGCGCCAGTTTTGCCGCCACCAAACTGACGCTGGTGGAAGTGATCACCAGCCCGGCGCGTACTGAAATGCTGCAAAAAATGTTAACCGCTTACAAAACGCAGCACCCTGATGTCGAGATCGACGTGGTGTCGCTGCCGTGGGGACAGGCGTTTGAAAAGCTTGGCACCATGATCCAGAGCGGACAATACCCGGATGTGGTGGAAATGCCGGACACCTGGCAAGGGCTGTATGCCAGTAACGGCATGCTGGCTGATCTCGAACCGCGGCTGAAAGGCTGGTCGGGCACGCCGGATCTGACTGACAAAACACTGACCATGGCGCGTTCTTCCGGCGGCACCGCCACCATGATCCCGTACGGTTTTTATCTGCGGGCCATGTTCTGGAACAAAAAACTCTTCCAGCAGGCGGGTCTGACCGAGGCGCCGAAAACCATGGACGAGTTTATGGCGGATGCGAAGAAAATCAGCGCGCTGGGTAACGGCATCAGCGGTTATTGCATGCGCGGCGGCGTCGGCGGCACGAATGCCTGGATGATGTTTATGGCGGCGATGAACGGCTCGCCGGACTTCTTCGACAAAGAGGGCAACAGCACGCTGACCAAACCTGGTGCGATTAAAGGTGCGCAATTCCTGGTGGATATGTACCAGAAGGGTTATGCGCCAAAAGACAGCGTCAACTGGGGCTTTAACGAAATCGTCTCCGGATTCTATTCCGGTAAATGCGCAATGCTCGATCAGGATCCGGACGCGCTGATCGCCATCAAAAACAGCATGAATCCTGACGATTTCTCGGTCGCGCCAATGCCGCTCGGGCCGAACGGCAAAGCCTATCCGACCATCGGTTATACCGGCTGGTCGATGTTCAAACAGGGCAAAAATCAGGATCAAAGCTGGGATCTGATTTCCTTCCTCAGTAACAAAGAAAACAACCTCACCTGGTCGAAATTTGTCGGCACCTTACCGATTTATAAGGGCGCAGAGCAGGATGCGTATTACCACGCGCCGCAGTTTGCAGGCTGGTTTGCCGAGCTGAATAGCCCGGATTACATCCCGCTGACTATGCCAACGCACCTCAAAGGCTGGGGCTATTTCAACTCGGTGATTGTGAAAGACAGTTCGCAGGAAACGCTGCTCGGCCAGAACGACACCGAAAGCATGGTGAAAGACTGGGCGAAATACCTGACCAAAGAACAGAAAGCCTGGCTGGCTGCGCAAAAGTAAACCGGATAACTCCGGCGCGAATCTGCTGCCGGAGTTCGATATTCTTCTCAACGGAGACGCGTCATGATGTTGGAAGTTTCACCGCCAGACACCGCTGCCGTGCCGCGCTTCCCGCGTTTGCGGGCGCTGCTGGAACCCTGGGTTTATCTCAGCCCGACGCTGGTGCTGATCGGCCTGTTTATCTTTGTTCCGATGGCCATCGGCATTTCCTATGCTTTTCAGAACATCCAGTTGCTTAACCCTTTCGATACCGGCTGGGTCGGGCTGGATAACTTCCGCACCATGTTTGATGACCGGCATTTCTATGCTGCGCTGCGCCATACCTTCAACTGGACACTGACTTCACTGGTGTTGCAGTTCGCGCTGGGGCTGGGGTTAGCCTTATTGCTCAACCGTGAGTTTCCCGGCCGCCGCTGGGTGCAGGCGCTGGTGTTTCTGCCGTGGGCGGTTCCGGCGTTTCTCTCCGGCCTGACCTGGGCGTGGTTGCTCAATCCGGTGATTGGCGTACTGCCTTACTGGCTGGCTGATCTGCATATCATTTCCGAGCCGTACAATATTCTGTCTGATCCGCAACTGGCGCTGTACGGCCCGGTGGTGGCCAACGTCTGGTTCGGCATTCCGTTTTTCGCCATAACGTTGCTGGCGGCGTTGCAGTCGATTCCGAAAGATTTGTACGAAGCGGCGGCAATGGACGGGGCGACCGGCTGGCAGCAGTTTCGCAAAGTTACACTGCCGTTTCTGGCACCGATGATTGCCATCACGGTGATGCTGCGCACCATCTGGATTGCGAATTTCGCCGACCTGATTGTGGTGATGACTGACGGCGGCCCGGCGAATTCCACCTCGATTCTGTCGAGTTTCATCTTCACCACTGCGTACCGCAAACTCGACTTTGGTTATGCGTCGGCGATGGCGGTGTTCCTGCTGGTGCTGATGACGCTTTACGCGCTGGTTTTACTGCGCATCCGCCATCAGTTGCTGAAATAAGGAGGCTCATATGAACGCATTGTCATTCAACGCGTGGCTGCGCAAGGGCGGACACCGGCTGGGAATTTTGTTTTACCTGGTGTTCGCGCTGTTCCCGATTTACTGGCTGATCAAAATCTCAATCACACCGGACAAACTGCTCTACAGCGAAGGCGTGCGGATGTGGCCGGGTGAGATGACGCTGACACATTTTCAGCGGGTGTTTACGGAAAGCCAGTTTCCACTGTATTTCTTCAACAGTCTGATTGTGTCATTCGGCACGGCATTTCTGACCACGATCATTGCTGCCGGTGCAGGCTTTGCATTTTCCCGTTTCAGTTTTCGCGGCAAAACGGTGATGGCCGCGCTGCTGCTGTTTACGCAGATGTTCCCGCTGGTGATGATCCTCGCGCCAATTTACAAAGTAATGGCACCGCTCGGCCTGACCAACAGCCTGCTGGGACTGGTGCTGATTTACACCGCCTTTAACGTCCCTTTTGCCACGTTCCTGATGCAGTCGTTTTTCGACAGCATTCCGAAGGATCTGGAAGAGTCCGCGATGCTGGAAGGGTGCAGCCGCTTTATGGCGCTGCGCAAAGTCATCATCCCGCTGACGTTACCGGGCATGGCGGCAACGTTAGGTTTCGTGTTTACCGCCGCGTGGAGCGAATTGTTGTTCTCGCTGATGCTCATCAACAAAAACGAGGTGATGACGTTCCCGGTTGGCTTACTCAGTTTTGTGTCGAAATTCGCGGTTTCATGGGGCGACATGATGGCGGCGGCCGTGCTGGCGCTCATTCCTGCCTGTCTGTTCTTTGCGTTCATTCAGCGTTACCTGGTTCAGGGGCTGACTGCGGGTGCGGTTAAAGGATAATTTTATGGCTCAGATTACGATTTCCGATCTTCAAAAACGTTACGAAAATGTCGAAGTGTTGCGACATATCAACCTGACCATTAAAGACGGCGAGTTTGTGGTGCTGGTCGGGCCGTCCGGTTGCGGTAAATCGACCCTGCTGCGCACCATCGCCGGGCTGGAACTGGCGACGGCGGGGGACATTCATATTGGTTCGCGTCTGATGAATCAGGTAGCGCCTAAAGACCGTGACATTTCAATGGTATTCCAGAGTTATGCGTTGTATCCGCACATGACCGTGGCGCGCAACATGGGCTTCAGCCTCGAAGTGCAAAAACGCCCGAAAGCGGAGATTGAGGCTGCGGTAAATAAAGCTGCCGATATCCTCGGGCTGACTGCGCTGCTGCATCGCCGCCCGAAAGAGCTTTCCGGCGGGCAGCGTCAGCGGGTGGCAATGGGCAGGGCAATCGTGCGCGAACCGCAGGTGTTTTTGTTCGATGAACCGCTTTCCAACCTGGATGCGCAGTTACGCGGGCAGATGAGGATTGAAATCAAAAGCCTGCATCAGAGAATGAAAAACACCATTGTTTATGTGACGCACGATCAGGTCGAAGCCATGACGCTCGCCGACCGTATTGTGGTGCTTAATCATGGCCTGATCCAGCAGGTCGGCACGCCGCTGGAACTGTACGACACACCGGCCAATAAATTCGTTGCCAGCTTTATCGGGTCGCCTTCAATGAATTTCATCAACGGCACACTGGAACTGGGTGATTCTGCACCGCAGTTACGGATTACGCCGGAATTAACGCTGCCGGTGGATCCTTCAATCATGAATCTGCAAAGTGGTTCAGAGGTGATTTATGGTGTCCGCCCTGAAGCCATTGTGCTGTGCGAAGAGGGTGCGCCGGGCGCCGTGCCGCTGGACATCACGCTGATTGAACCGACCGGTCTGAGCGAACTGATCCACGGTAAATTTGGCCGTGAAAGCCTGAGTGTTTACAGCATGGTGAGATCGGGTGCCGCGCCGGGGGATCGCGTGTGGGTACAGATTGATACTGCACGAATGCAGTTGTTTGAGGGGGATAGCCAGCGGCGGATGGGGAAATTAGGGGAGTAGATTTTGGGTTTGCTCCTCCCCCTGCGAAGGGTGAGGAGCAAACCAGTTAAACCGCTTTCGCCTCAGATAAGCTCATCAGCTTAAAGCCGACACCGACACCGGCAATCAGCATCAAACTGATAAACCCGGTAATCCCGTACCAGCCAAATGAGTGCCAGAAGAATCCGCCTGACGTCCCGGCGACGCTCGACCCTGCGTAATAACTGAAAAGGTATAACGAGGAAGCCTGTCCTTTTGCGCGGCGTGCACGACGCCCGATCCAGCCGCTGGCGACGGAGTGGGCGGCGAAGAACCCGCCGGTAACCAGGATCATACCGATGAAAATCAGCCAGACCGGCGAGAAGGCGGTGATCAAAATCCCCAGCAGCATGAGCGCTGTTGCGCCGATCAGCACCGGGCCGCGGCCATAAACACCGGTCAGCGCACCGGCTTTCGGCGAGCTGTAGGTACCCATCAGATAGACCACAGAGATAATGCCGACAATCGCCTGGCTCAGATTGTAGGGCGATGAAAGCAGACGGTAACCGATGTAGTTAAACATGGTCACGAAACTCCCCATCAGCAGGAAACCTTCGGCGAAAAGTAGCGGCAAGCCGCTGTCGCGCCAGTGCAGCTTGAAGTTAATCAGCAGCTTGCGTGGTTTCAGCGAGCTTGCCCGGAAATGTTTTGACGGCGGCAGAATGCGCCAGAACATAATTGCCGCCGCGAGCGCGAAGAAACCAACGACGGCAACGGCGATACGCCAGGAGAAGAAATCCGTCAGCACGCCGCTGACTAAACGTCCGCTCATGCCGCCGATAGAATTTCCGCTGATGTATAAGCCCATCGAGAAAGCGACCACGCTCGGGTGGATTTCCTCACTGAGATAAGTCATGGCGACTGCCGCCACGCCGCTCAGCGACAGGCCGATCAGCGCACGCATGATGAGAATGCCATCCCAGCTTTGCATAAAGGAACAGACCAGCGTGCAGCCCGCAGCGAGAAATAACGCCACCACCATTACTGATTTACGCCCGACGGCATCAGAAACTGGCCCGGTGAACAGCAGGCCAATCGCCATTAAACCGGTGGACAACGACAACGACAGGCTGCTGGTGGCCGGTGAAACGCCGAAATCATGCGACAACACCGGCAGGATTGGCTGGACGCAATACAGCAGGGCAAACGTCGCCAGACCCGCTGAAAACAGCGCAAGGGTGACGCGGATAAATTGCGGCGTACCACGTTTGATAAAAGGAGTTTTAAGTCCGGAGCGGGCGACGGGGGTTTCAGGATTTAACTCGTCGTCGTTAACTGAATCACTGGCTGGTGCAGCGGAAATCCGCCGGGAGGTTTTCACTGGAAGTCCTTAATACGGGGGCTGTAAAACTTAATTTTAAAATGTATAAGAATTTTAACGCTGCGAGGTTTATTGTCTAATATATTAATCAGTCAAAAACGATACGTTTAAAGTATCAATCTGGTGAATTAATCCACATCATGAACCACATCGAACTGCGTCATTTACGTTATTTCATCGCTGTTGCCGAGGAACTGCATTTTGGCCGGGCAGCGGAACGTCTGCACATGTCCCAGCCGCCGCTGAGCCAGCAAATTCAGGCGCTGGAAACCCATCTCGGCGCCGCGCTGTTTTACCGCAACAACCGCAGCGTGCGGCTGACGCAGGCGGGACAGGCGTTTCTGCCGGAAGCCCGGCAGATTTTGCAGCGTGTCGGTGAGGCGTCCGCTCAGGCGGCACGCATTCATCGCGGCGAGTCTGGCAATCTGACCCTCGGGCTGACCTCTTCGGCACCGTTTTTACGTCGTGTTTCCCGCACCTTGCACCGTTTTCGTCTGACCTATCCGGATGTCAATATTCGCATTGAGCAGCTCAACAGCAAGCAGCAGATCGAACCGTTACTGGAGGGAAAACTGGATCTGGGCATTATGCGTAATGGCGAGTTACCGGAGGAGCTGGAACACCATCTTGTGCTGTCCGAGCCGCTGATTGCTGTGGTGCACAAAGACCATCCGCTGAATGCGCTTAAAGAGGGTGAACTGACTTTTCAGCACCTTGCCGATCAGCCTTTTGTGTTTTTCTCCAAAGATGTCGGCACGTCGCTTTACGACGATATACTCGGCCAGCTCAAAGTGCAGGGGATCACGCCGTATATCACTCAGGAAGTCGGCGAACCGCTGACCATTATCGGCCTGGTCGCGGCCGGTCTCGGGGTGTCAATTTTGCCCGCTTCTTATCTGCGTATTCAGGTTGAAGGGGTGAGGTATTTGCGATTTGGCACACTGCAGGGCACGACAGAGCTTTGGCTGGTGAATCACGCACGGCGTCCTGCGACTGCCGCAGCCCGGGCATTTATGGATTTGTTGTTACACGAAGAATAAGGAGGCGAAGTCAGAAGATGCTGTATTTCCAGTCAATTCTGAGCGTGTTTTCGCGCAATTTGTGCACCAAATCACATAACGAATCAAATAGTTGACGACATATAACAAAAACTCCAACATAGCCCTAATCTTTATTTTGAAGCGCGAAAATAACAGGAGTTCCTTGAGTGATCCCCGACGGGCAACCAGGACATATAGATCAGATAAAACAAACCAATGTCGGTGCTGTGTACCGCCTGATAGATCAGTTTGGTCCTATTTCGCGCATTGAATTGTCAAAAAAAGCACAACTGGCTCCTGCCAGTATCACCAAGATAGTTCGTGAGTTAATCCAGGCGCATCTGGTGCTGGAAACTGAATTTCAGGATCCCGGTAGCCGCGGGCGTCCGGCCATTGGTTTAGCGCTCGATACGCAGGCCTGGCATTATCTTTCAGCACGTATCAGCCTCGGTTCCATTACCCTGGGTCTGCGTGATCTCAGCAGTAAACTGGTGGTAGAAGAAGTCCTCCCGCTGCCGGAACAGGCGTCGCAACCTCTGCTTAAACGTATTATTTCGGAAATCGATCAGTTTTTTATCCGTCATCAGCGCAAACTCGAACGTCTCACCGCCATCGCCATTACCTTACCGGGCATGATCGACGCACGGCGTGGCATTGTGCACCGCATGCCGTTTTATCATGACGTGTTTGATATGCCGCTGGGCGACACGCTGTCTGAGCACACCGGTTTGCCGGTGTATGTGCAGCACGATATCGGTGCCTGGACGCTGGCCGAGTTGCTATACGGTGCCTCCCGGGGCTGTAAAAATGTGGTACAGGTGGTGATTGATCACAACGTCGGAGCCGGGGTGATCACGGGCGGGCGCGTGTTGCACGCGGGCAGCAGCAGTGTGGCGGAAATCGGCCATACGCAGGTCGATCCTTACGGCAAGCGCTGTTATTGCGGCAATCACGGTTGCCTTGAAACTGTCGCCAGCACTGACAGCATTCTTGATCTGGTTCGTCAGCGGTTAACGGTCCCGGTTCCGGCCAGCTTACTGCATGGTGTGTCGCTGACTATCGAGGCCGTGTGTGATGCAGCAAACCGTGGCGATCAGCTAGCGCGTGATGTGATCATCAGCGTCGGACAAAGCGTTGGACGCATTCTGGCGATCATGGTTAATCTGTTTAATCCGGAGAAAGTGCTGATCGGCTCACCGCTGAATTTATCTCAGGATATTCTCCATCCCGCGATAATGTCCTGTATTCAGCAGCAATCGCTTCCCGCCTATAGCGAAAATATCAAACTTGAATCGACACAATTCTATAATCAGGGAACGATGCCCGGCGCGGCGTTAGTGAAAGATGCGTTATATAGCGGATCCCTGTTAATTAAATTACTGCAAGGCTAATATCCTGCAAAATTGAAGTTACTTCTGCATTGGCTGCATTTGTTCGCCCGAATCCTTGATCTTCGTCAGCGCATCGGGACTTTCTTCCTTGCCGCCCTGTCATAATTCCCATTAATTGGGATATATCATTAACCTGTGTTGGTAAATAAAAAAATATAAGCCCTCGGCATTAACTGCATGGACAGTCAACAAAACATTGCGCTAACGCAAACCGCTCTCATCCCGCATCGCCTAGACTTTCTGTCGTGACTTTGTCTCTGGCGGTGTGTTCTTACCGGAGACTATCTTTCAATAAGACGGAGAGATCCCGGAGCCTGAATTCCATGTTAACGCACTTTTTCGTCACGGGTACGGATGCCCGTGTAGGTAAAACCATTGTCACACGTGCCTTGCTTCAGGCTTTAGCCGCGCAGGATCGCTGCGTTTTAGGCTATAAACCTATTGCAACAGGCAGTCAGGAGCTGGCCGACGGGGTTCGAAATAAAGATGCGGTAACGCTCCAGCAGTCATCTTCAATTTCTTATCCTTTTAATAAAATAACTCCGCTGGCATTAGCTGATGAAGATATTTATGCCAGCCAGGTCCCTGAAAATGTTTTTGAAATAATGACTAACGGTCTTAATTTCATGCGTAAGGAGGCTGACTCCGTTGTAGTGGAAGGGTGCGACGGCTGGAGAACATTGATCACACCGCATCTTTTATATTCGGACTGGGTCCGCCAGCAAAATATGCCGGTAGTATTAGTGGTAGGTATTCAGGAAGGTTGTGTCAGCCATGCGTTATTAACCGCGCAGGCGATTATTGCGGATGGTTTACCACTGCTTGGTTGGGTGGCGAACCGCATTAATCCCTGTCTGGCTCATTACCAGGAAACGATTGATGCGCTCAGCGTCAATATTTCCGCACCGCTGCTCGGTGAAATTCCGTATTTACCTCGTGCGGAAAGCCGCGATATGGCGAAGTTTATCGACCTGTCCAGCTTTAACCTGGAAATGGTGATTAAAGTATGAGGCTGACGGTTTTTTAAAATTTATCATGGATGGAATTAAGTGCCTGAAAAACAGCAATATTCAAAATTGAACAGCATGTTGCTTAAACGCAAAATGATGAAAGTGATCGACCCTAAATGTGTCGATCAGGAACCCGCTAATCCGTTATATGTTTATGAAGTTATCCGTCAGGCGGCGGGAAATTATAAACTTGTTAATATAATGGATCCTCAACGCACCCTTGTACCAAATGGAGGTGGCTGGGTGTTTGCTATCATGGATGATGCTCCGGGGGCTGTTATTTGCGGCAAGGCAGATTATCAAAATGTCCATGGACATACTTCTCTTACGGGTATCTGTGAACATAAAAAAGGGGGAGTGATAATAGAAAGGGAACGCGGAGTTTATTTCGCTGGTGAGCTCGTATTTAGTGCCGGGCGACTGACGCGCTGGACTAATGGTAGTGGACATTTTGCTCCCTCCCGCTCATTGGCTTTTTCCAACTTATTAGCCCCCGTACGCCTCACTTTACCCATCCATTTATTCAGGCCAGAGGACGCATAATCGCTTTCTCAATAAATCATCTTTTTTTAGTCAACACTTATAACTGATGTTGTCATAATTAAACTGTCCTTAACAGGCGCTGTGTGCAAACCCGGCGCCTCTTTTTTGTCTATAATTTGGTATCTGCCTGCGTGCACTCATCAAAACAATGCTAAAGAAAACAAAGAACATGGCCGTCAATCATCCTGAAGTAAAGTCTGCTGTTAAATCTTCTCACCGACCTCTAATCCTTGCCGCCTGCATGTTGTCGATGTTTATGGCCGCCGTAGAAGTGACCATTGTCGCGACGGCGATGCCAACCATTATTGGCGATCTGGGTGGGTTCTCGCTGCTCGGTTGGGTGTTCGCCGTCTATCTGCTGACGCAGGCGATCAGCGTACCCATCTACGGGCGGCTGGCGGATTTGTATGGTTGCCGGAAAATGTTTTTCATCGGTACCACGCTGTTTCTGATCGGCTCTGTTCTGTGCGGATTCGCCCCTTCGCTTGGCTGGATGATCGGCTTTCGTGCCCTGCAGGGACTGGGTGCAGGGGCAATCACGCCGATAGCCACCACGCTGATTGCCAATGTGTACGGCCCGCAGGAAAGGGCAAAAGCGCAGGGATATTTGTCCAGCGTATGGGGCGTTTCGGCGATTGTCGGCCCGCTGATGGGAGCGTTTATTGTTTCCCATTTCCCGTGGGCGGTGGTGTTTTGGGTGAACGTGCCTGTCGGCCTGGTGGCGATGATCATTCTGGTGAAATACCTGCCGCCGGACGGACAGCGTAAACCACATAAGCTGGATCTGGCCGGTACCGGTTATCTGACCCTTTCTGTCGCGGCCTTACTCCTGGCGCTGTTGCAGGCTGAAGTGCTGGGTTACTGGGCGTTGGCACTGATGGCATTAGCCGTTTGCAGCGCATGGCTGCTTATCCGCCAGGAGCGTAAAACGCCGGAGCCTTTGTTCCCGCTGGCGCTGTGGCAAAGCAAAGTGATTATTGCCGGAAATGTTGGCGGGTTGATCATTGGCGCCACCATGATGGGTATCAGCGCATTTTTGCCAACCTATGTGCAGGGCGTACTCGGCGGAACGCCGTTACAGGCGGGCACCACGCTGGCGCTGATGTCGATTGGCTGGCCGCTGGCGAGCATGTTCAGCAGCCGTCTGATGCAGGCGACTTCATACCGTGCAACGGCGGTCATTGGCGGATTATTGCTGGTCGGCGGAAGTCTGGCGCTGTTGCTGCTTTCGCCATCGTCCGGTTTGTGGATGGCGCGTCTGGCGGCATTTTCGATTGGCGCGGGCATGGGGTTGTGTAATACCACCTTTATTGTCTCGGTGCAAAACAGCGTTGAACCGGCTATCCGCGGCATCGCGACGGCCTCAACACTCTTTACCCGTATGCTGGGTTCCGCCATTGGCACCGCGGTGCTTGGCGCAACGTTGAATCTGAATCTGCAATATCGTCTGCCGCAGGTAAACGATCCGGTACAGCTGTTGATGGAGAAAGCCACCCGCAGCGCAATGGATAGCCAGCAACTGGGTGCTCTGACCGACAGCGTGGCGGCGTCGCTGCACTGGGTATTTGTGGTGTCTGCAGTGATTTCGCTACTGGCAGTCGCCGCCGGTTTGCTGATCCCCTCCGGTGACCGCCCGCACGCTGAACCGCAGCGGGAAAGCTAAGCCGGGGGCCGTTGTTGCAGCCTGACCGCAATCAACATCAGCGTCAGGCTCAGCAGCACTGCAACCGACGCCATCGCCATCCCGTCGCCCACCGAACCCTGTTCAAACTGACGCCAGACATACACCGATACGGTCTGTACGCCCGCCGGTGAAAGCAGCAGGGACGTCACCAGTTCCCGTGACGCCACGGCAAAAACCATCATCATTGATGCCAGCAGGCTCGGAAATACCAGCGGCAGCAGGATCAGACGCAATGTCTGCGCCGCCGTGGCACCGTGCACCCGTGCGGCGGCGTCCAGATTGCCGCCAATCTGCTTCAACGCGGCGCTGACATAACGCACCGGATAAGGCAGCAACAGGCAGCAGTAAGCCAGCAGCAGAATTCCCCAGGTGTTGTACGGCGTCACCGGCCAGAAACTGCGGTTCCAGGCCAGAATCAGACCGACACCCACCACAATCCCCGGCAATGCTGCCGGTAACAGCGATAAACCGTCGATAACCGCCGCACCGCGAATTTTTCGTGCCACTACCAGCCACGAGGCAAGAAAGCCGGTCGCCCCGGCGATCAGCGCGGTACCCAGCGCCAGACTGAGGCTGGTCGACAGCGCACTCAGCGCGTCGCCGTGCGCGGCAAACAGATTACTGAAGTGGCGGAAGGTCAGATTCTGCCACGACAGCCCGCCGGACAACGTGCGGGAAAACGCCGTGGCCAGTGTGGAGACAATCGGCAGTGCGACGGCAATCACTGCCACCGCTGTAAACAACATCAGCACCGGAATTGTCCAGACTCCCGGCGTTTTTTGTTTCACGTCCGCCGGTTTGCCGGTCACGCTTTCCACATTCTTGCCCGCCAGCACTGCACGCTGAACGCTGTACGCACAAAGCGCAATTGCTACCAGCATCAGCGACAGCACTGCCGCGCCGGGCAGGTCGATCGGCCAGTCGGCAAGGCGCTGTTCGATGCCGGTGGTGAGCATCAGAATGCCGCTGCGCGAACCCAGCGCGCCGGGCACGCCGTATTCTTCAATCGACAGCGTAAACGCCAGTAACAAACTGGAGGCCATTGCCGGTAACGCCATGGGTAAAGTGATGCGCAAAAATGCCCGCCACGGACCCGCACCATGAATACGCGCAACATCTGCCAGACGACTGCCGCTGGCGGCCATGCTGCGCGATACCGCGAAATACACGACCGGAAACACATTCAGCGTCATCACCATCACCATGCCCGGCAGCGAAAACAAAAAATCATTCAGATGCAGCCACGGCAGCAGTTGCTGGACATAACCGTGGGTCTGTAACGCCATCATCCATGACAGCGCGGCAATATACGGCGGTAAAAGGAAGGGCACCAGAAACAGGATGTCCCACAGCGCGGCGGCGGGTAGCACGAACAGGCCGCGCAAGGCACCTAATGGAATGCCAATCAGGCCGCTGCATATCGCCACGCCCAGACCGACTTTTAATGTTGTCGCGAACAGTTCACGTAACTGAGGTTCTTGGAAAACACGATAAAATGCACTGAACGGTGCCGAATAACTGCCGGCATCCAGATGCGGAAAGACCGCCTGTAAAATCACAAAACTGACCGGCACCGCGACCAGCAGTAACAGCGCAATGCCCGTCATGCCCGGCAGGAAAGCATTTCTATTCATTGATTAAATCTCAGAAGCGGGCTGCTTTTTCAAACAGCCCGGGAAGGGATTATTGCTGTCCGAACAGTTTCGCGAAGCGGTCGAGAACGTCTTTACGTGATGCGGAAGCCTGTGATGCTTCCGGTAATAATTTCAGCGATTTAAACAGCGGGCGTTTGGCGTCGATATCCGTACGGGCCGGCATCAGCCAGGCATCGGCGACCAGTTTCTGGCCTTCAGGCGACAGCGCGTAATCGATAAAGGCTTTGGCTTCTTTGGGCTGCTGGCTGGATTTGAGGATCATCATCGGGCGCGGGGCGATAACCGTTCCGCTGCTCGGGAAAATCACTTTGACCGATTCACCGTCCTGCATACTGGCGTAAGACACATAATCAACCGCGCCAAATACCGCAGCTTTCGCGCCCTGTAAGACCGGCGTCAGCGCCTGTGCGTTGGGTCCGGCGATAATCATGCCGTTGGCTTTCAGATCCTCAAACAGTTTCCAGGCCTGTTGCGCGTGGGCATTTTGTAGACCGATCAGCAAATCCAGAGACGCCCCGGAGAGAGACGGATCCGGCGTGGTCACTTTGTCTTTGAATTCCGGTTTGGCTAAATCGCCCCAGTCTTTAGGCTCGGTCGTCCCACTTTTTGTGTTCCAGACGATGCCCAGTGCGGAAATACCCTGAGCGACGTAATAGGGGGTTTTAAACTGCGCGGGAACCTGTGCCGCATTGGGGCTTTGGTATTCAAGCAACCAGCCACGTTGTTCGAGATCGGTTGCGGTATCCCAGGATGCTGAGATAAGTATATCGGCCCGCGGGTTGGCCTGTTCGGCTTCCAGGCGAGCCATCACTTTGCCGGTTGTTGCCTGGAACACATCGACTTTTACGCCGGTTTGTTTTTCATAGCCTGCCGCCAGTTTTTTTGCCAGCGAGCCCGGCCCGGCGGTGTAGAGCGTCAGTGCCTGAGCGTTGCCTGCCGCCATTGCGAGAGAAAGAGTCATTGCTGTCATTACGCCTGTTTTGGTACGGGAAAACGTTTTGGAGGTTTTGTTGTGTGTGCGGGTCATCATTTTCATTCCATCAAAGGTTAAGCAACAAAAGGTGAAACAACGGAAGGGTCAATCTGGTCAATGCTGGCGATCGCGCCTTTGTCCATGCGCGCAATGCGGTGAGCGAGTGCGTGAGCCTCGTGCTGATCGTGGGTGACATACACCGCCGTGGTGCCGAGCTGGCGCAACAATGTTGCCATTTCCTCGCACAGGCTTTCCCGCAGGTCGCGGTCAAGATTCGACAGCGGCTCGTCGAACAGCAAAATGCGTGGCTCAGCCACAATGGCGCGGGCGAGGGCCACACGCTGTTGCTGACCGCCGGAAAGTTCGGCAGGGCGGCGGGAGACAAAATCCGCCAGTCCGACGCGCTCCAGCGCCGCCATCACTTTCTCCTGCTGTATCGCACCGCGGATGCCGCGCATCTGCAACGGAAACGCGACGTTCTGGCGCACGGTCATGTGCGGCCACAGGGCATAATCCTGAAAGGCCATGCCGAGATTGCGTTTTTCCGGTGGCAGACTGATTTTCCCGCTGGCGACAGTGACACCATCGAAGCTGATTTGTCCTGACGCAGGATGGAGTAATCCCGCCAGCATTTTCAGCAGAGTACTTTTTCCGCAGCCGGAAGGGCCAAGCAGGGCGAGGATCGTGCCTTCCGGCACGGATAAATTGACGTGATTGAGTACCGGGTTGCTCCCAAAGAAATGGGACACCTGATGGACAGAGATCGCGGGGGGAGAAGACATGCGCGAAGGCGCATTCCCGCTGGCTGTAGCTGGAATGATCATGGTTGGTACTATCCTCTTTGGGACTTATTAGTGCAGGTGAGGGTAAAGGGGGAATGTGACGGACGGATGACAGTTTCTGTTCGTTCTTGTCGGGGATGCTTAAGAAATGTGAAGACTGGCTGGGGCGACTCCCTCCCCTGCGAAGGGGAGGGTTGGGGTGGGGTATTAAGGAAAAATCAAAGACTTGAAGTGTACTTTGACAGCGTGTTTGGCTTTAAAACCCCCTCCCGGCCTCCCCCTTCGCAGGGGGAGGAGCAAAGAAAAAACTGCTCTTTGAAGTGGGAGGAGCAAACAAATCAGCGACTGCAAAGTTTGTAATAAACTTCATTCCACCGGATCTGATTCTTGAAGTCCGGCAACGTCGTGTCGTTATCGATCACCAGCAATTCAATCCCGGAAAATTCCGCATATAACCGCAGCGCGTCAATATCCAGTGCCTGAGAGAACACGGTATGGTGCGCGCCGCCGCCGAGGATCCACGCTTCTGCCGCTGTTGCCAGTGATGGCTGGGCTTTCCAGATAGCGCGCGCAACCGGCAGTTTTGGCAGCGGGTGTGGCTGTTCGATGGTATCCACCAGATTGACCAGCAGACGGAAGCGGTCGCCCATGTCGATGACGCTGGCATTGACCGCCGGACCTGCCGGTGTGGAGAAAATCAGACGCGCCGGATCCGCTTTACCGCCTATGCCGAGATATTGCGCATCAAGCAGCGGTTTCTCTTCTTTGGCAATCGACGGACACACTTCCAGCATGTGCGAGCCCACCACCAGATCACTGCCTGGTTTGAAGTGGTAGGTGTAATCCTCCATGAAAGAAGTGCCGCCTTTCAGACCGCTGGCCATGACTTTCATGATGCGCAGCAGGGCAGACGTTTTCCAGTCACCTTCGCCACCAAAGCCGTAGCCTTTCTGCATCAGACGCTGGACTGCCAGCCCGGGCAGTTGTTTCATGCCGTGCAGATCTTCAAAGTTGGTCGTGAATGCCCCGAATTTACCTTGTTCGAGGAAACGGGTCATACCAAGTTCAATTTTGGCAGCATCCAGCAAGTTTTCACGACGTTCGCCGTTAATTTTTACCGCATCCGTCAGGCGATAGGTGGCTTCATATTCTTCCACCAGCGTATCGATGTCGCCTTTGCTGACTTCGTTGATTACGCTGACCAAATCACCAATTCCGTAGGCACTGATGCTGTAGCCGAACTGGATTTGGGCGGCGACTTTATCGCCTTCGGTGACAGCAACTTCACGCATGTTATCGCCAAAACGTGCCACTTTCAGGTGCTGGCTTTCGTTTTTGGCGGCAGCAACGCGCATCCACTGGGCGATACGGCGGTGAGATTCACCGTCCTGCCAGTGACCGGCTACCACGGTGTGTTGCTGACGCATACGGGCACCGATGAAGCCGAATTCACGGCCACCATGCGCGGTCTGGTTCAGGTTCATGAAGTCCATGTCCATGGTTTCCCATGGGATTTCAGCATTGAATTGCGTATGGAACTGCATCAGCGGCTTATGCAGGATGCTCAGCCCGGCAATCCACATTTTGGCCGGCGAGAAGGTATGCAGCCAGGTGATGATGCCCACGCAGGCGTTGTCATAGTTGGCTTCACGGCACAATGCGGTGATTTCGTCCGGCGTGGTCACCAGCGGTTTGAGCACCAGTTTTATCGGCAAACCGGCTTCGCTGTTCAGGCTACTGACCACCTTCTCGGCGTTCTCTTTTACCTGACGTAATGCCTGCGGACCGTACAGATGCTGACTGCCAATGGCGAACCACACTTCGAGATGTTTAAACGCGTCCATTTATTACTCCTGAATATCGGATAGATGAAATACGGGTTAATGCGCCGGTTTCGCTGCAAACAGCGGTTCAGTCGTGGCACACCATTGCTGATAACGTTCGTACAGGCGCTGATATTGCGCGACGCGCTGCGGATCCGGTGTCAGCGTACGTTCGATGCTGCAGGCCATTTTTTCCTGTGCGGCAGGAACATCTTTGAACTCCCCGGCAGCGACGGCGGCGAAAATCGCGGCACCCAGTGCGCAGCACTGATCGGAAGCGACAATTTGCAACGGACGGTTCATCACATCGGCGCAAACCTGCATGATGACCGGCGATTTACGCGCGATGCCCCCGAGCGTCAGCACGTTTTCCACCGGAATATCCTGCTGTTCGAAACATTCCATGATGGCGCGCGCGCCAAAAGCGGTCGCTGCGATAAAGCCGCCGAACAGTTCAGGTGCTTCTGTGCCCAGATTGATATCGGTAATGACACCTTTCAGGCGCTGGTTGGCAAACGGTGTACGGCGGCCGTTAAACCAGTCGAGCACCAGCGGCAGATGATCCAGTTTCGGATGAGCGGCCCAGGCCACAGTGAGATCGGTCAGCAGATTTTTTTGCAGGCTGGTCAGTTGCGGTGCCATTTCCGGATGGGCTTTGGCGGCCTGAATCAGCGGCCAGCTCAGCAGACGGCTGAACCAGGCGTACATGTCGCCGAAAGCGGATTGTCCGGCTTCCATCCCGATCATGTCCGGCACGACGCTGCCTTCCACCTGTCCGCAGATCCCGGCGATAGCACGGTCGTTTACGCGTTCTTTATCGGCGATCAGGATGTCGCAGGTAGAGGTGCCGATCACTTTGACCAGCGTATAAGGCTGTGCGCCCGCGCCGACTGCCCCCATATGGCAGTCGAATGCGCCGCCCGAAAGCACCACACTGGCGGGTAAGCCAAGACGTTCTGCCCATTCAGGTGTCAGTGTGCCAACAGCCTGTTCGGCGGTGACGGTGTCGGTAAACAGCGGATAGGGCAGATGTTCAACCAGCAGCGGATCGAGGGCGGCAAAGAACGCTTTTGGTGGCAGGCCGCCCCATGACGGATGCCAGAGCATTTTGTGTCCGGCGCTGCAACGTCCGCGCACCACTTTGTCCGGTGCGGTGGTGCCGGAAAGCAGGGCGGGCACCCAGTCGCACAATTCAACCCATGACGCGGCTGCTTGTTTAACCGCAGCATCAGCACGGGAAACGTGCAGGATTTTCGCCCAGAACCATTCTGAGGAATAAACGCCGCCGATATAGCGGGAATAGTCGGGGAAATCGCCGCTGCGACACAGACGGTTGATCTCTTCCGCTTCTTCTATTGCCGTATGATCTTTCCAGAGCACAAACATGGCATTCGGGTTTTCGGCAAATTCCGCTTTCAGCGCCAGAATGTTGCCTTCCTCATCGACAGGAGCGGGGGTTGAGCCGGTGGAATCGACGCCGATACCCACCACGCGCGCAGCACGCTCGCTGCCCAGCCGTTGCACTACGTTTTTAATCGCCTGTTCCATTGCCTCTATATAGTCGAGCGGGTGATGGCGGAACTGATTTATTGCCGCATCACAATAGCGACCTTCATTCCAGCGCGGATAATAAACCACATCGGTTTCCATCTCGGCACCGGTCTGACAATCCACAGCCAGGGCACGGACGGAATCGCTGCCAAAATCAAGACCAAGAGCAATCGCACCTTGCGTCATTCTTTCTCACTCCTTCAGGTTTGCCGTAGTCATTACGGCGGCGAATCGAATTGCTCTAACAGTAGGAGGATGCAAAAAAGTGAGTGAGGAGGCGTTAGCTGGAAGTATGCACAAATCTGCTCCCAATGATGTTTCTGTGAGGTTGGTCAAATGTTAGCGTTTGGCTAAAATCGCTATATCTATGCACAAACCTGCTGTTTTCCCGCCGTGTGATAGCGCTCTACATTCCGCTGCAAAATTACCGCTAAAACTTAACCCGTCTTACAAGAGAGTGTGACGCAAATCCTCTATAAACTGGACTTCGCCGCACTTTCACTTTGTTTCTTTACGCTACTGATAACGTTTTCACGATTGCGGCAAACCACCAGATTTAAGACTGTGATTGTGAAAAACAACAATAAAAGTCGGAGAACATCATGCATAAATTCACTAAGGCATTAGCGGCGGTCGGGTTAGCTGCCCTTATGTCACATTCAGCTATGGCAGCCGAGAATCCGAAGCTGGGCTTCCTGGTTAAACAGCCGGAAGAGCCGTGGTTCCAGACTGAATGGCGGTTCGCAGATAAAGCCGGTAAGGATCTCCACTTCGACGTCATTAAAATCGCCGTGCCGGATGGTGAAAAAACGTTGAATGCAATCGACAGCCTGGCGGCCAACGGGGCGAAAGGCTTTGTCATCTGTACGCCGGATCCGCGTCTCGGCCCTGCCATCATGGCGAAAGCGCGCAGCTATGACATGAAAGTGATCCAGGTGGATGACCAGTTTGTGAATGCCAAAGGCAAGCCAATGGAAGAAGTGCCATTAGTCATGATGGCCGCGACCAAAATCGGCGAACGTCAGGGGCAGGAACTGTACAAAGAAATGCAAAAACGTGGCTGGAAAGTCGCTGATACCGGCGTGATGGCCATTACTGCCGATGAACTCGATACGGCGCGCCGCCGCACCTCCGGTTCAATGGAGGCACTGAAAGCTGCCGGTTTCCCGGAAAAACAAATCTACAAAGTCCCGACTAAATCTAACGACATCCCGGGCGCACTGGATGCCGGTAACTCCCTGCTGGTGCAACATCCTGAAGTGAAAAACTGGCTGATCATCGGCATGAACGACAACACCGTATTGGGTGGCGTGCGTGCAACCGAAGGTCAGGGCTTTAAAGCGGCTAACGTGATCGGCATCGGCATCAACGGTGTGGATGCAGTGAATGAGTTGTCAAAAAGCGCCCAGACTGGCTTCTACGGTTCCCTGTTACCTAGCCCGGATATCCACGGTTACAAAAGTATCCAGATGCTGAATGAATGGGTTACCAAAGGCGTTGAACCACCGAAATTTACCGAAGTGACGGATGTTGTCCTGATTACCCGCGACAACTTCAAAGAAGAGCTGAAGAAAAAAGGTCTTATGTGATCTTCAGATGTGGTTGAAACAAGCAATACCCCTAAATAATTCGAGTTGCAGGAAGGCGGCAAGTGAGCGAGTCCCGATGAGCTTACATAAGTAAGTGATTCGGGTGAGTAAGCGTAGCCAACGCATCTGCGACTTGAAGTATGAAGGGGAGAGACGCTGCTGCAGAACGGACGACAGTTTTAAATAGTTTGAACTGTTTTCTGCTTTGCAGTGGCGTGCATCCATACTTACTCAACTTCCAGGTAGCCACTATGACTCAGCAATCTTTCGATAATAAGACGCCTTTGCTGACACCGTCACTGACGGAGTTTGATGCGGCCAGGCCGTATCTGGAATTCCATGACATTGGCAAAACTTTTCCGGGCGTGAAAGCGCTGGACGGTATTTCATTCAATTGTTACGCCGGACAAATTCATGCGCTGATGGGCGAAAACGGAGCGGGGAAATCCACCCTGCTGAAGATCCTCAGCGGGAACTATCAGCCTTCCCAGGGCAATATTCATATCAAAGGCCAGCCGGTCGCGTTCAGCCATACCACGGATGCGCTCGATGCCGGTGTGGCGATCATTTATCAGGAACTCCATCTGGTGCCGGAAATGACGGTAGCAGAGAACATTTATCTCGGGCAGTTGCCGAGCAAACACGGTTTTGTAAACCGTAAATTGCTGCGTTACGAAGCCAAACTTCAGCTTGAACATCTCGGGCTGGATATCGACCCCGATACACCGCTGAAATATCTCTCCATCGGCCAGTGGCAGATGGTGGAAATTGCCAAGGCGCTGGCGCGCAATGCCAAAATTATTGCATTCGATGAACCTACCAGTTCGCTTTCTGCACGCGAAATTGAACAATTGTTCCGTGTTATCCGTGAGTTACGGGCGGAAGGGCGTGTGATTTTATATGTCTCACATCGTATGGAAGAGATCTTTGCATTAAGTGACGCCGTCACCGTTTTCAAAGACGGACGTTACGTTCGCACCTTTGACGACATGACGCAGGTGGATAACAGCAAGCTGGTGCAGGCGATGGTTGGCCGTAATCTCGATGACATTTACGGTTACGCGCCGCGTCCGCACGGCGAAATTCGCCTTGAACTGGATGAGGTGAAAGCACCGGGCGTGAGAACGCCGGTCAGCCTGACGGTACGTCAGGGCGAAATCGTCGGCCTGTTCGGGCTGGTGGGTGCAGGGCGCAGTGAGCTGATGAAAGGATTATTTGGTGGTACGCGTATTACCGGCGGTACCGTCCGGCTGGACGGTGTAGCGCTGAATATTCGTAAACCGGCAGATGCGATCCGCCAGGGCATCATGTTGTGTCCGGAAGACCGCAAAGCTGACGGCATTATTCCTGTGCACTCGGTGCGCGACAACATCAACATCAGCGCCCGTCGCAAAACGGTGAAGGCAGGGTGCCTGATCAACAACGCCTGGGAAGCGAAAAATGCGCGTAAACATATCGATGCGCTGAATATCAAAACCCCCAGCGACCAGCAACTGATCATGAACCTTTCAGGGGGCAATCAGCAAAAAGCCATTCTGGGCCGCTGGTTGTCGGAAGAAATGAAAGTCATTTTGCTGGATGAACCAACGCGGGGTATCGACGTTGGCGCCAAGCATGAAATTTATAATGTGATTTATTCACTGGCAAAACAAGGCATTGCGGTGCTGTTTGCGTCCAGTGATTTACCGGAAGTGCTGGGTCTGGCCGACAGGGTGGTGGTGATGCGCGAAGGCGCAATCTCCGGCGAACTGTTGCATGACGACGCCACCGAAGAAAAAGCGCTGGGTCTCGCTATGTTGCGCACGCCAGTTCTTGATTCTGCCCATGACGCTGCCTGACTGAGGAGCAAAAATATTATGTCGAGTATGACAACCAATTCAGCCAAACCGGATCAACCTTCAGCAGCCTCACGCGGCGGCCAGGGTCTGATGCGTATCTGGGACAGTTACGGCATGTTAGTGGTGTTCGCCGTGCTGTTTATCGCCTGTACCATTTTCGTGCCAAACTTCAGTTCTTTCATCAACATGAAAGGGTTGGGGCTGGCGATTTCGATGTCCGGCATGGTGGCCTGCGGGATGCTGTTCTGTCTGGCTTCCGGTGACTTCGATCTGTCTGTTGCATCGGTGATTGCCTGTGCGGGCGTTACCACCGCCGTGGTGATCAACATGACCGAAAGCCTGTGGATCGGCGTTGCTGCCGGTTTACTGCTCGGGATGCTGACCGGTTTGCTCAACGGTTTTGTTATCGCCCGTCTGAAAATCAATGCGCTGATCACCACGCTTGCCACTATGCAGATTGTGCGCGGTCTTGCGTACATCATTTCTGACGGTAAAGCGGTGGGCATCGAAGACGAACGTTTCTTCACCCTCGGTTATGCCAACTGGCTGGGGCTGCCTGCACCCATCTGGCTGACGGTCGGCTGTCTGATCATCTTTGGTCTGTTGCTGAACAAAACTACCTTCGGGCGTAACACGCTGGCGATTGGCGGTAATGAAGATGCGGCGCGTCTGGCCGGTGTGCCGGTGGTGCGAACGAAAATCATCATCTTCGTGCTGTCCGGGCTGGTATCAGCGGCGGCGGGGATCATTCTGGCGTCACGTATGACCAGCGGCCAGCCGATGACCTCACTGGGCTTCGAGCTGATCGTTATCTCTGCCTGCGTACTGGGTGGCGTTTCCCTGAAAGGCGGTATCGGTAAAATTTCCTATGTGGTTTCCGGGATCCTCATTCTGGGTACCGTGGAAAATGCCATGAACCTGCTGAACATTTCTCCGTTCTCGCAATATGTGGTTCGTGGCTTGATCCTGCTGGCGGCAGTTATCTTCGACCGCTACAAACAGAAAGCGAAAAAGACCGTTTAATCTGGTTTTGTGATAACGCTTTCACGCAATCATCACGCGGCATTTAACGCTATTACGGGTTAAATGCCGAAAAAACGCGTGGTTGTTCACAATTTAGCAACCTTTACTGGCAGCGTTTTCACTGCCGATTAGAATAGATGAAAAGTCCATAGTCCAGTGAAGTTTCAGGAGGTTCGATGTATCACCGTATGATTCAGGATCAGCAGCAAAATCCGCTGTTACCGGGTTACAGTTTCAATGCCTATCTGGTCGCCGGTATGACACCTATCCTTGCTGACGGGCCACTGGATTTCGCCATCGACCGTCCGGGTGGAATGAAAGGCTACATTCTTAATTTGACGGTGAAGGGGCAGGGTAAAGTCTTCGACGGCGAAGACACGTTCTACTGCAATCCCGGTGATCTGCTGTTATTCCCACCGAAAGCCCGCCATCTTTACAGTCGTTCTGCCAACGCCGACTCCTGGTATCATCGCTGGGTGTATTTCCGCCCGCGCGCCTACTGGGCAGACTGGCTGGAATGGCACACCAAAACCCGCGATGTCGGGCGTCTTTCTTTACCGAATAATACCTTGTTGCTGGAATTTGACCGTCTGTTTGCCAACATCGAACAAACGCAAAAATCGGGGCGACGTTTTTGCGAAGAGCTGGGGATGAATCTGCTGGAACGTCTGTTGCTGCGTGCCATGGAAGAAGATCCGCAGAGTCCGCAGAAAATCATGGACCCACGTGTCATCGAAGCCTGCCAGTTTATTACCGGCAATCTGGCGGGTGAGCTGCGTATCGATGAAGTCGCCCGCCATGTTTGCCTCTCACCATCGCGGCTGGCGCATTTATTCCGTGAACAGGTCGGGATCAACATCCTGCGCTGGCGCGAAGATCAGCGGGTGATCCGCGCCAAACTTTTATTACAGACGACGCAGGAATCCATCGCGACGATTGGCCGCGTGGTGGGATATGACGATCAGTTGTATTTCTCGCGGGTCTTCCGTAAACGGGTGGGGGTCAGCCCGAGTGATTTCCGCCGCCGGAGTGTGGAGATTAACTATCCGGCCAAGCCGTATAAATCACATCCGTGGCCTGAGCATGAAAATGCCGTGGCGTATCATTTTTGAGTTTTTGCCTTGCTCTTCTCCCATAGCAGGGGAAAGTCAAAGCACTGAACTGCTCCCTCCCCTGCGAAGGGGAGGGTTGGGGTGGGGTATTAAGGTCAAATAAATAAGTTGAAGTTTGCTTTGGTATAGGTGTTAGCCTTTAAAACCCCCTCCCGTCCTCCCCCTTCGCAGGGGGAGGTGCAAAATTATTGATTAAAAAAACTCTGTTTCAAAGCCCGCTCCACACCCCGCAGTTCTGCCAGTCCCCGCAGACGTCCAATTGCCGAATACCCCGGATTGGTTTTCTTATGCAAATCATCCAGCATCTGATGGCCGTGATCCGGACGCATCGGGATAGCGCGCAGATTGCCAGCGCGGCGACGTGTTTGTTCTTCCGTCAGAATCGCTTTGATAACCGCCACCATATCCACATCACCATCTAAATGATCGGCTTCATGGAAGCTTCCCGGCACGTCTTCGCGCTGGGTGGCGCGCAGATGGATGAAGTGCACGCGGTCGGCGTAAGTGGTCATCATCTTCACCAGGTCATTATCTTCACGCACGCCGTAAGAACCGGTGCAGAAGCAGAAACCGTTGTGGATACTGTCGACGGTTTCTTTCAACCACTGCATATCTTCAATGGTGGAGATAATACGCGGCAGGCCGAGAATAGGGCGCGGTGGATCGTCCGGGTGAACTGCCAGACTTAAACCGCATTGCTCGGCAACCGGCACAATGCTGCGCAGGAAATGCGCCATGTTTTCGCGCAGTTTGGCTTTGTCGATACCGTCGTAAGTCGCCAGACGCGCACGGAACTGATCCAGCGTGTAGCCTTCTTCCGCACCCGGTAAACCGGCAATGATGTTAGACACCAGCTGATCTTTCTCCGCCTGTGTCATCGCCGCAAAGTATTCGGCTGCCTGTTTTTGCTCATCCGCGCTGTAATAAGACGTCGCGCCTTCGCGTTTCAGCAGATGCAATTCAAAGGCCGCAAATGCGATATGGTCAAAGCGCAGGGCGCGTGAACCGTCCGGCAGCAGATAGCCGAGGTCCGTGCGTGTCCAGTCGAGAACCGGCATGAAGTTATAGCAGACCGTATAGATGCCGCATTCCGCCAGATTACGGATAGATTGCTGATAGTTAGCAATGTGCTTTTCAACATCTCCGCTGCGGGTTTTGATTTCCTCATGCACCGGAATGCTTTCCACTACGGACCACACCAGACCTTTGGCTTCAATTATCGCCTTACGTTTCTTTATCTCTTCTACCGGCCAGACTTCACCGTTAGGAATATGGTGCAGGGCGGTAACCACGCCGGTTGCGCCAGCCTGACGCACATCATCAAGTGAAACCGGATCGTTCGGGCCGTACCAACGCCATGTCTGTTCCATGTGTTTTCCTTAAAATTGTTAACTGACTGTCTGAATGTAGTTGACGCAGGGCCGGTGATAAGTTCAATCTTAATGCGCGGTCTGGTCAGGTGGTCTGCTGGTCAGGCCATCAGACCGACATATGATTCAGCATCAAACCGAACATTAATGTGACCGGGATAACAGATCTGGGATTCAGCATGAACACGGAGAAAATAATGGCATTACCCACCCTTAAAGTTGAACGGCTGTATCGCCAGATTTCTAATGTATTGATTAACTGCATTAATACCGGACAGTTTGCCCCGGGCGCGATGATCCCGTCTGAACGGGATTTGTCTAAACAACTTGGCGTCAGTCGTTCATCTATCCGTGAGGCATTGATTGCGCTGGAGATCACTGGCTGGGTGGAAATCCGTACCGGCAACGGCGTGTACGTCAGCGACCCGTTGCCGCAGGCCACACCTGCGGTGCAAACGGTAAGTACCGAAGAGGAATTCAGCCTGCAATCGCTGGTGAAAGCGCGCCAGGTTTATGAATCGATGACAGCAGAACTGGCGGCGATTAACGGCACCGAAGAGCAGCGTGAAAAACTGAGAGCCATCGCCCGGGAATTAAACGAACTGAATGCCAATAACGACGCTTTTCTCGAAGCTGACCGCCGTTTCCATATGATGATCAGTGAAATGACCGGCAACGAAGTGCTGCACGATATGATGGGATATTTGTGGGATAAACGTCGTTCACGTCGGTTTATGCGTCTGGAGAGTCATTACACCGAAGTGGATTTTGCCCGTGAAATGAATGCCGATCATCAGGGGATTTTAGACGCGATTCTGGCGCAGGATGGCGCAGGGGCGAAGGCAAGAATGAGCCGGCATTTACAGCATGTGTATGACCAGTTATTTGCGGAATAAATGCAGAAAGACGGACAACTCCCTCCCCTGCGAAGGGGAGGGTTGGGGTGGGGTATTAAGGTCAAAATCTAAACCTGAGGTTTACTCTTACCCGGTTCTAGCCCTTAAAACCCCCTCCCGTCCTCCCCCTTCGCAGGGGGAGGAGCAAACCAAAACCTTGCTTACCGGTTTCATTCAGCTCGGATACGGCACCCATCCCCCGCCATTCAGGCGAATATAGATTTTCCCCTGATATTCCATCACCACTGAGTTCTCATTTTCAGATACCAGCGGCGTTTGTGGCAGGTTCGAACCGAAGGTTTTCCAGTCCATCGTCGGGCTGGTAAACACTTTGCCATCGACTGCGCGGGCGACCATTTCTGAAATCGCCTGATAACTGCTCTGGCCGTCAATTTTCATTGGTGATGGCGCGTGCGGTGCCTGCATCCCAAAGAATTTCACCCCGACAGGAATGTGGGTAATGCCCGGACTCGGGATATCACGCAGACCCGAGATTTGCATCTTGTCGCCCACCAGCGCGGCGCCGTGTTCAGGCACCACCACCAGCATCACTTTGCGGCCGGATTTATCCAGCTGATCCATAAAGATATTCAGCTGATTCAGCAGGGTTTGCGCACGGTTATGATAATCCGCGCCCTTATTGCTGCCCACGTAACGGTTGCCGTCATGCAGCGGAATCAGGTTAAAGAAGGTTGCGGTGCGTGCGGTACCGGCTTTCTCCTGATTCTCCAGCCAGCGGGAGAACAGTTGTCCGTCGTTGAAAATCGGTGAGCCATCAAAGGACGTTAGCTCATAACCCAGACCTGCCTGGGACATCAGCGGAACTTTCATGTCAGCATCATCACGCAGGTTACCGATGTAATTACCGAACACACCCGTATGGTCCATTGCCAGCTGAGGCGTGAAGCCCAGACGCGCGAGATCGTCAAACAGATAACACTGCTGACCGGCAGGCTGATACAAATCATGATGCGATGTCTGACCGCAACTGGCGCGCAGCAGGCGGATGGATGCCGGGCCGCTGTAGGCTGTGGCTGAATTGAAATTGCTGAACACAAAATCAAAACGCGACCACAGCGGTGAATTCGAAAGATTCACGGCGTCCAGATCTGACCAGGCCAGCGAACAGATGTTGATCACCAGCAGGTCAAACGGCTGTGCATCGGCAGGAAGTGCGTCGGGGAACTTCGTCGCCTTACGCCGTTCGTTTTGGTAGAACTGCTCTAAATAAGCGTTCAGGTTGGCATTGGTTGGCGGGCCGTTCACGGTGTTATCAGTGGCTGATGGCGCAACGGTCACTGGTGTCGTTACGGCATTTTGGGCGATAGCCGGTGGCGGCGAATGTGCGAAAAACGGTGTGATCAGCCCGCTGAGGTTAAGCCACAGCAGCGCAATGACGGTAAACGTGGTCAGCCGGATCCACTGGGATATAAACAGATAACCGACCAGCAAAGCGAAACCGATGGCAATCCACTGCCAGTTGATAAAGCGATCGGCCAGTTCGAGCAGATAACTGAAACTGAAGCCTGCTACGTCCGCCCCCTGATTGACAATTGAACGCCAGCCGGGCAGCCAGGTATCGTGATACAGCAACGCCAGCCCGAAAGGCAGGGCAATCCACTGTCTCCAGCGGTGCAGGCGCAGCGAACGTAACGGGAATAGCAACACGGCGGCAAAGACGACATTGCTCAGGGCATCAAAATTCAGATAACCCTGTGAAAGCAGAACAAATTTGAGTAAAAAATAATAGTTCCAGGCACCGAGGCCGCGCCAGGATTGCCAGATCCGCAAACGCGGCGAAGAAGATTGCGATTCGTTCATAGTGAAGTTTTGGATTTTCCTGTAGCCGCAGAAGTTTCAGGCAAAGTAGCGGAGCGTTTGCGGTTCTTATTGATGCTGCTGATGGTCATGGGGGTTAAATAACGCGGCGACAGAAATCGCGTCGCAAAGCGGTTTTTCCAGCGCGGCAAACGGCTACGCAGGGCATATCCCAGCGGGATAAAAATCACCGCCGCCAGAATAAAGATTTCGATAATATCCTGAATATCCATCTCTTTTACTCCCGCGCCTGAATAACTGGCGTATCGCTCACGGCCAGCGTGATGGGAACGGGCTGATGAACCTGGGCACGTTTTAAAGGTTCAGTTTTATGCGCCACAAAAGGCTGCGCTTCAGACACCGGATTTGCCATCGGCGGCCTGGCGGCCAGACGCAAAACTTCCGTGCGGATATCCAGCTCCTGACTCCAGAACGTCTGGCTGGTGAACACTTCTTTGACCGGCAGATTAAACAGAAACGCCAGTACATTTTCGACGTCGCTGACCTGACAGTTCGACAGGAACAGATACAGATGACGCCCGGTAACGGTCAGAATATCGCCGTCGCGGCGCAGAGAACACAAAGACATCGCCTGCTGCGGGCTGATCCCGGCGGCAGGGCGCAGCGAAATTAAAATGCCCCGGGATTCCGTCGCCAGCGCGGCGTGATTCCAGATATCGTGCATGACTTCGCAGAAAACCGGCAGTGGCAGATAACCCTTATGATGCGTGGGCAGACGGCTGTCGAGCAGCAGCCCGATATCATCCGGCACATGGCGGGTATAAGTGAGATTTTGCAGGTCATCGAGCAAGGTCAGAAAGTTGGAGAGGCGCGCTGCTTGTGGCACAACCAGATTCGCACCACAGGCCTGGAGCAGACGCTGATCGACATAGCGCAAAGAAGAATTCATTTCGCGCACGACAATTTTTAAACCATTGCCACGCTGCATGCGTAAACGATGAACCTGACGGGCCAGCACTTCCACTTCGTCATTACCGGTGAGGGCGAAAATGACCGTCGCCGATCGCGCATGTGCCGCGCGCTCGCTCAGCGCCTCATTATCATCGAACAGGAACCAGCGTTCTGAAAGCGCAGGAGCGCCTTCAAGCACTGAGCGTTCGGCCAGCAGCATCCACTGATCATCGCCGGTTTGTTCGGAAACAGCGGCAGAGGCGTTCTTTTGAATTTCCCAGCCGGTCAGGCGGCGCGTCAGTGGATAAAGTGTATTGGCTTCTGCCCCCAAATTGTCATGCCACCAGGAAACGCCCCACTGGTTCGGTTCAACATCTGTTTTCAAATCCGCAAGACCGCATATATTGCGATGGTATAAATGAAGCTGAGTTTTAACCGCATTAATACCGGCTCCATAGCAGATAATAAGGATTGTTGCACCTTTATTATTGACACATGCGCTCATTTCACTCAGCCAGCGGACCCATTGTTTATCATTTACTGCCTGCCAGGTACTGACCGGAAGTAATAGAATCATTAATGAGGCTGAGTGAGCAGGTAAACGATTAATATCCGCTGCAAGAGAGAGAAATGCTTTCTTCCCATTCCCTAACAGGTAATAAAACGTTTTTTTCTGATATTTTTTTAAATAAGTGAGAAGGATATCATCGTCAGATAGCCTGTTTTCTTGTGCAGTGCAAATTAAATTGTGCTGTGGGAAAAAACGTTGACCGGAACTTCACCTTGCTGAGCCTCAACCGTTTGTCCGCAAAGATGATAAGCGGCTTCCTGACTTTCGGTGTTAACCCAGTAAAGCCCCTGAGCCTGCATCCGGGCTAATCCATTCCAGAATTGCTTCATGCCCAATGAAAAGGAGAGTGCCATATAGTTAATCTGCTTGTATCGTTTTTGATTAAAAGTCTGCTTGGGACACACTGAGAAATGTGAGTATAATAAATTCTATCATTGCTACATTAAATAATCATAATACTTCACAATAATGTTTGATACTAAAAAGCCCAGACAGGTAAGCGCATTTTGGCTGTCGTGGTATCAGTATTTAGATTGAAGCAGGGAGAAAGAATCGGTGGGAGCCAATATTGTAGACCCGGAGGAATCCGAACCGACGAAAGATGATGATTTCTTTGCACTGAGTCACCTTTTTTCTTTGTCAGAATTAAATTATGTCGATATAGCCCGTAAAGAAAAGATTCCGCAACTAATGTCCCGCTGGCCGCTACTGGCTGAGCTGGCGCAATACGGTGAACGCGGCGCGGAGAAAAAATAATATGGCTGTCATTGCCTTACAGGGAATTCGTGGCGGTACGGGCACCACTTCAGTCACGGCTGCGCTGGCCTGGGGTCTTGCGCAATTAAATGAAAAGGTTCTGGTCATCGACTTTTCACCGGAAAACTTACTGCGATTGCACTTTGGTATGCCTTTCGCTCAGGCTCGCGGATGGCGCTATGCGCACAATACAGGAGAGCCGTGGCAAAACTCCGCACTGCGTTACCACTCTCATCTTGATTTCCTGCCTTACGGGCATGCCACGACCGGCGACGCCAGTCAGCCGGATTTTGACTGGCAAAAGGCGATCACTCAGCTTAAAAATACCGGCGTATATGACTGGATCCTGATCGACTCTCCGGCAGCCGATCCGCTGACCGCGCAAAAAATTGCCGACAGTACGGTAGTGCTTCTCCACGCCGATACCCAGTCACACACCCGTTTACATCAGTATGTGCTGCCAGCCAACGGGCGCTATCTGCTCAATCAGTTCATTCCTTCCAGTCAGTTACAGCAGGATATTTTGCTGTTATGGCAGGAAACTTTACCCGTTTTGATTCCGGTGATTTTACACCGCGACGAAGCCATGGCGGAGTCACTGGCGGCGAAACAACCGGCAGGGGAATGGAATAGTAACAGTAAAATCAGTCGCGAAATTAACACGCTGGCGAACTGGTTCCTGCTGCATTTGCGCCATTCAGGGGATGTGCATAGCCAGACAATGGGGCGGAGTCCGGAAAAATGAACCGCGTGCTCAACCTGTTTCTGGTGCCGCCGGTAGTTTTCGAATTACAAAACCGCTACCGGTACTATCGCGCCAGCCACTCCTCACGGACCGCCGCTGGCGTAATGATTTTCTGCGTGGCGCTTAGCTGGCTGTTTTTGCGTTTTGAATCCCCAGTCTGGCAGCGTGTTAAAGCACAACGCACCCGCTGGTATCCGCAGATTTCGCCGTCGCGCCCGCGTCTGGCCGATCCGCTGCGCTATATCGTGCAAAGCCTGTGGTTGCTGATCATCCTGCCTGCTGAAAGCCGGCGCGGACGTGTGATTCACACCCGCTGGCCACAGCAGTTGCGCAAAAAAGTCCATTTGTGGCTCGAATTATTACCTGAACAGGTCACACACAGTCCGCTGGAAATTAAGGTCACGCGCCGTATCGGCAAAATGAGCCGTCTCGGTAAACGTATTCTGGTCTGGATGACCGCACTGGTGGCGCTCACCCTGGCGATGTTCTGTATTTCTCAGCCTTTTAGTTACATCGCACAGTTCGTCTTCGTGGTGCTGCTGTGGAGCATTGCGATGATTATTCGCCGTATTCCGGGCCGCTTCCCGGCGCTGATGATGATCGTGTTGTCGCTGACCATTTCCTGCCGTTATTTATGGTGGCGCTACACCTCAACGCTGAACTGGGAAGATCCGCTGAGTCTGATTTGCGGCCTGCTTCTGTTAGGTGCGGAAACCTATTCCTGGACGGTGCTGGTGCTGGGCTATATCCAGACCCTCTGGCCGCTCAACCGTAAACCGGTGCCGATGCCTGCGGATGTCTCGACGTGGCCGACGGTGGATTTGCTGATCCCGACGTATAACGAAGATCTCAGCGTCGTGAAACCGACGCTGTACGCCGCGCTGGGTCTCGACTGGCCCCGGGACAAACTGACCATTTATCTGCTTGATGACGGCAACCGGCAGGAATTCGCCGATTTTGCCCATGAAATTGGTGTGAAATACATCGCCCGTGAAACGCGTGAAAATGCCAAAGCGGGCAACATCAATAACGCACTGAAACAGGCGAAAAGCCAGCTTGTGGCGATTTTTGACTGCGACCACGTGCCGACCCGTTCTTTCCTGCAACTGACGGTCGGCTGGTTCTTTAAAGATAAAAAACTCAGCATGTTGCAAACGCCGCATCATTTTTTCTCGCCCGATCCGTTCGAACGTAATCTGGGCCGTATGCGCCGCACGCCAAACGAAGGCGAACTGTTTTACGGACTGGTGCAGGACGGCAACGACCTGTGGGATGCCAGTTTCTTCTGTGGATCCTGCGCCGTATTGCGCCGCGATGTGCTTGATGAAATCGGCGGTATCGCCGTAGAAACGGTCACTGAAGATGCGCACACGTCTCTGCGGATGCACCGCCACGGTTACACGTCGGCGTATATTCGTATTCCTCAGGCGGCGGGGCTGGCGACAGAAAGCCTCTCTGCTCACATCAGCCAGCGGATCCGCTGGGCGCGCGGCATGGTACAGATATTCCGCCTCGACAACCCGATGTTTGGTAAAGGGCTGAAGCTGGCGCAACGGTTGTGTTACGCCAACGCCATGTTGCATTTTCTGGCCGGTATTCCGCGCCTGATCTTCCTCACAGCGCCCCTGGCGTTTCTGCTGCTGCATGCTTACATCATTTATGCACCGGCCGTTGCCATCGCACTGTATGTCTTGCCGCACATGATCCATGCCAGCCTGACCAATTCCCGCGTACAGGGCAAATACCGCCATTCGTTCTGGAATGAAATCTACGAAACCGTGCTGGCCTGGTATATCGCCAGGCCAACCACCGTGGCGTTGTTTAATCCGCATGCCGGGGCTTTCAACGTCACGGCCAAAGGCGGCCTGAATAAGCACGCTTACGTTGACTGGAAAATCAGCCGCCCGTATCAGATCCTGATGTTGCTCAATCTGGCCGGTTTATTCTTCGGTGCTTACCGCATTGTTTATGGCCGCCCGGATGAAATCCTGACGGTGCTGGTGAGTATGGCGTGGGTGATTTACAACATGATTATTCTGGGCGGGGCGATTGCCGTGGCGTTCGAATCCAAACAGGTGCGTCAGGCACATCGTGTAGAAGCCAGAATGCCCGCGTCACTGTTAAAACCCGACGGACACATTTATGTCTGCACCATTCAGGACTACTCCGACAACGGTGTCGGACTGGAAACCCCGAGCGCAAGCCAGTTTCATGCCGGTGACAACGTCACGTTACTGCTTCACCGTGGACAACAGGAATATACCTTCCCGATGCAGATCAGCCGCGTGTTTGGTGAAAACATCGGCATGCAGTTACTGCCATTAACCACCCAACAACATATCGATTTCATCCAATGTACGTTTGCCCGGGCCGACAGTTGGGTATTACGCGAAGACAACTTCCCTGAAGACAAACCGATGGAAAGCCTGCGTGAGGTGCTGGGGTTGGGGATCCGTGGCTATCTGCGGATGCTGGACATCGCCCCGCAACGCTACCGTCCGCTGGCGTCCGGAACCCGAACGTTTGGCCGCTGGCTGCTGTCTTTCGCTCCGCGTAATCCGCCGCTTGCCGTTCAGCCTGATGAATACAACCTGATGATGACAAAACAATGAAAAGACTTCCGTTAACCACTTTTATGGCATCTGCCTTGATGACATTGGCGTTGGGTTCTGTGGCTCCGGCCTTCAGTGAACAGGCGCCTGCACCGGTTTTACCGGGCAACGCCATGCCTGCGCCTGAAGTGACCCTGCCGATGGTGGCGCCTGCGGTAAACCCGATGATTATTCCGGGTGCGCCGGTGCGCAGCGTGACATTACCGTTTGCCGATGTGGCACCGCGGCCGGGTGCCATCACCTTGCGCGGTATTCAGCCGAACGGACAGATTGAGTTCGGTGTGCGCAGTGACGAAGTGGTGACACAGGCCACACTGAATCTCGAGTTCACGCCGTCGCCATCGCTGATCCCGGTTCAGTCGCATCTTAAGGTGTATCTCAACGACCAGCTGATGGGCGTTGAAGTGATTGATAAAGACCAGCTCGGCAAGAAAAATCACCTGCAGATGACCATTGACCCGCGTTATGTCACCGACTTCAACCGCATCCGTCTGGAGTTTATTGGTCACTACCAGAACGTCTGTGAAAACCCGGCGAACACCACCCTGTGGCTGGAAATCGGCAAGGGCAGTTCGCTTAGCCTGCAATATCAGAAACTGCCGCTGAGCAACGATCTGGCACATTTCCCGGTACCGTTCTTTGATGCGCGCGACAGTCGTCCGCTGAGCCTGCCGATGGTCTTTGCCACGTCTCCGGATGCCGGCCAGCAACAGGCAGCGGCGATTCTGGCCTCCTGGTTCGGCACCAAAGCCCAGTGGCGCGGGCAATCCTTCCCGACGTTGTATAACCAGTTGCCGGACAGCCACGCGGTGGTGTTTGCAACCAATGGCAAACGCCCTGATTTCCTCAACGAATTGCCGCCGGTGAAAGGGCCGGTGGTGCAGATGATCAGCCGCCCGGATAATCCGTACATCAAAATGCTGCTGATCCTCGGTCGTGATGATCAGGACTTACTGACGGCAGTAAAAGGCATTGCGCAGGGGAATATCCTGTTTCGTGGCGAAACGATCGGCGTCGATAAAGTGGACAGGATCCTGCCACGCCAGCCGTATGACGCGCCAAACTGGGTGCGTACCGATCGCCCGATGAACTTTGGCGAACTGAAACAGTATGCGGAACAGTTACAGTCTGACGGCATCCAGCCGAATCCGATCACGCTCAACATTAATCTGCCGCCGGATCTGTTCCTGATTAACAGCTCCGGTATCGATATGCGGCTGAAGTACCGTTATACCTCGCCACAGCTGAAAAACACTTCTCGCCTGAGCATCAGCCTGAATAACCAGTTTGTGCAGGATCTGACCCTGAAAACCGGACACGATGAAGATTCACAATTACTGCATCTGTCCCTGTTACAGGGGCTGCTGGATGGCAGCAAAGACCTGAATATTCCCGCGCTGAAACTGGGTGCGGTTAACCAGATGCGCTTCGATTTTGACTACACCTCGCTGCTGGCGAGCGGCACCGAAGGGCGCTGTGAAACCTATAACACCGTGCCAAATCATGTGGTGATAGATGACAGCTCCACTATCGACTTCTCCGGTTACCGCCATTTCATGGCGATGCCTGACTTGCGCGCCTTCGCCAACGCCGGTTTCCCGTTCAGCCGCCTGGCGGATTTATCCCAGACGCTGCTTGTGGTTCAGCCGCAACCGCAACCGGTTCAGTTAACTACGCTGCTTGATACGATGGGCAATATTGGCGCACTCACCGGTTATCCGGCGCTTGGCGTGGGGCTGACCGAAGATGCGGCAAAAGCAAAATCCACCGACGCCGATCTGCTGGTGATCGGCAATCTGCCTGCGGATTTGCGTGACGACAGCATGCGCGATGAGAAAAAGGCCAGCTTACTGATCGAGGCAGCGCGCGATGCGGTGAATACGCCAGTCCGCCAGACGTCGTTACCGGATAACACGGCACCGGCCAGCGATGCGCGGGTGGATGCCAGCGCGCAAATCAGTGCGCAAGGCCCGATTGCGGCGGTTGTCGGGTTACAGTCGCCGTACTTTGATCAGCGCAGCGTGGTCGCGCTGATGGCAAACGGTCAGCAGGGCTTCGAAATGCTGAACAAGTCGATGCAGGATAGCAAACAGAGGGCGCAGGTCTTTGGCTCGGTGGCGGTGGTGCGTGATTCCGGCGTCAGCAGTCTGAAAGTCGGTGATACCTATTATGCTGGCCATTTGCCGTGGTGGGAGCGGGTATGGAACGCCCTGGCGAACCATCCGGTATTGCTGGCGGTTATGGCGGTGATCGTGGTGATTCTGGCAGCAATCCTGTTGTGGACCGGTTTGCGTTCTCTGGCCCGTCGTCGTCTGTCTGATGATGACCAGGAATAAGTCCGTGAACACACAGCGCACAAACCTGTTTTTGCGCGGCAGACTGGCCCTGACGATCGGGCTGGCCTTGCTGGCTGCGCCTGCGGTTGCAGCCCCCGTTGTTTCACCGGAACAATGGTTACTGGAACAGGTGCGGGTCGGTGAAGCCAGTCATCAGGACGATCTGGTGCGTCAGTCCCTGTTTCGCCTGGAATTAATGGATCCGCAAAACCCGAAAGTCATGTCCGCCCGTTTACGTTTGCTTCTCCGCGAAGGCGATCAGGCCAAGGCACAGCAGCAACTGGAAAAAATTAAACAGGTTTCGCCTGGTTCGGATGAATACCGGCAGGCGCAGCTGAGCCTGAAAATCGCCTCCCCGGAAATGCAGCAAAAACTCCAGCAGACGCGGTTACTGGCAACGGCAGGGCGGCTCGATGAAGCCAAAGCGCAATATGATGAGTTGTTTGGTGGCCAGCCGCCAACGCTGGATCTGGCAGTAGAATACTGGCAACTTATTGCGCGGCTGCCGGGGCAAAAAGCCCGTGCGCAGGCACAGCTTCAGGCGCTGAATAATCAGTATCCGGGTGATGTGCAGTTACGTCTGCAACTGGCGCAGATGGCGTTTGACGAAGGGGATAACGCCAAAGCTGTCGGGCTGATTAAGCAAATCGCCGCCACCAATGAAGGGCGTTCTCCGGCCGCTGATTTATGGCTGCAGAAGATTAAAGACCAGCCTGTGGGCAACCCGAGCGTCGATGCCTTGCAACAGTTTATCGCCACGTTCGACACCGGTCCGCAGGTGATTGCCGCGCAGCAGGAGCTTCAGCGCCAGCAGGCGTTACTGGCCGATCCGCGTTATCAGGCGCGACTCCGTGGTCTGGCGCAGATTAATAATGGTGGCTCCACCGGCGCGATTGCACCGCTGAAGCAGGCATTGCAGGCGCAACCTGACGATGCTGAAGTCCTCGGTGCGATGGGGCTGGCTTATTCCCGCGCCGGTAACCGCCAGCAGGCGCTGACTTTGTTTCAGCGGGCGAAAGCCGCCGAAACAGATGGCTATAACGCGGGTAAATGGAACAGCCTGATCCGGTCCAACAGCTACTGGCTGAAAATCGAACAGGGCGATAAGGCATTGAAAACCGGGCTGCTTGATCAGGCCGAAGCGGCTTACAACCAGGCGCAACGTCTGGACTCCCGCGACCCGTGGGCGCAGATCGGGCTTGGGGATGTGGCGGTTGAGCGTAAAAATGACACGCAGGCGGAGCAGGCTTACCGCCGCGCACTGAAGCTGGAGCGCGATAACAGTAGCGCCCAGCGCGGGCTGGCGAATATCTATCAGCGTCAGTCACCGCAAAAAGCGCTGGATTACATTAATTCATTGCCTGGTGCATCGCAGGCGAAACTCAGCGATAAACAGCGTGGCCTGCAAAGTGACGTTGTCACTGCGCAGGCGCAAAAATATGCCGCCGAACACAACTGGAATCAGGCTGCGAACCGCTATGGCGAGGTACTGAAACTCAATCCGGACGATGTCTGGACGACCTACCATTATGCCAGTGCCCTGCGTGAGGCGGGTGAAACGGCGCAGGCGGATGCGGCTTTTGCACAGCTTGCGGCGAAGCGTCCGGTGGATCCGCAACAGGTTTACGCTTATGCGTTGTATCTGTCCGGTTCCGATCGTGACGACGCCGCACTGCGCCATCTTAATACCTTGCCGCAGGCGAAATGGGACGACAACATGCGCGAAATGGCGCAGCGCATTCAGCTCGGTAAAACCCTGACCGCCATTGATACTTCCCTTGCTGCCGGTAATACCTCGCAGGCGAAACAGCAGTTGCAGCAGGCTGATCTGCATGAACTCAGCCTGAATCAGCAACGACAGGTCGCCATGGCCTGGCGTGATGTCGGTGAAACCACCAAAGCGGCGGCGCTGTTACAACCCTTGAAAACGGCTGCGCGTTCGCAGCCGGACGGACAAGACAAGGCGCTGATTTATCGCAACGCAGCCAACCTTGAGCAGCAACTCGGACAGCCACAAACGGCGCGTCAGGATTACGCACAGGCGATGGTCGCCAGCGGCATCACCGGTCAAGTGCCAGAAGATAACGACAGCTATACGCGCCTGACCCGCAACAATGCCACGGATGACTGGCTGAAACGCGGTATCCGTTCAGACGCGCATGATCTGTACCGGCAGCAGGATGTGAATTTCACGCTGGACACCGATTCGTGGACATCAAGCGGCACGCCGGGGAAATCTGATCTCACGGCCAACACCACCATGTTGCAGGCGGATATGCCGGTTTATCAGGGGCGCGGATTCCTGCGGGCCGACTGGGTGCGGATGGATGCCGGAACCTTTGATAACGAAGACGGTAATTACGAAGCCAGTTTTGGGACCTGTAGCGATCAAAACTGCCGCCGTTACCGCAGCCAGAACGCCAATGGCGTCAGCCTTGGCGCAGGATGGGAAAATGACAAATGGAAAGGCGATTTAGGCACCACGCCACTGGGTTTCCCGGTTGTAGACTGGGTCGGCGGGCTGGCTTACAGCGGTGACTGGGGCGATATCGGCTGGACGACCACGGTGTCACGCCGTCCGGTTTCCAGTTCGTTACTTTCTTTCGCGGGCGCAAAAGATCCGGGGACCGGCACCACCTGGGGCGGCGTTCGTGCGACCGGTGCCAGCCTGGGATTAAGTTACGATCAGGGGCAGGCTAACGGCGTGTGGGCTGATCTCAGCGCGCATCAGCTGACCGGTGAAAATGTCGAAGACAACACCCGCGAACGCCTGATGGGGGGCTATTACTACAAAGTCATTAACGAAGATAACCGCCGCGCCACGGTGGGGCTCAGCTCCATGCTCTGGCATTACCAGAAAGATCTCAGCGGTTACACGCTGGGACAGGGCGGTTACTACAGCCCGCAGCAATACTTCTCACTCTCCGTACCGGTCAGTTATCGCCAGCGCACGGAGAACTGGTCATGGCAGCTTGGCGGTTCGGTCTCCTGGTCGCGCTCCTCAACCAGCGATCAGAAACGCTATCCGATCCAGAATCTGATCCCGGATTCATTACCGGATAAAAATGCCATCGAAACCGGCAGCAGTGGATCCGGTTTTGGCTATACATTGCAGGCACTGCTCGAACGGCGCGTCAGTTCTCACTGGACCGTCGGCGGGGGGATTGATATTCAGCAGGCGAAGGATTACACGCCAAGCCACTTTCTGCTCTACGCGAGATATTCGATGAGCGGCTGGCAAGGGGATCTGGATATGCCGCCGGAACCGTTAGTGCCGTATGCGGACTTTAAATAATGCCAGACCGGGCATTAGGGCGGTTTCTCGCTTGCAGCGAGGGCTTGATCGAGACAATTTCGGTTTATTAATAACGGCTATCACTCTGCTTTGATCGCCGAAACCGACCAAAAGGGGCCATGACGGGCCCCTCTTGGATCTCCCACGTCTTAAACTGCGCGCTATCGCGGGCACGACGGACATGTTCATTAGCAACAGTGAGTGGCGTAAAATGTCATCGCTGCGCGATTCCCGAGTTTCAGGTTTCGAGCCTCGGGTCTCGAACCATTCACTCGGTGCCATTTTTGAGCACGCCAATCAACTTATTAAAAAGACGAAAAACAGGCTGTCTTTGAATTTAAGATCGTGCGGGCGTTTCAGAAAGCTTGCTGAATGAGAGGTTGCAGACCTGAGGCTGCAATCCCGAAATGAAGGCACCGCGTAGCGGCAAGATTTCCAGCCTGTCACTGTGATACCTGAAACATGATTTACTAGCGATAGCGCGCAGTGAAAAAGCGCGGAGTCCAGAGGCCCGCGCGTTACCGGGTCTCTGGTCGGTGTGGGCCGACGCCCACGGTCTTGACCTTAAGCCTAGTCTGGGTGGCAACCCAGGTTTTACCCTTAGCGGCCAGCGAAAAGCGAAATTAAACAGCGCTTTGTTTATACCTGTCCGTCCCCCATCTCACCATCCCTTCCAGCAACTGTTTCAATAACACCTGCAATTCAGCCGCCTTATCAGGCGAGTAGGCAAATGGCTCCATCTCCTCCATGTAATTCACCTGCGCCAGCTCAAGCTGAACAGCGTGAATATCCACATCAGGCTGGCCGTAAGCCCTCGTGATATATCCACCCTTAAAACGGCCATTAAGCACATGGCTGAAGCGGGTTTGTTGCTGGCAGGTTCTCTCAAGGATTTCACTCAGCGCCGGTGAACAGCTTGCGCCGCTGTTGGTGCCGAGGTTGAGATCCGGTAACTGGCCGTCGAAAAGACGCGGGATCACCGATGCAATGGAATGCGCATCAAACAGCAGTGCATAACCGAATTCCTGTTTCATGCGCGCCAGTTCTGACTGGATTTTCTGGTGATACGGTTGCCAGATTTGATCCAAATATTGCTGGCGTTGGGTATTCGTCGGCGTCATGCCTGGTTTGAAGGTCGCGCGACCATCAAATAACGTCTCGGGATACAAACCCGTGGTGGCAGTGGTATACAGCGGTTTATCGTCGGAAGGCCGGTTGAGATCGATAACGAACCGTGAATACTGGCCAACCAGAATGCTGGCACCCAGTGAGCGCGCAAAATCGTACAGTTGCGGGATATGCCAGTCGGTATCGGAAAGCGGCAGGGCGGCTTCGCTCAGACCGCTGGCGACTTCTGGCGTCAGATGTGTACCTGCGTGAGGGATACTGATCAGTAACGGCGCTGTCCCCTGGATAAAATGGTACGGTTCAGCGATAACATTGGCAGTTGAAAGGCTCATGAACGGAACTCTCCTCGTACTTCTCCACGAAAAACAACAGTGCAGGGCAACTGACCGCCCAGCCAGTAAACCAGCCCGGCAGGACGCGACAGTGGCCAGTGTATAAAGTCAGCGACTTTGCCCGCTTCCAGCGTGCCGTGCGTGTCCTGTAAACCCAGCGCACGTGCACCATGGCAGGTGATCCCGGCCAGCGCTTCTTCAGGCGTCAGGCGGAACAAGGTACATCCCATGTTCAGCATCAGACGCAATGAAAGCGCAGGCGATGTGCCCGGATTGGCATCACTGGCCAGCGCCATCGGCACCCGATGTTTGCGGAACTCATCCACCGGCGGGCATTGTGTTTCGCGCAGCAAATAATAGGCTCCCGGCAGTAATACGGCGACGGTGCCGCTGGCGGCCATTGCCTGAGCATCTTCTGCTGTGGCGTATTCCAGATGGTCGGCTGACAGCGCATGATGTCGTGCAGCCAGGGCGCTACCATGCAGGGAAGACAGTTGTTCGGCGTGTAATTTAACCGGTAAACCTAAGGTTTTTGCGGCATTAAAAACCCGTTCAACCTGAGCCGGTGAGAACGCCAGATGTTCACAAAAGGCATCGACGGCGTCGGCCAGATTTTCACTGGCAACCACCGGCAATAATGTGTCGCAGATGAGGTCAATATAGTCATCAGCGCGTCCTTTGAATTCCGGCGGCAGGGCATGAGCGGCAAGGCAGGTGGATTTCACCTCGACTGGCAGCATGACACCTAACCGGCGGATCACCCGCAGCATCTTCAGCTCGCTCTCTACACTCAGCCCGTAACCCGATTTAATCTCAACACAGGTTACGCCTTCGGCCAGCAAGGGCTGTAAGCGGAACAACGCCTGAGCCAGAAGTTCATCTTCGGTGGCCTCGCGGGTGGCATTGACGGTGGAGAGAATTCCCCCACCGGCTGCGGCGATTTCTGCGTAGCTGACGCCGTTCAGCCGCTGTTCAAATTCTGCGCTGCGGTCGCCGCCAAATACCAGATGCGTATGGCAGTCAACAAAGCCCGGCGTGATGATCCCACCGCTGAATTCATGCTGTGTGGCGCCTGCGAAAACCGGACAATCTGCGGCAGGGCCGGTCCAGACGATTTTCCCGCCTGCGACAGCAATCGCCCCGTTTTCAATCAGGTTGTAATGGCCGTCCTGCATGGTGACCAGCGTGGCACCGCGCCATACGCTGTCACAACGGGAAGGGGGTTCGGAAGAAAAAGAAGGGGATATCGCTACCGGCATGACAGGCTCCAGGCTGAATTCATCTTGTATAGACAACTAAAGTCAACCTAACGCATAACCGTTAAACCGGCAAGGCACCCGGCGATAGTTTTTTCTTATTACGAGACGTCTTCCAAAATTTGAACGAAGAGATAGCGGCCGTACAAAGCCGCCATTAAGGTGTGCCGGAATCAGCCGTGGCTGGTGAAACGTCCAAATAATTGATAGCGGGAACCCGGGTAAATCAGGCGCGCGGAAGTCACTACGCGGCTGCCGCTCCAGGTCCGGCGGTGGATCAGGAGACAAGGCTCATGTTCATTCAGTTGCAACAGCTCGCGTTGCTCATCGCTGGCACTGATGGCTTCAACGCGATGTTCACCCGCCGTCAGCGGCGCGATTTCCATCAGGTACGTATAGGGCGTCTGCTTGTTCAGCACCTGTTGCAGATAATCGGGTGCGGTTTCCGGGTTCACAAAACGGTCTTCAATCTGCACCGCGACGTTGTTTTCGTAATGAACAATTTGCGAATAAAACATCATCGTGCCAGTGGCGATACCCAGTTGCAGCGCCTGATCGGCATCCGCCAGCCGCGCTTCACACACCAGAATCTTGCTGTCATGGCGATGACCGCGCTGGGCAATTTCATCGGCAATGTTGTGTACTTCCAGCATCGGCGTGTAGGCCTTGGCTTCGGCCACAAACGTGCCGACTCCCTGCATGCGGATCAAAAAACCTTCGCTGGTCAGTTCACGCAAAGCACGGTTGATGGTCATACGGCTGACGCCAATTTCATTGACCAGCTCACTTTCAGAAGGTACCCGCTGATGCGGTTTCCAGACACCGGCGCGGATCTGGCTGATGATCGCCTGTTTCACCCGCTGATAAATCGGTGCGGGTGTATCGCTCATCGCGGCCGCCAGTTCGGACAATGTCTGCTGCGACACGCCCTGTTGTTGTGTGACCTGATGTGGCGCGGCACCATTTTGAGAAAGTGGTGTGGGCTCCGACATGTCTCTTACCTCACTCAATGAAATTCCAGAAATATTGGGAAAGCTTGCCTGTTCGCCCGGCATTTTCCATCAGTGGAAAGTAAACGGAAAGGGCGTGACGGAAAACTAAATTTATAAAAAAAGGGTTGTTGCAAGTTTACAGCGCAATCAGGCATATGTATATGTATAGACAAGTCGGTTAAAAGTTTTGCAATTGTTTCCGTAAAATTGCATTTATGTTTCTTCTTACTGTTCAGGAATGATGCTGTTATGCCTGCTTATTTTACTTCACGCGCCTTACTTTCAGATGGCTGGGCGCATAACGTGCGGCTGGACGTCGATGCAGCCGGAATGCTGACTGCGGTGACCCCGGACAACGATGCGCAGGGGTGTCTTCCCCTTTCCGGTCCGGTGGTTCCGGGCATGCCGAACCTCCATTCGCACGCCTTTCAGCGGGTGATGGCCGGGCTGGCGGAAGTCGCCGGTGATCCGCAGGACAGCTTCTGGACCTGGCGTGACCTGATGTATCGCATGGTGCAGCGCCTCACACCTGAGCAGGTGGGTGTCATTGCCCGTCAGTTGTATATCGAAATGCTCAAAGGGGGTTACACGCAGGTGGCTGAATTCCACTATCTGCATAACGACATCAGCGGTCAGACTTATGCCGACCACGGTGAAATGACTGCCCATCTGAGTGAAGCCGCGTCACAAACCGGCATCGGACTGACCATGCTGCCGGTGCTTTACAGTTACGCCGGATTTGGCGCGCAACCGGCACAGGCCGGACAGAAACGGTTTATTCAGGATACGGACAGTTACCTCAAACAACAGGAAATTATCCGCAAACAACTCAGCGGTAAAAGCCTGCAAAATCAGGGGTTGTGCTTCCATTCCCTGCGCGCAGTCACGCTGGAACAAATGCAGCAGGTGTTGCAGTCCGCAGATAAAAACCTGCCGGTGCATATTCATATCGCCGAGCAACAGAAAGAAGTGAACGATTGTCTGGGCTGGAGCGGGCAGCGCCCGATTTCCTGGCTGTATGACAATCTGGATATTGATTCCCGCTGGTGTCTGATCCACGCCACGCACGCTGACCGTTTCGAGCTGGCGAGCATGGCAAACAGCGGGGCGGTCGCGGGGTTGTGTCTGACCACCGAGGCTAATCTGGGCGATGGCATTTTCCCCGGCGTCGATTATCTGGCGCAGTCAGGTCGATGGGGGATCGGTTCCGACAGCCATGTCTCCCTGAACGTGGTTGAAGAACTGCGCTGGTTTGAATATGGGCAACGCCTGCGTGACCAGCGACGTAACCGGCTGACGACCTCTGCGCAAAATTCTGTAGGCGATGTGCTGTATACGCAGGCATTACAGGGCGGTGCACAGGCTTGCGGCGCGGCTATCGGGCAGCTTTCTGCGGGGTATCGTGCCGACTGGCTGGTGCTCGACGGGCAGGACCCCTATCTTGCCGCCGCAAAAAACAGTGAACTGCTCAACCGCTGGCTGTTCGCCGGTAATACCGGGCAGATCCGTGATGTGTATGTCGGCGGTATTGCGCGCATTGTGAACGGCCAGCATGAACAACAACAGGCTGCGGCGGCGGATTTCCTCGCGCTTCTCCGTCAGCTGGCGGGGGACGTTGCATGATTGCCTGGCAACATTTCACCTTCGATGACCTGCCGGTCAGCCCGTGGCGTAACGGCGGTGGCGAAACCCGCGAAATCTTCAGTTTCCCTGCCGGTGGCCATGATTTTGACTGGCGCGCCAGTATTGCCACCATCGCACAGGATGGCCCGTTCTCGGCATTTCCCGGTATTGACCGTTCCATCACCTTGCTGAGCGGGGAAGGTGTGCATTTGCAGGCACAGCCTGATGTCGATCACTTACTCGTTGTCGCTGGTGAGCCTTTTGCCTTCAGCGGTGATACTGCGCTCCATGCCCGCCTGCTGGGGGGAGTGACAACTGATTTTAACATCATGACGCGACGTACTGAATGTGCTGCACGGGTGATTGCCGCACGTGAACACCTGACGGTGACGCGGGAAAAAGGTGGCGTGATTTATGTCATCAGCGGGATGTGGCAACTGGCGGATGGCCCGCTGCTGAGGGCGGGCGAGGGATATTACTGGTCTGAGACAGCGGCACAATCGCAACAGGGTTCCGTGAGTCTGACCCCAGTTGCTCAGCAACAGAGATGCCTGCTGTTGTGGGCGGCGATCACCTGATAAATACCTTACAGGATTGCGCTAAAAGGGAGCATGGTGCGCACCTAATTGATTCATCAGCCCGCGCAAAACGTCCCATAACCGGCGCTGAATGTTGTAAAAGTGCATGTGCAGAAACTGGCATAAAGCTTGCTTAAATATTGTCGACTGACTTGTATAGACAAGAATATACAGTAGCGTAATTTGCCTGCGGCTTTCACTGCCACAGGCATTTCCCCCGAGACAGATACTTTGGCAGGAGTGGCAGATGAGCAACATGATTTCCAGGGCTGTACTGAAGCGTTCGTTGTCTTTGTTAGGGCTGGCAGTGGCGCTGGGTAGTGTGACAGTCAGCGTGGCGCAAGCGGCGAACACGCCGGTTGCTATTGGTATTTCTGGCTGGACCGGTTTCGCACCACTGACCCTGGCAGACAAAGCGGGCATCTTTAAAAAGAACGGTCTGGATGTCACGCTGAAAATGGTGCCGCAGCAGTCGCGTCATCTGGCCATCGCTTCCGGTTCCCTGCAATGTGCGGCGACCACCGTGGAAACCTATTTAACCTGGAACGCCAGCGGGGTGCCGATCAAACAAATCGTACAGCTGGATAAATCTTACGGCGCAGATGGTATCGCGGTGCGTAGCGGTATCAACAAGATTACCGATCTGAAAGGCAAAACCATCAGCGTGGATGCACCGGGTACGTCTTCTTACTTCCTGCTGGCGTGGATCCTCGATAAAAACGGCATGACGATGAAAGACGTCAAACTCGCCACGCTCGGGCCGGATGCCGCTGCGCATGCCTTTATTGCCGGACAGAATGATGCGGCAGTGACCTATGAACCCTATCTTTCCAACATCCGCCAGAGCCCGGATAAAGGGAAGATTCTGGCAACCACGCTGGAATATCCGATGGTGATGGACACGCTGGGCTGTACGCCAGACTGGCTGGATAAAAATCCTAAAGCCGCTCAGGCGCTGGTGAACAGCTACTTTGAAGCGCTGGATATGATCAGGAAAGAACCGGAGAAATCCAACGAGATCATGGGCGCAGCAGTGAAAGAGACCGGCAAACAGTTTGCAGAAGAATCCAGTTATCTGCGCTGGCAGGATCGTGAGGCCAATCAGAAATTCTTCAGCGGTGAAATTGTGACCTTCACTAACGAAGCTGCGCGCCTGCTGACTGAGATGAAAATTCTGCGTAAAACGCCGGATATCAATACGTTATATGACGCGAAGTACGTGAAATAGCCATGAAGGACCGCGATATGAACAGCCCTGTCAGCCAGACAGCAGAACAACATATGACTTCGCAGTCAGCCTTACGCGAGCCGGCACCGTTGCCGGCAAGCAAAAAAGTCTGGCATAACCCGATGATGGTGCCTTTGCGTCCGGTCGCGTCGCGGCGTCGCTGGTTTCTCGGGTTCTGTTTCTTTGTGCTGTTTTTTGCTGTGTGGGCGCTGGTGACGTTTACCGGCCTTGTTTCCCCGACATTCCTCGCCAGCCCGGCGAGCATGTTGCAGGAAGGGATTTTACTCTTTACCGATTTTGATTTTACGACTGATATAGGCATGACGGTGATGCGCGTGCTGGGCGGCTTTATTCTGGCCTGCGCCATTGCCGTTCCGCTCGGCATCCTCATGGGGTCTTACAAACTGATCGAAGCTTTTTTCGAACCGTTTGTGTCCTTTTGCCGGTATCTGCCTGCGTCAGCGTTTGTGCCGTTGCTGATCCTGTGGGCGGGTATTGGTGAAATGCAGAAAGTTCTGGTGATTTTCATCGGCTCTTTCTTCCAGATCACCCTGATGGTGGCGGTAACCGTGGGGGCAGCGCGGCGTGACCTGGTGGAAGCCGCGTATACGCTGGGTGCCACCAACCAGAGTGTGGTGCGCAGGGTGATCATTCCCGGTGCGGCACCGGAAATTGCTGAGTTGCTGCGCCTTGTGCTCGGCTGGGCATGGACTTATGTCATTGTGGCGGAGCTTATCGGATCCTCGAGCGGTATCGGACACATGATTGTTAACAGTCAGGCACTGCTCAATACCGGGCAAATGATCTTCGGCATTATTGTGATTGGTTGCATTGGTTTGCTCTCCGATCTGTTGTTCAAAGCGGCCAACCGTCGGCTGTTTGTATGGAGTTCATTGTGATGAGCCATCCGAAACTGAGTGTCCGTCAGGTGGAACGTATTTTTACCGGCCCGAAGGGCGAGAAAACGCAGGCGCTGTTGCCGGTGGATTATCGGGTTGATGAAAACGACTTCATCACCATTCTCGGGCCTTCCGGCTGTGGTAAATCCACGCTGCTGCGCATTGTCGCCGGGCTGGATCAGCCAACGCGTGGCGAAGTGTGGCTCGATGGTGAACAGGTAGACGGCCCCGGTGCCGATCGCGGCATGGTGTTTCAGAGTTATACCTTGTTTCCGTGGCTGACCGTTGAACAGAACATCCGTTTCGGTTTGCAGGAGCGTGGCGTGAGTAAGGCAGCGCAAAAAGAGCGCAGCGACTACTTTATTAATAAGGTCGGGCTGCGGGGTTTTGAGCAGCACTTCCCGCGTCAACTTTCCGGCGGGATGCAGCAACGCACCGCCATCGCCCGCGCACTGGCGAATGACCCGAAAATTTTGCTGATGGATGAGCCTTTTGGCGCCCTGGATAATCAGACCCGCGTGATGATGCAGGAACTGCTGTTATCGATTTGGGAATCCTCGCGCAAAACCGTGTTGTTCGTGACACATGATATCGACGAAGCGATTTTCATGGCTAATAAGGTGGCGATTTTCAGTGCCCGGCCGGGGCGGATCAAAACCGAAGTGGCGGTTAATTTCCCGCATCCGCGGGACTACACCCTGAAAACGTCGCCGGAATTTATGGCGCTGAAAGCGCGGGTTACCGAAGAAATTCGTACCGAAACGATGCAGGCAATGGATCACTGACTTCACCGCCCCGCATCTGTACAGAATAGATTGTAGATTCGTCATGTAATGCGTAAATGCCCGGCGGGCTGCGTCCTTAGCCGGGTTTACTTCCGGTTTCACTTGTCTATACAGGAATAGATTATGGCTTCTTCATCCAATGCGTTAACCCTTTGCCGCCTGCAACCAGGTCATGTTGATCTGCCCATGCTGCGCAAGATTTATCAGGGCAATGTCCGCCTTGAACTGGCTGAGGAGGCGCGCGCAGGCGTGCTGGCGTCGCAGGAAACGGTCACCCGCATTGTTGAGTCGGGGAAAGTGGTCTACGGCATCAATACCGGTTTCGGCAAGCTGGCACAGACGCGTATTCCGGCGGAGCGTCTGGCGGAACTGCAACGCAATCTGGTGTTGTCGCACAGCGTCGGCATCGGCAAGGATCTGGCGGATAACGTGGTGCGTCTGGTGATGGCGACCAAAGTGCTGAGCTTGTCTCGCGGCCATTCCGGCATCCGCATTGAGGTGATCGACGCACTGATTACCTTGTTCAATGCCGGTGTTTATCCGTGTATTCCTGAGAAAGGCTCCGTGGGAGCGTCCGGTGACTTAGCGCCGCTGGCGCATCTCTCCCTGATGCTGATTGGTGAGGGGCAGGTCACGGCGCAAGGCGAAAAAATGTCGGCGACTGAAGGTCTGGCGACGGCAGGCCTGAAGCCATTTGAACTTGGGCCGAAAGAAGGGCTGGCCCTGCTTAACGGCACACAGGTTTCCACCTCGCTGGCGTTGTCCGGTCTGTTTGAAGCCGAACGCGTATTTTCTGCCGGACTGGTGGCGGGCGCATTGTCGCTGGAAGCCATCAAAGGTTCCGTAAAACCGCTGGATGCACGCATTCACGAAGCCCGCGGCCAGCAGGGTCAGATTGGGGTGGCGGCGGCACTGACCGAGATCCTTCGCGGGAGTGACATTGTCACGTCTCATGCAGATTGCGGCCGCGTACAGGATCCGTATTCCATCCGCTGTGTACCGCAGGTGATGGGGGCTTGTCTGGATAACCTGCACCACGCTGCCCGTATCCTGCGCATTGAAGCCAATGCCGCTTCTGATAATCCGCTGGTGTTTTCCGAAAACGGTGACGTGATTTCCGGCGGTAACTTCCATGCCGAACCGGTGGCTTTTGCTGCCGACATCATCGCGCTGGCCGTCGCTGAGATCGGCGCGATTTCCGAGCGTCGTATGGCGTTACTGCTCGATACCGGGCTTTCCGGTTTACCGGCGTTTCTGGTCAATGACGGCGGTGTGAACTCCGGCTTTATGATTGCGCAGGTAACCGCAGCGGCACTGGCGTCGGAAAACAAATCGCTGGCGCATCCGGGCAGCGTTGACAGCCTGCCGACCTCGGCGAATCAGGAAGATCATGTATCCATGGCAACCTACGCCGCCCGCCGTCTGGGTGACATGTGCTTTAACACCAGCGTGGTCGTGGGCATTGAAGCGATGGCCGCCGCACAGGGTATTGATTTCCTTCGTCCGCTGCAAAGTTCAGCGACGCTGGAAAATGAAATGAAAGCTATCCGTGAAAACGTGGCGTTTCTTGAAAAAGACCGCCTGATGGCACCGGACGTTGAAATGATGCGTCTGTGGGCTTCCCGCGAGCATTGGCCTGCGGCGATTGAAGCGCTGCTGCCAAGCTTTGCCTGATGACTTTTGTCCTGTAAAGATTGATTCAAACACCCTATTTCAGAGAAGGAAATGATGATGAACGCTCCACAAAAAACGGCCATTGCCCGCGTTGTTCGTGCGCCACAGGGCACGGAACTGAGCTGCCAGAACTGGCTGATTGAAGCGGCATACCGCATGATCCAGAACAACCTCGATCCGGATGTCGCTGAGCGCCCGGAAGATCTGGTGGTTTACGGCGGCATTGGTAAAGCCGCGCGCAACTGGCCGGCGTTTGAAGGCATTCTTGACAGTTTACGCAAGCTGCGTGAAGACGAAACGCTGCTGGTGCAATCCGGCAAGCCGGTTGGCGTTTTTCGCACCCATACCGATGCGCCCCGCGTGCTGATTGCCAATTCCAACATTGTGCCGCACTGGGCAAACTGGGATCACTTTCACGAACTGGATAAAGCTGGCCTGATGATGTACGGCCAGATGACCGCCGGTTCCTGGATTTACATCGGTGCGCAGGGCATCGTGCAGGGTACTTATGAAACCTTCGCGGAAGCGGGACGCCAGCATTACAACAGCGACCTGCGCGGCAAATGGATCCTGACTGCCGGTCTGGGCGGCATGGGCGGCGCCCAGCCACTGGCGGGCGTGCTGGCCGGAGCCTGCGTACTGGCAATTGAATGTCAGGAATCGCGCATCGATTTCCGTCTGCGCACCCGTTATCTCGATTACAAAGCACACAGCATTGATGAAGCGCTGGCCATGATTGAAAAAGCCTGCGCCGAGAAAAAAGCCATTTCCGTGGGGCTGCTGGGCAATGCCGCAGAGGTGATGCCACAACTGGTTGCCCGCGCAAAAGAAGGCGGTCTGCGCCCGGATATCGTCACTGATCAGACCTCGGCACATGACCCGCTGAACGGCTATCTGCCGGAAGGCTGGAGCCTGGAAAAATGGCAGGATGCGCGACTGTCAGATCCGCAAGCGGTGGTGAAAGCTGCCCGTGCGTCGATGGCCAAACACGTTCAGGCAATGCTCGATTTTCATGCGATGGGCATTCCGACGGTCGATTATGGCAATAACATCCGTCAGGTTGCCAAAGACGAAGGCGTGGAGAATGCCTTTGATTTCCCAGGTTTTGTGCCTGCCTATATCCGTCCGCTGTTCTGTGAAGGCAAAGGCCCGTTCCGCTGGGTGGCGCTTTCCGGGGACCCGGAAGATATCTACAAAACCGACGCCAAACTGAAAGAACTGTTCCCCGACAACGCAAACCTCATTAACTGGCTGGACATGGCGCGCGAACGTATCGCTTTCCAGGGGTTACCGGCGCGTATTTGCTGGCTGGGGCTGGGAGAGCGCCATATTGCCGGTCTGGCATTCAATGAAATGGTACGTAACGGCGAGCTGAAAGCGCCGGTGGTTATCGGCCGCGACCATCTCGACACCGGTTCTGTTGCCTCACCAAACCGTGAAACGGAAGCCATGAAAGACGGTTCTGATGCAGTTTCCGACTGGCCGCTGCTGAACGCTTTGCTCAATACTGCGGGCGGCGCAACGTGGGTCAGTCTGCATCATGGTGGTGGCGTCGGGATGGGCTTCTCGCAACACGCCGGAATGGTGATTGTGGCTGACGGTACCCGGGAAGCCGATGCCCGCCTTGACCGCGTGCTGTGGAACGACCCGGCAACCGGTGTGATGCGTCACGCAGACGCTGGCTATGAACAGGCAAAAGACTGTGCTGAACGTCATCACCTGAATTTGCCAATGCTCGCAAAGTAATAATGGTAAGTGATTAATTCATTGAGACATTAAATTGAACAAACCTCACGGGCAGTGGCGCAGGCCGTTGCCCGTTTTGTTTCAAAAACATTCGGAAAATGCTGCAAAAAGTGGCGTAAAAATCCGCTGATTTACGGCATACTCGGGAGCATATCTACAGTGTGAGGTAAGTAATGGCTTCAGATCTGGCAGTTCTTGATTCGGCATTTAAAAAGCAGCAACAGCTTCTGAAAAATCTGGCAAGGCCCGGGGCGCGGTCACTGAGCGTTTATAACGCCGGGCTTTCGGCTGATGCTGTGCAAAAAAAATACGGCGTGACTCATATTGCCAAACTGGCCAGTAATGAAAACCCGCTTGGTGCCAGCCCGCAGGTGGTGGCGGCGTTAGAAGCGGATGCCCGTTTCAGTGCGATTTATTCTGATGCATCGAGTGCGGTGCTGCGTGACGCGCTGGCAGCAGATACCGGCGTGGCAGCCGAAAATATTGTTATCGGCAACGGTTCCGAAGACATCCTGCATATGCTGGCGCTGGCGTTTCTTAACCCCGGCGATCGTGTTGTGACGCTGATCCCCTCGTTTGGTTTACACGAAATCTTCCCGCGCATGATGGGGGCGGATGTCACGATGGTCGGCGTGAATGCACAGCAGGAATTTGATGTTGAAGCCTGGGAAACCGCACTGCGCGCACCGGCCAAAATGTTGATTTTCAGCAACCCGTCCAATCCGGTGGGCTGCATGCTTAACCGGGAAGGATTCACCCGTATTATTAATGCTGCGCCAGCGGATTGCGTGCTGGTGATTGACGAAGCCTATTTCGAATATTGCGAAACCGACGCTGCCTATCCGGACAGTCTGCTGGTGCTGGCTGAGCAGCCACGACCGTGGATTGTGTTGCGGACTTTCTCGAAAGCGTACGGGCTGGCCGGGCTGCGGGTGGGGTATGGTTTAGCCAGTCACCCTGAACTGGTGAATTTGCTGGACAGGGTGCGGACACCTTTCAACATCAACCGTTCGGCGCAGGTGGCTGCCGTGGCGGCATTGCAGGATAGACAGCATGTCCGCGACAGCATTGCGCTGGTCACCGCACTGCGTGAGGACATGGCGGCCGAACTTACCGCGCTCGGTTTTAACGTCGCCTCATCCTATGCCAACTTCCTGTTCTTCGATTGCGGCCGCCCGGCTACGGAACTGGCACAACGCTTGCTTACTTATGGCGTGATTATCAAACCCTGGCGTGAAACCGGTTATGAAAACTGGATCCGCGTGTCCATCGGTCATGAACAGGATAACCGGCAGTTTATCGACAGCCTGAAACGTATCCTGACGGAGGAGGCGGAGTGAAACGTGCTGCGCTGAACATTGACGATCTGCGCCGGCAGGCGAAATGCGCCTTGCCCCGTTTTGCGTTTAGCTATGTTGAAGGCGGGGCGGATGATGAGCAAACGCTGCAGGATAACCGTGAGGTTTTTGGCCGCTGGCGCTTTATTCCGCCGGTACTGAACGATTCAAGCCAGCGCGATTTGTCCGTCACGGTGTGCGGGCAGCGGCTTTCTGCACCGTTACTGATTGCACCGACAGGCTATAACGGCATGTTGCGTTTCGGCGCGGATACCATGCTGGCCCGTACAGCGAAACGCGCGGGTATCGCCTATATCCAGAGCACGGTTTCAACCGCTTCGCTTGAAGAAATCGCGGCACAAAATCTGCCCCAGCACTGGTTTCAGTTGTATGTGCTCAAAGACCGGACCGTCACCACCAGCCTGCTGGAGCGGGCCAGAGCAGCCGGTTGCACCACGCTGGTGGTCTCGGTTGATGCGGTGCATTTCGGTAACCGCGAAAAAGATAAGCGTAATTACCGGCGGCCGATGAAGCTATCGGTGCTGAGCATGATTGATGTCGCGCTGCATCCGGGCTGGGTCTGGCGAACCTTAAAACCGGCAGGAATGCCTGGTTTCGGCAATCTGAAACCCTACGTTCCGGCAGATAAACAACGAGGAGCGGGCGGGGCGAGCTACTTTTCAGCGCAGATGGATACCCGTCTGAACTGGGAAACCCTGCGCTGGATCCGCAGCCAGTGGCAGGGCGCATTGTTGATCAAAGGGATCCTTGCGCCGGAAGATGCACAGCTCGCTTTTGCGAGCGGAGCCGATGGCATTGTGCTGTCAAATCACGGCGGGCGTCAGCTCGACGGTTCGGTAAGTGCACTGGAAGTGCTGCCGGAAATCCGCAAGCTGTGCGGTTCGCAGGCGACGATCCTCATCGACAGCGGTTTTCGCCGTGGCACTGACGTGGTGAAAGCCCTGGCGCTGGGCGCGGATGCGGTGCTGCTCGGCAGACCGATGTTATATGGTGTCGCCGCAGCCGGTGAGGCGGGCGCGCAACGGGCGCTGGAGATTATTTTGCAGGAAGTTGACCGCACGATGGCGCAGCTTGGCTGCACGTCGGTTCGCCAGCTTGGGCCGCATTTGTTGCGTCAACAACCCTATTGATTTGAAGTAATAACAAAAGCATCTTCAGAGAATTTTCATCAGACCCGTCAAATACAAAAATCACGGAGAGGCAGTTATGCAGGCACAGAATATTATCTTCCCGGCGCAAATCCTGCGCGGACCCGGCGTTATCTCTCAGCTTGGTGACATTTGCGCACTGCTGGGTACGCGTGCGCTGGTGATTGGTGGCCATCAGTCGCTGGCCGCCGTGGGGGATAAAATCCGCCACCAGCTTGAGGGTTCCGCCGTGGAACTGGTTGGCAGCGAATGGTTCGGCGGGGAAAGCAGTGAGGGCAATATCAGCCGCCTGGCTAAAATCGTTAAAGATAAAAAAGCCGATATCGTGATTGGTGTGGGTGGCGGCAAATCTCTTGATACCTGCAAAGCCGTTGGCGTGGAAACCAGTGTGCCGGTTGTGACGATTCCGACGATTGCCGCGACCTGCGCCGCCGTCACGCCGCTGACCATCCGTTACCATGACGACGGTCATTTCCGGGATTTATTCCCGCTGCCACAGGCACCGGCTTCGGTGATCATCGACAGCGAAATTCTGGCTGTTGCCCCGTTGCGCTGGCTGGCTGCAGGCCTTGGCGACACGCTGGCAAAATGGTATGAATTCCGTGCCATCAGCGGTCATCACGGCCAGCTGAGCGGCGTCGCACGTTCTTCCAGCGCCAACAGCCGGATCTGCTATGACCTGATTGAATCTTACGGCCCGGCGGCCTGCGACGCCGTGCGCGCCGGTAAACCGAACGCCGGGCTGGATCAGGTACTCGATGCTATTTTCATGTTTGCGGGCCTGACATCGCTGATGAGCAGCGGGGCACATGCCGCTGCTTCCCACGCCATTTATGAAGGTTTCACGGTCTGTGATAAAACCCGTGAATTCGGCCACGGTCTGCTGGTCGGCTTCGGCAACCTGTGCCTGCTGGCGCTGGAGAACCGCAGTGATGAGGAACTGCTGGAAGCCGTCAGACTTGCGCAAGCCTGCGCTGTGCCGCTGCGTCTGAGTGAGATAGCCGATCTTAATGAGGATGAGCTGGAAAGTATTGTGCAGGCATCACTGCATGCGCCGGATATGGCGAATATGCCGGGACACGTGACGGCGGAGGCGCTGTATGCGGCAATTGCAAGGGTGGAGGAAATGGGGGCGAGAATTTAAGGATTTTTAGAGTTTCAGGTGTGTCGTGCAAGCTTTAACTTATTGGTTTTTCATTAATACCCCCTCCCGGCCTCCCCCTTCGCAGGGGGAGGAGCAAAAGCCAATCCCACAAGCAACCCGGTCGGCTCCCTCCCCTGCGAAGGGGAGGGTTGGGGTGGGGTATTACAGACAAAACAGTAACTTATGTACACTCCGGTTGAACGCCAAGCTTGCACGGGGCCTGAGCCAACCCGTGTCTGACATCAGATCCCCGCCAGATATCCCCCGTCCACATAGAGCACCTGCCCGGTGATATACGCTGCGGCCGGGCTGCTCAGAAATACCGTTGCGCCGATCAGATCTTCCAGTTCGCCAAATCTTCCCAGCGGGATCTTTGCCTGCATCTGCCGGCACCAGGCGGCGTTGTCATAAAACTCAGCGGTCAGGTCTGTTTTGAAATATCCCGGTCCGATGCCGTTCACCCGGATGTTTTTACCGGCCCATTCTGTCGCCAGAGTATGTGTCAGGCCGACCATCGCCGATTTAGATGCGCCGTAAGCAGCAGCGCCGGGCACGCCGACCTGGCTGGTCAGGGAGCACAGATTAAGGATGCTGCCACCGCCATTTTCAGCCATCAGCCGTGCTGCGGCCTGGGCGCAGAAAAATGCGCCTTTAAGATTGGTGGTCAGAATGCGGTCCCACAGCACTTCGTCGACATCCATCGACGGGCATAACTGTTCAGTACCGGCATTGTTAACCAGCACATCCGGCGGTGCGGGCAGGGAGGCGAAAGCGTCGGCAAAAGTGGCGGGCTGCGTGACGTCCAGTACCAGCGGCGTGGCGTCACCGTTTTGCTGGCGGATTTGTTCGCAAACGGCATTCAGCGTGGTGATATCACGCCCGCAGACAATGACGCTGGCTCCGGCTTGTGCCATACCTGAAGCCAGTGCCTGACCGATGCCGCGTGAACTGCCGGTGATCAGTACCCGCCTGCCTTGCAGCGAGAAACGTTGCAGGGAGAAAGGAGAGGCCATCAGGGTCTCCCCACCGGGCTTATCCGCGCCAGCCAGTCGCTGAACTCATCGGTATCTTCGACCGGTTCGCTGCCGAGCATGACGGCCATTGCCAGCCCGAGGGCGGAACTGGTTGGCGTATGGCCGCTGAAACCTCCGGCGCGTAAATCCAGCACCAGCGTCGGGCAGCAGAACATGGCGAGCCGGAAGATCCGCTGCCAGTGGGGTGGCAGCCAGCCGTGGCGGGCGAGTTGCGTCAGTAACGGCTGCCAGTATTCCTCGCCTTTGTCACGTAAAAACGCTGCGCGCAGCGGGGTTAACTGCCAGTTATGATCGACATATAACGTGTCGCCGCGACGCATCACGGTCACTTTGTAAAGTTCGCCGCAGCGTGAAGGTTCATACAGCCACAGCGGATGGGCAAAAATGTTGTGGAAGGTGGCTTTGATTTCCGCCAGTAGCGCCGGAATATTACGACCGGCAAACGCCGGGTCGAAGCTGACCAGTTGCGGGATTTCCTCCGTGGTGTCGTACCAGACGTTGGCATTATGCGCGTCACCGTGCGCGGTAATCACCCCGTGATCGGCCAGTGCCGCCGGTGCCAGGCGGACGCCTGCTTCACTGAATAGTTGGCGTAAACTGTGCTGATAAGCCACGCCGTTGATTACCCATCGCAGGTTGCTCAGTGTCTGCCATTCCAGTTCCTCATCTTCCAGCCGGAAGGTTTTACCGACGTAAAAACGGGCCACGCGACCCCCAAAACCCGCGGTGATTTCCGGGTTTTCCGGAGAAATTAGCCGGTGATAGAACAACTGATGGACAGGTTCGGCCGCCACCGCACTGACTGAGCCGGGTTTCAGCGTCGGCAGGGTATGGGTCAGAATATCGCGGTCAGCGCGGCGCTGTGCCTCTTCGATTTCCGCTTCCTGGTCCCACGCCTGCTGCTGTTCGATATCGCGGCAGATGTCCGCCATGCGCCGGTCATGGCGCAGGGTGTACATCAGAATCTGCCGCCCCGGCTCGCCGCAGGCATAGACAGGAACATCCACGCGAAAGCCACTTTCACGCAGCAATTCTGCGTTGTAATACTCCTCGATGGTTTTATCTTCGCCTTCTTCATTGTGATATTTGAAGAACAGGGCGCGGCCATCCTCAAGGGTCACGGTGCCGTTGAGAGAGTTGAGGCTGTACTGATCGCGGTTGATGGTGAGCTGACCGGCAGCCACGCCGGTGACTTCGCCGATAAGCTGGCGCAAAACGTCTGCCGCCTGCTGCCATTCTCCCGCCTGCACTAACTGACGCGCCTGCGCGGCCAGCGGTTCACTGCCCGTCATATTGCTCATCGTTACTGGCCTTTTTTGTTGATGATCTCAGTGCGTAAAGCCGATACCGCCAGCGCGTGGCCGGGGAATCCTTCATACAATGCAAAGGCGTGTGCTTTATCGGCCAGCGGCTGATAGCCTTCGCGGGTGACATAGCCTACGGAGATCCGTTTCATGTAATCGAACACAGACAGCGGCCCGACGGTTTTCGCTGCGCCATTGGTCGGCAGAACTGCGTTCGGTCCGAGGACGAAATTCCCCAGCGTGATCGGTGTGTAATTCCCCAGCAGGATTTCACCGGCATTGCGGATTTTGCCCATCACGGCCATCGGCTCTTCGGCCAGAATTTCCAGATGTTCCGGCGCGTACTGATTCACAAATTCAACGGCTGCGGTGAAATCTGCTGTCAGCACCACGCCGCCGTGGGTTCCGCATAATACGGCCTGTGAGAATCCGGCCCGTTTTTCATCGAGCTGCGCCCAGTAACCGGGCAGTGCGGCGATGGCCTGTTCAGCGACCCGACGGCTGCTGGTGACCAGATACGCCGAAGAATCCGTGCCATGTTCTGATTCGATGATCAGATCCAGCGCTGCCAGCGCACCGTCCACGGTGTCATCGGCGAGGATCAGGCTTTCGCTTGGACCGGCAGGAATGCCGGGGTCGATCAGATTCGAGAGTTGACGCTTGGCGGCCACCACCCACGGGCTGCCGGGGCCGACTATCTTCAGGCACTTCGGCACGGTTTCCGTGCCAAATGCCACGGCAGCGACACCCTGTGCGCCGCCGCATTTGTACACTTCGGTAATGCCAACCAGACGAGCGGCCACCAGCGTGGCGTCATCGACTTTGCCGTCGGGGCCAGGCGGGGTGATGACAATGGCGCGTTTTACACCTGCGACCACCGCCGGAATGGTGGTCATCAGTAACACGCTTGGGAATGAGCCTTTGCCGCGTGGCACGTAACAGGCTACGGAATCGATGGGCACATGGCGGTCACCGGCAAAGGCGCCGGGGCGGATTTCTTTCATCCACATGTCTTCCGGTTTTTGTGCTTCATGGAAGGCGCGGACGTTTTCGACGGCGAAACGGATCGATTCCACCACCTGCGGATCGAGGCGTTCAAACGCCGTTTCGAATTCCGTATCTTCCGCCAGAATGCTCATATGCGGCGCGGTAACGCCGTCGAAATCGCGGGCAAAACGGCGCAGGGCGGCATCGCCTTCGGTACGCACCGCTTCAATGATCGGCGCAACGCGCTCAGTGAAAAACGACAAATCGGCTTCCGTGCGTTTGAACAGCTCCGCTGGCAGTTCAGACGAATCACTCAAATCATGAAAAGTTACGGCTTGAAAAGGTGCAGACATGGTCAATCTCCGGTTATCAGGCCAGCGCAGCGCGGGGATGGCCGCTGCGGATAGTGTGCAGGACCTGGCGTTGCAGATCAGTGAATTCAGGGCTGGCGGTCAGTTCCTCACGGCGCGGACGCGGTAACGGTACGTCGTAAGTCGCCGCAATCGTGCCGGGGCCCATCACCACAATGCGGTCAGAAAGATATACCGCTTCTTCAATATCGTGGGTGACGAACATGACGGTCAGCCGGTGTTGCTCCCAGATGCCGGTCAGTAATTCCTGCATCTGATGGCGGGTCATGGCATCCAGCGCGCCAAAGGGTTCATCCATCAGCAGGATTTTAGGGCGGTAAGACAGCGCACGGGCGATGGCGACACGCTGTTTCATGCCACCGGAAAGCTCCGCGGGCCAGGCATCAGCAAACTGCGTCAGTTGCACCAGTTCGAGATGCTGACTGGCTTTTTCACGGCATTCCGCGCGGCTGAATCCGGCGGCTTTCAGCGCAAACTCAATGTTCTGACGCGCTGTCAGCCAGGGCAACAGGGTGTAAGACTGAAATACCACGCCACGGTCAATGCCCGCGCCGCGAATGGTTTTGCCATCCACCTGAACGTCGCCGCTGTCGTAATCCTCAAGCCCGGCAGCAATCGACAATAAGGTGCTTTTGCCACAGCCGGATGTGCCAACCACCGAAACAAATTCATTGTCCGCCAGTGTCAGGCTGATGTCGTGCAGCACTTCGCGCGTTTGTTTGCCAACCTGAAAACTTTTGTGCAGATGGGAAATGGTTAACACCGACATCAGGCGCGCCTCTTGTTGTAGCGGAACAGCACGCGCTCAAGTGCACGCATGATCTGATCGCTGATTAAACCCAGAATACCCAGCAGCAGGATGTAGCCGATGATGGTGTCAGTCTGGAAGAAACGTTGCGACACCACGATGCGGTAACCGAGCCCGGACGTGGATGCCACCAGTTCGGCCAGCACCAGCCACGTCCACGCCCAGCCGAGACTGATGCGCAGTGCGTCCCAGATACCCGGCAGTGCACCGGGTAAAACGATGCGGAACAAGATTTTGCGATCCGGCATGCCTAACGTGCGGCCTAAACCGACAAAATCGCCGGGCACCCGTTTCACGGCGTCGATCACCATCAGAACCTGCTGGAAGAATGTACCGATCCAGATAATCAGGAATTTCTGCACATCGTCGGTGCCGGTCCACAGAATGGTCAGCGGCACGAACGCCACCACCGGCATGTAACGGATAAAGTCCACCAGCGGTTCGGTCAGCGCTTTGAAGAAACCGTAACAGCCTGCCAGCACGCCAATCACAATCGACATCACTGAGGAAATCGCGAAGGCGATACTGATGCGGTACAGGCTGCTTTTAATGTCGCTCCATAGCGTGCCGTCCTGCGCCAGACTGACCATTTTCAGCCAGACATCGGTCAGTTTGGGCAGGAAAATCGGCGGGATCGCGCCGCTGCGGGTTGCCAGCCCCCAGGCAAGAAACAGAATCACGAACAGCGTGACCGCAATGCCGACGAACACTTTGCGCGACGGCAGGCGGCCAATCACCATCAGATTGAGCGGTTTACGACGCGAACTCATGGCAGGCTGTTCACGAAGCTGGCGTCAATCACCCCGGCGGCGGTTACCGGTTTAGGAATAAGCCCGGCGGCGGTGGCGGCTTTGAGCACGTGGGCGAAGGTCTGGTCGGAGAAGGAATGGCTGAGCACCTGTTTGTTTTCCGCCAGCGAGTAATATTTCACGCCATCAAACGCGGTTTCCAGATCTGCAGGCGTTGCGCCAACCGCTTTGGCGATGATGGCGCGATCCGCTGTGGTATTGGCCTGGTAGTGGGTCAGGGCGGCGTCCCAGCTTTTGATCAGCGCAGCGATTTGCCCCGGTTTTTCTTTCAGTACGGAATCACGGACCACCAGCACATCGCCAATCAGGCCGGGATCGGAAGAGCCGCTGTAGAGCATTTTCAGCGACGGGTCCTGTTTTTTCGCGGCAGAAATATAGGGTTCATAAGTGACGGCAGCAGTGACGCGTTTGGCAATCAGCGCGCTGCCCGCAGAATCGGCTGGCATCGGCACCGGTGTGATATCACTCCATTTCAGACCTGCAGAATTAACGGCGCTGTGCAACAGAATGTCGCTGGTGGTGCCTTCTTCAAAGGCCACCTGCTTGCCTTTCAAATCTTTCAGCGTGGTGATGTCTTTGCCCACCAGCAGGGCGTCTGCGGTTTCACTTTGATCCAGTAACAGCACCACTTTGATCGGTAAACCGGCAGAGACCATCGCCATTGCGGTATGTGTGGCAATGTTTGCGCCGTCGATCTGGCCGCTGGCTAAGGCGGCGTTGATGTCTTTATCTTCGGCGAAGTTAATGATATCGACCTTCTCCAGCCCCTGTTGTTTAAAAATGCCCTGACTTTGTGCGACGTGCCACTGGCCGTAACCCAGCCAGGGTTCAATGCCCATTTTGAACGTGCCCGCTTCGGGTGCAGCGGCGGAGGTGCTCAGGCTGAATGTGCTAAGTGCGCCAAGACAACAGGCCAGAGCCAGTTTGTTTTTGAAGAAACCCGTAAAGGTCTGAGAAGGTGACATAATTTCCTCGCTTGGTGTGGGAAGAGAAAAAGACGGCCAATAAAAATCCTAATGTGCAACCCTGTATAGACAAGTGGGTGAAGCAATTACTGCGCCACAGTTGAAATCGCAGAAGGAAATCATGCAGGGCTTTGATGTTATACATTTTTAGATAATTAATGAGAAGAAGGTAAATGAACTTATAATTAAAAGTGATAATCCGCACCACAACATGACTTTCTTTGCACCTTCAGGGTGCAGAAAAACAATGATATGCAAAGGGTGCATAAGCCGGTCAGCTGGCTCTGGCTTCAGGAACGGGGATTAATGCCTGTTTAAGGGCGTTGTAAAATAACGTCATCACCGAATTAAACGGTGCGCCTTTTTTCAGTACAAGGCTGAACGGTGTGGCAATTTCAATATTCTCCGGCATCAGTGCGCGGAGTTTATTTCCGCCCATAAAGGCACTGGCGTAATGTTCAGGCAGAAATCCGAGATAATTTCCCGTCATCAGCAGCATGGTGACGGCTTCGACTTGCACCGCAATGGCGTGCGTGGAAGTGACATCCGAAAAGATATTTTTTTTACTGTGATTGGCGTAAAAATGATTCACCATGTGCGACGATTTGATCTGTGATTCTTTTATTTCAGCGGCAGGGACGCTGAACAGCGGATGTTTGTCGCCGCAATAAAGATAAGCCATTTCATGATAGAGGCAATAGTAATCAAACTCCGGTTTTTCCTGATACACCGGCATGATGCCACAGGTAAAACGTCCGTCGATAATCCCGCGTTCAATCTCGTCCAGCTGAGTGGCGTGCAGGCGAATACTGACCTTCGGTGCCTGACGGTAAATCTCACCCAACGCACTGACTACGGGCGATTGCGGGTCAGTGATGGTGTTATCGATGATGCCAATATTCAGCTCGCCAAACAGTTCATGACGGGCGTGATTGAGTTTGTCGCGAAACTGATTGATGGATGAAAATAAATCAAGGCAGGCCTGATAAGCCACTTTACCGTGTTCGGTTAAATAAAATCCTTCACGTCCTCGGGTGCAAAGTTTCATGCCAAAACGGATTTCGAGATCAGAAATTTGTTTACTGATCGCCGCCAGACCAATATTCAGTTCATTGCATGCGGCGGTAAAACCACCGGCTTCCACCACGGTTTTAAAGACGCGCAAAAGTTTTAAATCGGCGACGCCAAGGCTGTGCTGGTTAATATCACTTTTTGCGGGTGATGTGTTTCCTGATTTGGAAAGTGGACTTTCCATAATTAATATTTACCCCCGCCTTTAAAATCTACACCATCAAATTCACGTAGCCTCACTCGTTATTACCTTGCAAGCCTCAGATTGTTCAGTGTCATTCGTCATGTTGCCGGAAGGGTTTTATTTTCTCTTACCGTCAGACATGCCACCGGATCCAGGTTTGCAACATTTATGCCATACAAGGAAAAAATTATGTCGCAACAGCCAGAATTACTGTGGGGAGCACGCTTCAAACACGGGCCAGCCGCCGCATTAAGCGCGTTATCGCGCAGCCCGGAATATTATTTTTCCCTTGCCGAATATGATCTGGAAGGGTGCCGCGCCCATGCGTATGAATTAAGCCGCGCCGGTTTACTCGACGAAAATGAAACCGTCCTGATGGTGGAGGCCATTAAACAACTGGCGAAGGATTTCCGTGCCGGGATTATTCAGCCGGTTCAGGGGGATGAAGACGTTCACACGTTTATCGAACGCAGCCTGACCGAGCGGCTGGGCGAACTCGGCGGCAAGCTGCGGGCAGGGCGTTCACGTAATGATCAGACCGCTAACGATTTACGCCTCTACCTGCGCGACCACGCCCGCAAGATTGTGGCGGCATTGCTCGAACTTCAGACTGCACTGGTGAAGCAGGCGGAACAGCATATTCATACTCTGGCACCGGGTTTTACCCATCTTCAGCAGGCGCAGCCGATTGTGTTCGGGCATCAGCTGATGGCGCATGCGCAGTCCTTTTGCCGTGACATTGAACGCTTTCAGGACTGGGATAAGCGTTGCGCACTGTCGCCTCTGGGCGCGGCGGCGATGGCGGGTTCTGCGATTGCCCTGCACCCGGAACTCTCCGCCAAAGATCTCGGTTATGACGGTGCCTGCGAGAACTCGATTGATGCCGTGGCCAGCCGGGATCACGTCGCAGAATTCCTGTTTGCGGGCAGTATGCTGAGCGTCAATCTTTCCCGCATCAGTGAAGAAGTGTGTCTGTGGGCATCGCGCCAGTTCCGCTGGGTTGAACTGGACGACGGCTACGCCACCGGCAGTTCCATCATGCCGCAAAAGAAAAACCCGGATATCGCTGAACTGACGCGCGGCAAAAGCGGACGGCTGATTGGCAACGTCACCGCCATGCTGACCACCATGAAAGGCCTGCCGCTTTCCTATAACCGTGACCTTATCGAAGACAAACGTAATGCGCTGGATACCGTCGAACAGTTGCTGTTAGTGCTGCCTGCGATGGCGGGCATGATCGATACCATGACCGTCAATGTTGAGCGTTTACGCGAACAGGCACCGGAAGGCTTTACGCTGGCGACTGAAGTGGCCGACTGGCTGTCGCGCCGTGGCGTGCCGTTCAAGGAAGCCCACGAAATCACCGGCAAACTGGTGCAGGTGTGTGAGCAACATAATCTGGCGCTGCACGAAGTCAGCGACGCGCAGTTACTGGAAGTAGACGCCCGCCTGAGCGCCGACGTGCGTGAATGCCTGACGCTGGAAGCGGCGATCAACGCCCGCAGCGGCAAAGGCGGCACGGCGCCGGTGCGGGTGGCGGAGCAAATTGCGCGGCTGAAAATTCGTCTGCAGGCGCAGGCGCACTGGGCTACAGGCTACGCTGGCCTGTCTTTATAACCGGGCGGGAGAAGGCTTATGACCCCTTATCAGAAAATGTCGGAAAGCGCGAAAAGCGCAGAGATTGATCTCAGCGAATATCACTACGTGCCGCAACGTTATTACGGCCGGTTTTTTGCCTCGGTGGTGATCCTGCTGCTGCTGGCGTTGCTGGTGAATGCCTTTGCGCACGGCAAAATCGAATGGCAGTACGTGGAGCAGTTCCTGACCGCCAAAGCCATTCTGTTCGGGCTGGGCAATACCATTGTGATGTCGGTGCTGGCGATGGCGCTGGGGATCGTGTTCGGCGTGATTATCGCCGTGATGCGCATGTCGCAAAACCCGGTCCTGCGCAGCGTGGCGATGGGGTATACGTGGATTTTTCGCGGCACCCCGCTGATTTTACAACTGTTGCTGTGGTTTAACCTGGCGCTGATTTTCCCGGTCATCGCCATTCCCGGCGTATTCAGCATTCAGACCGTCGATATCATGACGCCGTTCACCGCCGCGCTGCTCGGCCTGAGCATTAATCAGGGCGCGTACACCTCGGAAGTGGTGCGTGCCGGGCTGATCTCGGTCGATCTCGGGCAGTACGAAGCCGCGAAATCCATCGGCATGACCCGTCTGCATGCGCTGCGGCGGATTATTTTGCCCCAGGCAATGCGGGTGATTATCCCGCCCATTGGTAACGAATTCATCAGCATGGTGAAAACCACCAGCCTTGCCAGCATGATCCAGTATTCCGAAGTGCTCTATAACGCGCAGACCATTTACTTCGCCAATGCGCGGGTAATGGAACTGCTGTTTGTGGCGGGCATCTGGTATCTGGTGGTGGTGACCGTGCTGTCGCTCGGGCAGAACCGTCTGGAACGTTATTTTGGCCGTGGCACCCGCCGCCGCACCAGCCACTGACAGGAGCCTGACCATGAAAAGTATTATCAAAGCCGTCAACGTTAATAAGTACTTTGATCAGTTTCAGGCGCTGAAAAACGTCAATCTTGAGGTTAAACACGGCGAAGTGATGTGCATCATCGGGCCTTCCGGCTCAGGGAAAAGCACATTTTTGCGCTGCATCAATCAACTTGAGCGCATCGACAGCGGGGGCGTCTGGGTCGATGACGAACTGGTCGGTTACCGCATGGACGGCAAAAAGCTGTATCCGCTTAATGACCGGCAGATTGCCCGTCAGCGGCTGAAAACCGGCATGGTATTCCAGCGTTTCAATCTGTTCCCGGATAAAACCGCGCTGGAAAACATCATCGAAGGGCCGTGTCAGGTGCTGCTGCGTCCGGTGAAAGAGGCGACGCAGGAAGCGATGGCGCTGCTTGAGCGCGTCGGGCTGGCGCATAAGCGTGATGCTTATCCGCTGGAACTTTCCGGCGGCCAGCAACAGCGCGTGGCGATTGCCAGGGCGCTGGCGATGAAACCCAAAGTGATGCTGTTTGATGAACCCACCTCGGCGCTCGACCCGGAGATGGTGGGTGAAGTGCTGGCGGTGATGCGCGGCCTGGCGGCAGAAGGCATGACCATGATTGTCGTCACGCATGAATTAGGTTTCGCGCGGGAAGTGGCAAACCGCGTGGTCTTCATGGACGAGGGCGGAATTATAGAAAGTGGTAATCCGGAAGACATTTTGCTCAACCCGCAAAATCCACGGACGCAGAACTTTATTTCTGCCGTCCTGATCTGACCCTTTTGACGTTAACTTTTGACTATGGGAATGCCTTCATGAAAAAAACATTGTTGTCCCTCATTACCGCTGGCGTGCTGCTGAACGGCGCTGTTTCTGTCGCCAGCGCGGCGGAGCTGAAGCAAAAAGACGAAATTAAAGTGGCGATGATGCCGAACTATCCGCCGCTGGAATTCAAAGATCCGGCCACCGGTAATCTGACCGGCATGGATTACGATCTGGGCATGGAACTCGGCAAACGCCTGAACCGCAAAATCAGCTGGCAGGAAATCGGCTTTGAACAGATGGTTAACGCCGTCGCCACCCATCGTGTCGATATGATTTTATCCGGTATGACCGACACCAAACCGCGTCAGGACATCGCCACGTTCGTCGATTACTACAACAGCGGACCGCAGTTCTATACCACCGTCGCGCACAAAGAAATCAATACCATGCTGGATTTGTGCGGCAAGAAAGTCGGCACCAGCCGCCGTACCACATTCCCGGCTGAAATTGCGGCCTGGAGTGAAGCTAACTGCGTTCCGGCAGGTAAGCCCGCCATCGTGGTGATTGGCGCGGAAGGCACGGCGGATGCGCGCACCCAGTTGCGTCAGGGGCGTATTGAAGGCGTGGTGCAGGGCAGCGAAACCCTGCCGTACATCATGAATCTGGAGAAAGACACCTATAAACCGCTGGGCAAAGCTTTTGCCTATCAGGTGACCGGTATGGGGATCAGCAAGGACGATCAGCCGCTGATTGACGCGGTAAAAGGCGCGCTGACCGACATGATCGCCGACGGTACCTATCTGAAAATCCTCACCAAATGGGGTTTGCAGGATGGTGCAATCCAGGAAGTGACCATCAATAAAGGCAAATAACCTCAGGTGACGGACTGACTCATGACGATTTCACAACAGGCGGCCAGTTTATGGCCGCAAAACAAACGCGGCTGCATGGCGCTGGCGTTTGACCTCGACGGCCCGACCGGTGATGCGATGCTTAACGGCACCCTCTGGCAGAAAGCGGATTACTTTACCTTCGGCGCTTACGGACCCTACCGCGCGCTGGAGCGCATTCTTGATTTGCTTGATGATCACCAGCTTCCGGCGACATTTTTCATCCCCGCGTGGGTCGTGGAGAACTGGCCGAAACAGTGTCAGGCGATTGTCGGACGCGGCCATGAAGTGGCGTATCACGGTTACCGTCATGAGTCTTTTTACGCCATCAGCGCGGAGAAACAGTTGTGGGTGATGCAGAAATCCCGCGAGATTTTCTGGCAGTTTCTCGGCATCCGTGCCGAGGGTTTTCGCACGCCTTCCGGTGACTGGCATGCAGAAACCCCCGCCATGTTACTGGAGGCGGGCGTGACCTATTCCAGCAGTATGCGCGGCGACGACCGGCCTTATCTCATCAAGGTTGCGGGGCATGACCGCCCGCTGGTGGAAATCCCAGGCCGCTGGGAAATGGACGATTACGCTTCTATTGCCTATACCCGCGAGCCGAATTTCCCCTCAGGCTTAGACCGCACCGCCAGCTATGAACTGACGCTGGATAACTGGTGTCGTGAATTCGATGGCGCGATGGATGAAGGGCTGAGCCTGACCACGTTGTTCCATCCCAAAATCAGCGGAAAACCCGGACGCATTATGCTACTTGACGCATTTTTTGCTCACCTGAAAGCGCGGGATGACGTGTGGTTTGCACGTTGCCGGGACGTCGCGCACTGGTGGATGCAGGAGCATGCCAATGACTGAACAAAACTGGCCCGCAGGTTACCGCTCTGCGGTGGTGATTACTGTTGATTTCAATGATATTCACGGCATTCTCAGTCAGGTGCCTGCGGTGGCCGGACGCGAAAAAACGCTGTCCGTCTGGCGTTATGGCACGCTGCGCGGCATCGACAGGCTGCTGGCTTTGCTGCAGGAGAAAAACCTGCGCAGCTCGTGGTGTGTGCCGGGCATTGTAGCGGATGAAAACCCGCAGAAGATCCGTGATATAGACCGTGCGGGTCACGAACTGGCGACCTGTGGCTATGAATTCGTCCATTTTGACGGCCTGTCGTTGCATCAGCAAACTGACAGCCTGCAACGGGGTAAAGCGGCGCTGAAAGCGCTGACGGGTAAAGTGCCACGCGGCTTTCGTTTGCCCGCCGGTAACTGGGCGACGGGTTTTGCGGATGTGCTGGCGGATGAAGGATTCAGCTGGACATCCGGCTGGCGCGGTGATGATTTACCCTATTTCCAGCCGATGCAGGATGGTCTGGCGTCGCGGCTGGTGGAACTGCCGCTGCATTATGAAATGGAAGACGAGCCGTATTTTGCCTTCAACCTCAGCCCGGCGGTGCCTCCGGCGCAGTCGCGGATTGCCTCTTACCGCCATACCCTCGGCAATATGAAGATGGATTTCGACGGTTTCCACCGTTTTGGCCTGTGTTACGTGCTGCGCCTGCATCCGGAAGTGATCGGCACGGCAGGGCGCATTGGTGTGCTGGCGGAACTGCTGGATTACATCACTTCGCACCCGGACGTCTGGGTGGCGACGGCCGGGGAAGTCGCGGACTGGTGGTCGCAGAATCAGCCGCAAAACGAGGCGTCGCATCCGGCGCAAATCTGGATGCAACACACCGCGCCGGGAGTCAGCCATGAGTAATGTTTCACAACAGCAGGTTCTGGCCGGATTCGTGGTGAACACCCGTTTTGAGGATTTGCCGCCACGGCTTGTTGAACGCGCCAAGCGGCATATCCTCGACACGCTCGGCGCGGGGCTGGTGGGATCCGCCAGCGATGTTGCAAAACAGGTGGCGGCGATGATCCTCGGTGAAGGCGCATTGCCGCTTTCGCCTGTGTGGGGCTGTCGCGAACTGACGTCGCCGCGCAACGCCGCGCTGCTTAACGGCGTGGCGGCGCATGCGCTGGAACTTGATGATACCGGCGGTTGCGATCATTCCGGCGCGGTGGTGATTCCGGCTTTGCTGGCGGTACTGCCGTTATGCCCGCAACCGGTCAGCGGAAAAGCGTTTATCACTGCGGTCGTGATCGGTTATGACGTGGCGCGCCGCGTGCTGGAAGCCTGTGGCGGATATTCACCACATAACGGCGCAGGCTGGCATTCGACATCCACCTGCGGCGTGTTTGGTGCGGCGGCGGCAGCCGGAAAATTAATGGGGCTGAATGCGGCGCAAATCAGTTCGGCGTTAGGCATCTCAGGCAGTTTCAGCGGCGGCTTGTGGGCGTTTATCCACGACGGTTCGCAGAGTAAAAAACTGCACGCCGGACGTGCTGCCGAAGGCGGTGTGCTGGCCGCGCTGAGCGCCAGGCAGGGCATCAGCGGCCCGTCGCAGTTATTCGGGGATAAATGGGGAGGATTCCTTTCCACGCTGGCCCCTGCCAGTGCAACGCCGGAAGCGCTGACCGCGCAACTGGGGGAAATCTGGAAGCTGGAACGTTGTTCCATCAAGCCTTACGCCTCCTGTCGTGGCACGCATTCAGCCATTGACGCCACCGGCATTTTGCTGGAAAGACTGAATGCCAGCGCGGCGGATATCGAAAAAATCGTTGTGCGCTTGTGTCCGTTCCTCAACGGCATGTGCGGCGACAACGAAATCGCCACGCTGGCCGCCGCGCAGATGAGTATCCGCTACGCTATCGCCGCCCGCGTGGTCTTTGGACACGCAGGGCTGGCGGCGTATGACGCTGATAAACGTCAGGATCCGGCCTTGCTGGAGATGATCCGCCGGATTGATTTGCGGGAAGACGACACCCTGAGCGCCGACGGCGAGCCGGATGTCACGCTCTTCACCCGTTCTGGCCAGTCGCAAACCCTGCGGGTTGATGTCGCGCTAGGTGCGCCGGGTAATCCGGTGTCAGATGAGCAACTTAAACAGAAGTTTATCTCGCTGGCGACGCGGGTGATGTCGGAGGAAGAGGCAGAGAGGATATGGGAGCAGGGGATGCGGCTGGATCTGGCGCGAGATATTAATGCGTTCATCGGGCGGTAACTCCTTCCCCCTTCGCAGGGGGCGGTGCAAAGAGACAGGGCAAATTTTTCACTTGTTCATCCTGCGTGGCTGGTGTCAAATCAGATGATTAGCCTCCAGCGGATAAGACCGTTAAATAAAGGAAATCCTATGACTCAGACCCTGCGTACCGGCCTCGTCGGCTACGGCTTCGCCAGTAAAACCTTTCATTCACCCCTGATTGATGGCACGCCCGGCCTCGAGCTGGCGGTGGTTTCCAGCAGCGATGCGGGCAAAGTCCATGCGGACTGGCCCAATGTGGAGGTGGTAGATTCGCCGGAAAAGCTGTTTGCCGATGCGTCCATTGATCTGGTGGTGATCCCGACGCCCAATACCACCCATTTCCCGCTGGCGAAACTGGCGCTGGAAGCGGGTAAGCACGTTATCGTGGATAAACCCTTTACCGTAACACTTGAGGAAGCCCGCGAGCTTGACGCGCTGGCGCGTGAAAAAGGCAAGGTGCTGTCAGTATTTCATAACCGTCGCTGGGATTCGGATTTCCTCACGGTTAAAACGCTGATTGAAGAAGGTGCGCTCGGCGATATCGTCTATTTCGAATCCCATTACGACCGTTACAAACCGCAGGTTCAGCAGCGCTGGCGTGAAAGTGATGCGCCGGGCAGCGGCATCTGGTTCGATTTGGGTTCGCATCTTCTGGATCAGGCGCTGCAATTGTTCGGACTGCCGGAAACGTTGCAGGCGGATCTGGCTGTACTGCGCCCCGGCGGTAAAGCCGTGGACTATTTCAACGCGGTGCTGACCTATCCGCGCCGTCGCGTGGTGCTGCACAGTACGGTGTATGCGGTTGCCGAAACTGCGCGTTTTATCGTGCAGGGCGAGAAGGGCAGCTACGTGAAATTCGGGCTGGATCCGCAGGAGGACCGCCTGAAAGCCGGTGAACGTCTGCCACAGCCTGACTGGGGATTCGACAAGCGCGATGGTGTGATTACGCTGAGCCACGACGGCGTACTGGCGGAAAAATCGCTGCTGACCATTCCGGGCAATTACCCGGCTTATTATGCCGGGGTGCGGGATGCCATTAACGGACAGGGCGACAATCCGGTTCCGGCGGCGGATGCTATCCGTGTGATGGAAATGCTCGAACTGGGGATGCAGTCCTCAGAACAACAGGCGACCCTGAAAGTCATCAAGAACTAACACGTCGTCTACGCTTCTTAAGTGTCACTTTGGTGGCACTTTTATTTTTCATTTGTTATTCACTTTGCAAGGAAGGTTCATGTCCTGGTTACAACGTCTGAAAATCGACAAGTTTTTGCTGATCCTGGTTTGTGTTGTCGTGGTCGCCTCATTTTTCCCGTGTGAAGGCATTTATAAAACCTTCTTCGGTTACCTGACCACGGCCGCTATCGCGCTGCTGTTCTTTATGCACGGTGCGAAGCTTTCCCGTGAAGCGATCATGGCGGGTATCAGCCACTGGCGTCTGCACGTAGTGGTGTTTCTCAGCACCTTCGCGTTGTTCCCGCTGCTCGGTCTGGGGATGAAATGGCTGGTGCCGGTGGGGATCCTGACGCCGACGTTGTACTACGGTTTCCTGTATCTCTGCGCACTACCTGCGACCGTGCAGTCTGCGATTGCTTATACTTCGGTGGCGGGTGGTAACATTCCGGCGGCCATTTGCAGCGCGTCGGCATCCAGTATTCTTGGCGTGTTCCTCTCGCCGGTGCTGGTCGGCCTGCTGATGCATACACAGGGCGGCACCACTGACACCCTGCACGCCATCGGTTCTATTGTGCTGCAACTGATGGTGCCGTTTATCATCGGACATCTTTGTCGTCCGCTGATTGGCGGCTGGGTACAGCGTCACAAGAAAATCGTCAACGTCACTGACCGTTCATCGATTCTGCTGGTGGTATATGTGGCGTTCAGTGAAGCGGTGGTGCAGGGGATCTGGCATCAGATCAACGGCTGGTCGCTGCTGGCGATCCTCGGCTGTTCTGTTGTTCTGCTCACTATTGTGCTGATCATCAATACTTACGTGGCGCGTCTGTTTGGTTTTAACACCAAAGATGAAATCACCATTGTGTTCTGCGGGTCGAAGAAGAGTCTGGCGAACGGTATTCCGATGGCGAACGTGCTGTTCCCGGCTGCTGCAGTAGGGGCGATGGTGCTGCCGCTGATGATTTTCCACCAGATTCAGTTGATGGTGTGCGCGGTACTGGCCTCACGCTATGCCAAACGTGTGGCACGTGAAGAAGCCGCAGCACTGCTGAAGAAAGAAGAAGTAAAAACGGTTTGACAGGTTGAATCGAAAAGAAAAGGGCGGAGATTATTTCCGCCCTTTTTTATTGTCACAGAAAGCGTTACGCCGATACTTTGTCGCGAATAGCCTGCTTTTCAGCGTCTGTCAGGAACGCCATGGTCAGGCCGTTTTCCTGTGCCTTGCGGATCTCGTCTGGCGTCAGCCCGGCAGCCGGTGCGGCGATGTTATATTCGTTAGCAATCTCAATGCCCTGAACCGCCGGGTCATCGGTATTGATGGAAGCCAGCACGCCGTGACGCAGGAAAATCGCCAGCGGATGCTGCTCAAAAGAGGCCACGGTGCTGGTCTGTATGTTGGAAGTCAGGCAGGATTCGATACCAATCTGATGCTTCGCCAGGAAATCCATCAGTTGCGGATCCTGTGCGGCTTTCACGCCGTGACCGATACGCTCTGCGCCCAGCTCGCGGATCGCCTGCCAGATGCTTTCCGGCCCTGCGGCTTCACCGGCGTGCACGGTAATGCGCCAGCCTGCGTCACGCGCACGGTTAAAGTGGCTGAGGAACAGACTGCCGGGGAAACCCAGTTCATCACCGGCCAGATCCAGTGCGGTAATGCCGTCGCGGTGCGCCAGCAAACCCTCAAGCTCTTGCTGGCAGGCATCTTCACCAAAGGTACGGCTCAGAATGCCAATCAGACGCACATCGATATCATGATGTTGCTGACCTTCGCGGATCCCTTCAATCACCGCTTCCACCACGCCAGCGACCGGCAGTTTGTGGTTCATCGCCATGTAATACGGGGAGAAACGCAGCTCGGTATAATGCAGACCGGCACGCGCCGCATCTTCAACGTTTTCTTTGGCGATACGGCGGCAGGCATCAAGATCGCCCAGCACTTTTACGCCCCAGTCGAGTTTCTGTAGAAAACTCACCAGATCCGGTTCGGTATGCATCACCTGGACATGCGGGCGCAGGGCTTCAAGTTCATTGGCAGGCAAGGTCAGGTTAAACTGACGGCCTAAATCGAGAATGGTTTGAGCGCGGATGTTGCCATCAAGGTGGCGGTGAATGTCGGTCAGGGGAAGGCGTGTGTCGATCATGGTGTGCACTCATTATTATTGAAATGTGCGGGGCATTATAACTGTATTTAGTTGCGCAACAAGAAGGGTTTTGAATTTGCTCCCTCCCCTGCGAAGGGGAGGGTTGGGGTGGGGTATTAAAGAAATATCAGGAGGTTGAAGTGTGAATCGACCAAGTGTTTGCCCTTAAAACCCCCTCCCGTCCTCCCCCTTCGCAGGGGGAGGAGCTTAGACCAACTCCCTGATGGCATTGATTAATTTTTCAACACCCGCTTCCACCTTCGATCTCGGACAGCCAACATTCAGGCGCAGGAAGCCGTTGCCTTCTTCGCCGTAGGTATAACCCGGCATGATGGCGACTTTTTGATGTTCGATCAGCTCATTTTGCAGTTGATTATCGTCAAGCCCGAGCGGGCGCAAATCAATCCAGGCCAGATAGGTGGATTGCGGCGGCTGCCAGTTGAGCTGCGGGAAGGCGGCGTTCAGTTGTTCCGCAACGTATTGCAGATTGCCCTGTAAATATTCCCGCAGCGCGTCAAGCCAGGGTTCACCGTGATGATACGCGGCAACGTGCGCATGAATGGCCAGCACTGCCGGAGACGATAAGCCATCGCAGGATTTTAGCTGCTGCAGATACGCCTCGCGCGGGGCCTGATGGCTGATCAGGCCGTAAGCGCCGGTCAGCGCCGGGATGTTGAAACTTTTCGAGCCGGACGTCAGTAACGCCCATTCACCGCGTGCGACTTCATTCCACGGCGTATGGCGGTTTTCGCCCCAGACCATATCCATGTGGATTTCATCACTGATCACCCGCACGTTGTGGCGTTTACACAGCTCAGCGATCTGCGTCAGTTCTTCGCGTGTCCAGACTTTACCGGTCGGGTTATGCGGGCTGCACAGTAACAGCAAAGAGCAGGCCGGTTGCGCCAGCAGGCTTTCCAGATGTTCTGCGTCCAGCGCCCAGTCGTTAGCGTTTTTAATCAGCGGACAGGCCAGCATCTGGCGCTGATTGCCATCCACAACTTTGAAGAAGGCGTCATAGGCGGGCGTAAATGTCACCACGCCGTCGCCCGGCTGGCTCCACTGGCGGATCAGTTGCGCAACCATGTAAATCACTGACGGGCCGTAAACCACCATTTCGCGGTCAATCTGGCTGTTAAAACGTTGCTGATACCAGTGCGCCACCGCGCCGAGGAAATCATCGTGATGCCAGCGGCTGTAACCGAGCACGCCGTGTTGCAGACGTTTTTGCAACGCATCGAGAATGCAGGGTGCAGCGGGGAAATCCATGTCGGAGATGGTAAATGGCAGTAAGTCTGCACTGCCGAAACGGTCAGCAACGTAATCCCACTGGGTGCACCAGGTGCCATGACGGTCGGTAACGGTGGAGAAATCAAAAGTCATTCTTTTCACTCCCTGAATAAAGCAGAAAAGGGCGACCGGAGTCGCCCTGTTAATCATAGTTACGCCATAGCCGGTTCCGGCGCGGGCTGACTCGCCGCGGTGCGGATCAGGTAATCAAGTTCATCTTTCACTGATTGCACCTGCGGACCAATCACCACTTGCAGATTGTGTTCGTTAAGATGCACAACACCGATGGCGCGGTTGGCTTTCAGCGTGGCATCGTCGACCAGCGACATATCTGCCACGGAAAGACGCAGGCGGGTGATGCAGTTATCCAGAGAAACGATATTACCGGCACCGCCCAGCGCGCTCAGAATAACCGGCACGTTGTAGCCAGATTTACTGGAAGACGGCACCGCTGCGGCAGCAGGCATGTTCTCAGATTCACGGCCCGGGGTTTTAATGTTAAAGCGGGTGATGGAGAAGCGGAAGATGGCGTAATAAGCCGCGAACCAGATAGCCGCCACAACCGGCACCAGATACCACTTGGTGGCAGTGCCGTGCAGGATACCGAAGACCACAAGATCGATGATGTTGCCGTCAGTATTGCCGATGGTCACACCCAGAACCGACATGATGGTGAAGCCCAGGCCGGTCAGAATGGCGTGGATCACGTACAGAACCGGCGCAACAAACAGGAACAGGAATTCGATCGGTTCAGTGGTGCCGCCAACCACACAGGCAACCACGCCGGAAATCAGCAGACCTTTAATTTTATGACGGTTTTCAGGTTTCGCGCAGTGGTACATCGCCAGTGCAGCACCCGGCAAGCCGCCGAGGAACGCAGGCATTTTGCCCTGAGAAAGGAACTGTGTCGCGCTTTCAGAAAAACCGTGCGTGGTCGGGCAGGAAAGCTGCGCCTGGAAGATGGTCAGCGCGCCGCTGACTTCGCGACCACAGACATCCAGCGTACCGCCAGCTTCGGTGAAGCGGATCAGTGCAACCAGAATGTGATGCAGACCAAAAGGTAACAGCAGACGCTCGCCGGAACCGAAAATCATCGGACCAAATACCCCTGCGCCCTGAATCAGGCGGCCCAGACCGTTAATGCCAGCAGCGAAGAAAGGCCAGATCAGCGGGATAAGCAAACCGACCAGACCGAGCACCACCGTGGTGACAATCGGGACAAAACGCGTGCCGCCGAAGAAGGCCAGCGCATCCGGCAAACGGATCGTGTTGTAGCGCTCGTGCAGGATGTACACGATGATACCGACAATCACTGCGCCCAGAATACCGGTGTCGATAGACTGAATGCCGAGGATCATCTGGATATTATTGGCTTTCAGCACCATCGGGTCGACGGTCGGCAATGTGCCGTTGGCGGTCAGGAAAAAGTTAATCGCCAGATTCAGCACGGCGAAACCGACGAAGCCGGAGAAAGCCGCCACACCTTTGTTTTCACGCGCCATGCCCAGCGGGATAGCGACCGCAAACATTACCGGCAGGAAGCTGAAGGCAAACGATCCGACTTTGCTCATCCAGACGAAGACCAGTTGCAGGATCGGATTCCCTAATGCGGGGATCAGCGTCACCACATCATGACTGCTTAACGAACTGCCGATGCCCAGCATGATGCCGCAGAACGACAGCAGGGCGACCGGAAGCATGAAAGTTTTCCCCAGGCTTTGGAAGAATTCCCAAAGTGTGACACGTTGTTTTTTATTTGCAGGCATACCCGCTCCATGAGTTGTTTTATTAAGCTGCTTTTGATGGCGGCTAAGATAAAACGTTTTACCTAAATAATACGTGTCGTACCTCACAATATTTAATGATGCTTGCACTACGCTGGTAAAAGGATGGTTAAACGTTTTACTCAAAGGGTGGAATTAGGTATAACTGTCTGACCACGCTAATTATTCCAGCCTTCGAGTAAAGCGGGCGGGCAGGGATCCTGTTTCATGGCATTTCAAATCAACGGCAACACCCGATGAACCCTAAAAAAATCACGATCGTAGATGTGGCGCAGCACGCGGGAGTGTCCGTGACCACGGTTTCACTGGTGCTCAGCGGCAAGGGACGGATTTCCCAGACAACCGCAGAACGGGTTAACCGGGCGGTTGATGCGCTGGGTTTTGTGCGCAACCGGCAGGCGAGTACGCTGCGCGGCGGAGAATCCGGCGTGGTCGGGCTGATAGTCCGCGATATCTGTGAACCGTTTTATGCCGAAATGACCGCCGGTCTCAGTGAGATGTTTGAAGCGCAGGGCAAAGTGTTATTTCTGCTGCAAAGCGGACCGTCCGGTAAAGGGCTGATGCGTTGTTTCGATACGTTGCTGACCCACGGCGTGGACGGCATTGTGATCGCCGGTGGCGTGAATACCCTCGGTGGGTTGAGAGAAAAGGCCGAAGAACATGGCGTCCCGCTGATTTGTGCCGCGCGCTCCGGGGGTATTGAGGGGGTTGACGTTGTCCGTCCCGATAATATGCTCGCGGCGAAAATGGCCACGGAATATCTGATCAAACAGGGCCACAAACAAATCGCCTATCTTGGCGGATTGAGCAATTCGTTAACCCGCGCCGAACGCCTCGGCGGCTTCTGCGCCACACTGCTGCAATACGGTCTGCCATTTCGCACTGAATGGATTATTGAATGTGACTATCAGCAAAAATGCGCCGCCGATGCTGCCGAAATCTTATTATCCCGCTATCCGAAAATCAGCGCGATTGTCTGCCATAAAGCTTCCGTCGCGCTGGGTGCCTATTTCGGCGTTCTGCGCACCGGCGCACAAGTCGGCGGCGGGGCAGTAGACAGTTTCTTCCAGCAAAAAATTGCCCTGATAGGCATGGAAGATGCACCGGAATCGGAGCTGACCGAGCCTCCGCTGACCTCCATTGCGAACTCCGCACGGGAAATCGGCCACGCAACGGCCAGGCGCTTGTTGCTGAGGATTGGCGGGCAGAATCTGGAAGCGCAGAATATTATTGTGCCACCGGGGCTGGTGGAGAGGGAGTCGGCTTAGCTGATGCCTGAGCGGGCACTCCGGGCGCTTTTAAATTTAAAATCCAGGACAAGGTCGTAGGTTGCTGCCCACAGCGGCCCAAAAAATTGGAAACGAACCCCCTGGAATCCTGCGTTTTTCTCACTGCGCGCTGTTGCCGGCGTTTATGTTCCAGCGAGCGGGGTGACAGACGCAAGCCCAGGGTGTTCGTCTGGATTTATTCCACCGTCGAATATTTCACGTAGTGATTGGAACAGTTAAAGTGCGCGACATAACCCAGGGTGCCGTTCGGGCCTTTCGCGCTGAACGGGATGTTATAGGTCCCTTTGTCTTCTTTAGCGTCATCGCTGATGAAATTCAGAACCGGCACCGACGTGCCCATGTTGTCTTTATCATTGCCCCAGTTAGGGATACGGTTTTCCATGTAATCACGGGTGACCGTATCGATGGCATTGTCCTTGCTGATATCGGCACACGCGCCTTCTGTGGAGCGCTGCATCCACCACGGGTAGATATACACAGAGCCCAACATCAGCACCATCAAAACGAAAATGACTGAAACAATCCCGATCAAAACAACTTTACTCATAATGCTTGCCACTCCTGAAAATTATCAGTCAAATCATAAGCTGCCTGAATAAATCAATATTAAATGCCAGGCGCGAAAGCGCGTATGTTACGCCACTTACTCAGCAGAGGTTAAGTAATATCAGCCTTTCTGTTGCATTCGCTTACAGAAGCCAATGCCCGGACAGCGCGCCGGGGTGTTAGCCTTTTTACAACATACATTGTTTACGTAAGGAGTCAGGCATGAGTCAGCAACAACCCACGGTCGCCGTACTGGGGCTGGGCGCAATGGGGCACGCGTTCGCCGCTAACCTGATCAAAAAAGGGTTCAATACCCGCGTCTGGAACCGGACGGCTTCACGGGGTGATGATTTGGTGAAAGCCGGTGCGACACGCGGCCGGACACCGCGTGAAACCGCTGAAGGGGCGGATGTGGTGATTACAATGCTGTCCGATGGCAAAACGTCCCTTGACGTTTATCAGGGTGACAACGGTTTGCTTGCCGGCCTGAAACAGGGCGGCATTATCGCTCAAATGGGAACGCTCGGCGTAGACGCGACGGAATCGTTGATGGCGCTGATTAAAACACTGCGTCCTGATGTGGTGTTCTTTGATGCACCGGTTTCCGGGACGAAAGCACCGGCCGAACAGGCGCAAATTGTGGTGCTGGCCAGCGGGGATCGCGAAGCGGGCGCGGCTATTGAGCCGGTATTTGCCGCCATTTCCAAAGCGACAAAATGGCTGGGCGAAGCCGGGCGTGCATCCAAAATGAAACTGGTGGTCAATGCCTGGCTGATTGCCATGATGGAAGGTATCGCAGAAACTACGCAACTTGCCGAAGCGCTGGGTTTCACCCCCGACGATCTGTGGAATGTGCTGGAAGGCGGTCCGCTTGCTGCGCCGTATATCAGGGGCAAAATGGAGATGTTCAAAAGCGGTGATTACACCCCGCAGATGCAGCTGACCTGGGCCCTGAAAGATATCAATCTGGCGCTGGAAGCGGGCAGCAATCTTGAACTGCCGGTGATGAAACGTATCAGTCAGACCTGGCAGGGTGCGGTCGATGGCGGTTATGGTGGGAAGGATCTGGCGGTGGTGTATCACTATCTTGGCAATAAGTCTTAAGTCATTAAAAATTTGTGAATAAATCAGCGGCCTGTCCATGGAAGGGCTGGCTGTTTTCTGCCTCTCATTCATAACCCTGAAGTATAAACCAGACCATCTGGCTATTGGTCTGTCATCCGGCAACCGTGATAGCGTTGATAATTATTAATAACATCACGGCGGACTACGCGATGAGCCAGACATCCCCCTCTATCCCTCTGATCGATTTCAGTCAGTTTTCTGCAACGCCCGGACAGCGGGAAGCGTTCCTTGCGCAACTGCGTTATGCGGCGCGTGAGATTGGTTTTTTCTACCTGAAAAATCATGGCGTTGATGCGCAGTTACTGAAGGATGTTCAGCGGGTTGCCCGACAATTCTTTGCACTGCCCGAGGAAGACAAACTGGCTGTGGCGATGATCAACTCGCCACACTTTCGCGGTTATAACCGGGCCGCCTCGGAGATTACCCGGGGTCAGCCGGACTGGCGCGAACAGTTTGATCTCGGTGCCGAGCGGCCAAAACTGCCGGTGACAGAGAGTACGCCTGCGTGGGCAAGATTGCAGGGGCCGAATCAATGGCCGGAAGCATTGCCGGAATTGCGCCCGCTGTTACTGCGCTGGCAACGGGAGATGACGGCCATGTCGCTGCGTCTGCTGCGGGCTTTTGCCCTGGCGCTGAAACTGCCGGAAGACGCGTTTGATCCGCTGTATGGCGTAAAGCCCAATGAACATATCAAACTGATCCGTTATCCGGGACGCACGGTGGGCGCCGGAAATCAGGGGGTCGGTGCGCACAAGGATTCAGGATTCCTCAGTTTTCTCTTGCAGGATGAACAGCGCGGTTTACAGGTGGAAGTGGAAGAAAACCAGTGGATCGACGCGTTTCCGGTCCCTGATACGCTGGTGGTAAATATCGGCGAGTTACTGGAACTTGCCACCAACGGCTATCTGCGCGCTACGGTACATCGGGTTGTCTCGCCACCGGAAGGCGGCGAGCGCTTGTCGCTGGCATTTTTCCTTGGCGCTCAGCTTGATGCTGTTGTGCCATTATTCCCGTTGCCCGCAGAACTGGCGCAGGAAGCGCGGGGAGAGGCAAGCGATCCGCTGAATCCGTTATTCCGCGATGTGGGTTTCAATTATCTGAAAGGGCGGCTGCGTTCACATCCTGACGTGGCGCAGCGCTATTATTCCGATTTCCCCGGGGCTAATACTGCTGGCTGACCGGAGCCAGTGCAGTATCTACGCTGACCATGGTGGACATGCCCGGACGCAGACGGTTACTTTGCTGCTGTCCCGGTTCCAGTTCAATGCGCACCGCGATACGTTGTGAGATTTTGGTGAAGTTACCCGTCGCGTTATCCGACTAATTTGTACCTTGCTACATAATGTAATAAGGCATTTCCACGGTGTCTACCCAATTATTCATACTGGTGATATTTACAAATGAAAATAACGAGTAACAAATCAGTAACGGAAGTGACTATTTCGGGCGGGAAAAGCTATAAAACGTGAAAAATCGCCAATTAAAGCGCGGCGATATTGGCAGTAATACTGGCGAGAACACCCCGGGCGATATCCACATCATTTTGCGGAATACCTTCCATGACGCGGATCAGAATGTCATCCGTCATGATGCGTACCTGGTTTGCCAGCTCAGTTCCGGTTTCTGTCAGTCTGATATCTTTCGAACGACGATCGGTTTCTCCGGGGCAGCGTTCCAGCAGGCCCAGCTCGGCGAGGCTGTCAAACAGGCGAATGGCGGTAGGGTGTTCCACTTCCAGCAACGCGGTCAGTTCACCCTGAGGCAGGCGCCCGCTGGCGGCTTCAAGATGTAATAATACTTGCCCGCGAGCCAGTGTCAGACCAATGGTTTTGAAACGGGCATCACAATAAGTCCGCAACTGACGGCCGATATGAATGGTTTCAGGCAGGAAACGGACGGCGGGAGAGGTGGCTTCCGGGCGGCGGCGTAATATGGTCACAGGAGATCCTCAACGTCGGGGATTAGCAGGTTCTGAGACGTCAGATTAGCACGATAAGCAACATTTATCAGAAAAGGACGGGTGCCATTAACATTTTGAGACAAGTGGAAGGGTTATCTAAGTAAAGTTTCCGGAAACTATTTATGCTATCCGGAAAGCCATTTTACCTGTTTGCTTTATCCCTCTGACGGAGAAAATACAATGCAACCTGTCATCAACATGATCACGCTGGGTGTTAAAGACCTGGCCGCTTCTACCGAATTTTATCAGCACGGACTGGGCTTTCCAAAAGTGGTTATCGATTCTGAAGGTGTCAGTTTTTTTGAACTGGCAGGTGCCTGGCTTTCTCTGTTTCCGTGGGACGAACTGGCAAAAGATGCGCAAGTCAGCCCGGCAGGGAATGGTTTTCGCGGTATGGCGCTGGCGCAAACGGTGGCCAGTGAAGCTAAAGTGGATGCCATTCTGGCTCAGGCAGTCAGTGCGGGAGGTAAAATGATTAAACCGGGACAGAAAGTGTTCTGGGGTGGATATTCGGGTTATTTCGCCGATCCGGACGGACATCTGTGGGAAATCGCCTATAACCCGTTTATGACCATCGGGCCGCAGGAGAAATGACGTTCATTCCTGGAGCAAGAAATAATTAATTAGTTACAACATACAGTGTGTTTTATTAAAAATGGTGATCGTCTTTGACATATAAAAAGACACCGCATAAAGCGGTGTCTGTCATTATTCTGGCAGGAAAAGAGGAGGTTATAAACCGCGTTTTTCCATTAACAGGGCCAGATCGACCAGGCGGTTTGAAAAGCCCCATTCGTTATCATACCAGGCGAGAATTTTCACCAGCTTGCCGCCAATCACCAATGTTGAAAGCCCGTCAATAATGGATGAACGCGGATCACCGCGATAATCGCTCGACACCAGCGGCTCCTCGCTGTAACCCAGAATGCCTTTAAGCGGGCCGGATTCAGCCGCCTTACGAAACGCGGCGTTAATTTCTTCAACAGTCGCTTCGCGTTTAAGGTTAACGGTTAAATCGACGATGGAAACCACCGGCACCGGAACTCGTAGTGAATAACCGGTCATGCGTCCGTCCAGTTCCGGGATAACTTTCCCGATCGCTTTCGCTGCGCCGCTGGAATACGGAACAATGGAAACCGCGGCCGCACGCGCACCCCGTAAATCTTTTTCAGGTTGATCATGCAACGCCTGGCTGTTGGTGTAGGCGTGTGTGGTGTTCATCAGGCCGTGTTCAATGCCGAAGGTCTGATGCAGAACCTGAGCGGCAGGGGCCAGACCGTTGGTGGTACAACTGCCGTTGCTGACCACTTTGTGTTTTGCCGGGTCGTAATCGCTGTCATTAACGCCCATCACAATAGTAATGTCATCATTTTTGGCCGGTGCGGAAATAATGACGCGTTTTGCTCCGCCCCGGGTGATGTGAACTTCCGCTTTGGCTTTTTCAGTAAAGAAGCCGGTAGCTTCAATAACGATATCAACGCCCACAGAGCTCCACGGAATTGCAGCGGGATCCCTTTCTGAGAAAACGCGTACCGGTTTTCCATCAACCCGTAATTCGCCTTCACCCGCTTCGACGTCAGCTTTTAACGTGCCTGAGAGTGAGTCATATTTCAGAAGATGAGCGAGAGTCTTACTGTCCGTAAGATCATTAATTGCCACCACCTGGAAGTCATCCCGCCCGAGTGCGGCGCGCAAAACATTCCGTCCAATCCTGCCAAAACCATTGATACCTACTTTGACCATGATGAACTCCTTAGTTATCTGCTTTACAGTTAATCTAGTACGCAGGAGGGTTGGCGTAAATGACAATAAAAGATCAATTTACGCCAAATATCTGGAGCAAAAGCGTTCTCTGTATTCTGTCGGTGTCAGTTGTAAATTTCGTTCAAAAACGCGGCGCAGGTTCAGCCCGCCGCCGAAGCCGGTCGTGAGGGCGATACGATCTATGTTTTGTGTTGTTTGTTCCAGAAGCTGTCGCGCGGCACTCAGCCTGACTTCCTCAACATATTTTGCCGGGGTTATGCCGGTTTCGCGTGTGAAAACGCGCGTGAAGTTTCGCGGACTCATCGCGACACGTTCAGCAAGTTTTTCGACAGATAAATCGCTGTTGAGATTCTCAGGTAACCAGGCCTGAAGTTCGCGGATAGAGCCATTGCTGGCCTGATTCAAAAGATAGCGGCTAAATTGCGACTGTCCACCCGGACGCCGTAGAAACATTACTAAATCCTGAGCAACATTTTTAGCGATGCTGAAACCATGATCTTCTTCGACCAATGCAAGAGTGAGGTCAAAGCCGGAGCTGACGCCACCTGACGTCCAGACCGGACCGTCCTGAACATACATCGGGCCGCGTTCCACGGTCACCTGCGGGTATTGTGCCTGCAGGGTGTCGATCAGACGCCAGTGTGTGGTGGCGTGTCGGCCGTTGAGTAATCCCGCCTGGGCGAGCAACACCGCGCCGCCACAAACAGATACCACGCGGCGGGCATGCGGCGCAGCCTGTTGTAACCAGCAAACAACGTTTGAGCCTTCTTCTTCAGATAAGCCTTTACCGGTGACTAAGATAGTGTCGCGGGTCAATGTGGGGTCAAGATCGCATAACCGGTGATCCGCGAGAAGGTTAAGCCCTGAGACACCGTGAATCACACGGTGCGGTTGTGTAGTGGCCACAGTCACCTGATAAGGCGCAATTTTGGAATCAGACGTGGCGTGGAGAGGCAACAGACGATTTGCCTGCATGAGGATATCAGCAATGCCTGCTGCTTCGAATAACATGCCCCCGTCGGGGACGATAATCAGGAATGTGTTCATGGCATTAAAAATACAATGTGTATTAAATAAGTCAAATCTGCGAATACTGTTATTGAATCACTCAGCCAGTAAATTAACGTGAAAGCAGGGCGCAGGGACCGGATTTCGCACTTTTGATACCGTTGAATGTCAGAAAATCCCTCATAAATACATGACCCTGAGTGACGATAACGGTATCTTATCAACCGGAGAAACGTTCATTTAGATCCTGGAAGATTATGATTTCATTATTCAAAAAAACTTCACAATTCAGCATGTTGGTTATGCTGATGATTTTGGCTGGCTGCTCGGGCAAACCTCATTATAAGAAATACGACACCCATGCCTTTGATGATGAGATTGAAGATGCTGCCGATGAATACAAAGTTGACCGTAAACTGGTGAAGGCAATCATTCAGGTCGAATCCGGATTTAATCCCAAAGCAGTCAGTCCATCTAATGCTATTGGTCTGATGCAGCTGAAAGCATCGACCAGCGGTTGCGATGCATATCGTTATAAAGGTAAACGCGGTTGCCCGGACGACGATGATTTGCTGGATCCGGAAACCAACATTGATCTGGGAACGGCATACATCAGTGCATTGCAACGTCAGCAACTTAACTGGATTAACGATCCGCTGACGCGCCGTTATGCCACAGAAGTCGCGTATGCCAACGGTGCGGGAGCGTTACTTAGAACGTTTTCCAGTAACCGGCAGACGGCAATCCAGATGATTAATCAACTGACGCCGGAAGCCTTTAACTGGCATGTTCGTCAGTATCATCCGGCGCCGCAGGCACCCAGATATATGGCCAAAGTCGAAAAAGCCTATGCCGGTTTATAGTGTTTAGAGCACTGAAAAATGGACGTGCTACGTGAAATCTGCAGTACAACTATGCTGTTCAATTCTCAGAATTCACGTAGCGCGATCAATTTGAAACCCTGAAAGTCCGGACGGAGGTGGTGAATGCCAGATAACATATTCACAGATATTCCTGAAGCTGCACGCAATGGTGAAGGCGAGACCTTTGAAGAGTTGCTGACACGACCCGGTATTCGTATTGAGCGGATTATTTCCACAGGACAAGCCAGCCCGACGGGATTCTGGTATTGCCAGACGCATGACGAATGGATACTGATCTTGCAAGGTTCGGCTGGTTTGAGGTTTGATACCGAAACCGAGGTGCGCATTCTGAAAGCAGGCGACTTCGTGAATATCCCGTCGCTGTGCAGACACCGCGTCGAATGGACTGAACAGAATGGAACGACCATCTGGCTGGCCATTCATTACGGTGAAAAAACGTTGAACGAAGCAGGTGAGGCAGAATGAGGAAAATGATGGCGTCTGGTGCGTAAGTTGATATCCTATTTAACATAATATACATTATGCGCACTTTGATTATCCGTTCTATATACTCTACATTGTTCTTATTCTGATAACGGGAAATCCTCCCGGAGGTTTTGGTGATTATCGCTCAGGTGTCTGACATTCATGCCGCAGAAAATAATGATAACCTCGCACGCTTTGAACGCGCACTGACGTGGATTGATCTCATTACGCCTGACGCCCTTGTGCTGACCGGTGATTTGATTGACGACAACTGGCGTGATGGTTATGCCGCTATCGCCGCTCAGCTGAATAAAAGATCTTACCCGTCATTCATATTGCCCGGTAATTCAGACGACCGTGCAGCAATGAAATCAATTTTGCATTGCCATTACTGGTGCAATTCCGGCGAAAATGACGCGCTGCATTTTGTCGCGGACATCGGTGAACTCCGCCTTATCGGCCTTGATACCACCATCCAGGGAAATCCCGCAGGAGCCATTGGCGAACATCTGCCGTGGCTGGCCGATAATCTGATCAGCGACGGTCCCGCGGATTCCATTCTTTTCATGCATCATCCGGTTATCCGCAGCGGCATTCCGCCTTTAGATCAGATAATGTGTCGCGATGTGGTAAAACTGGCTGAGTTTTTAAGTGAGCATCCGCGAAAACCCATCGCTATCTCAGCAGGTCATGTTCACCGGTCAATGGCCGGGCAACTGGCCGGAATACCGGCTTATATTTGCGGCTCCATCTGCCCGGAAAATCCTTTGTGGTTTGGCACGGCAATTGTTCCTCCCGTGAACAACTTCTTGTCATTTATGATTCACAGATACAATGACGGTGAGATGGTTAGCCACCCTGTCCTTCTTTAATATCTGCCTGATATATGCGCACGCTATACCATCAACCGGACGTTCTCTCTATTTAACGCAGGAAACCTCATGAAAAATATCACTTTTTACAGTCGTTTTGAGGCTGATATCCTTGCTGGCCGTAAAACGATCACCCTGCGTGAAGCCAGCGACGCGGATTTTACAGCAGGCGATCAGGTTCGCGTCAGCCGTTATGAAGATGACGTGTTTTTCTGCAACATTGAAATTATCGCTGTCACTGGTGTACAGTTCGACGATCTCAACGATCAGCACGCGGTGCAGGAAAACATGACACTGGAAGAACTTAAACAGGTCATCAGCGAGATTTATCCGGGGCTGAAATCACTGTTTATGATTGAATTTCGTCTTCTTTAATTGCGTGTGGCGCGCCGGGATCCCTTCTCCACGCGCCCTTTTCTTCTCATCAGCCATTCCAGCGGGAATTGCGGATCACTGAACAGAAATTTCCTTTGATAAAATCGGGTTCTTTATCAGCAATGACGTCGGCTTTGACATTGCCGAATGTGGTCTGCGGCTTGTTTTTAATTCCGTTATAAAATGCCTGAATAATATCTTCCTTGAACGCCGGTGTCCGCGGATGCGCTTCGACAACCGCATTACGTACGCTGTCATCGTAGCCCTGATAATTGATGCCGAGTACGTCCATTTCTACTCCGGCAGTCACCAGTGCGATCACCGGATCCATAAATTCAGGGATGCCCGGCGTGGTATGCAGCGCAATAGCGGTCCAGACCTTATCGATGTCCTGCGTACTGATTCCGTGCTGTTGCATAAACTCGCGTGCGGCATTGGCGCCGTCAACTTCAAAGCGTTTATCGCAACTGCAATTTTCGTGTGTCAGCCCCACATCGTGGAACATACAGCCAATATAAAGCAGCTCATGATCAACCTTTAGCTGACGTTGTTGCCCGGCCAGCGCGGCCCAGTAATATACACGGCTGGAATGATGAAACAGTAAATCGGATTCCATATCACGGACCCGTTCTGTTGCTTCACGGGCCATTTTGCTGTCGGGAATGCGGATACCCTTAATGTTCAGAGTCATAGTATTTGTCCTGTTGGGTTGAATAGAGTCAGCATAAGCGGCAAGATAAATGTCATCAATCATCGTAATATGACGTTATGAGACATGACTGTTCATTTGCGACAGGAAATATTCAAATGCCAAAACACATCATTATTCTCGCCGTGCCGGGCGTGCAACTTCTCGATGTCTCCGGTCCGCTGGATGTTTTCGCTGAAGCCAACCGGCAACGCGGCCGCGACGTTTATACCCTGAGCGTGATGGCGATTGGCGACGATCCCGTTGTACGCACCTCTTCCGGCGCGCGTCTGTTTGCAGATCTCACTCTTGCAACCCCACTTCCCGCTGCCGTCGATACTTTTCTCGTCGCAGGTGCGCCCGTGCTGGAAACATTCCTGCGGGATGAAAAATTAAAAGACGGGATCCGTACCTGGAGCCACCATGCGAAGCGTTTTGGTTCCGTGTGCAGCGGTGCGTTATTACTTGCCGCCGCCGGATTGCTTGACGACCGGCGCGTGACCACACACTGGTCCGTCGCCGCAAAACTAAGCGAAGAGTATCCACGGGTGAATGTCGAAGCTGACGCTATTTTTATTGCCGAGGGTGAGCTGAGAACGGCAGCAGGTGTCACATCCGGGCTGGATTTAGCCCTGAATATGGTGGAAGAAGATCTTGGACGGGAAACCGCGCTGGATGTCGCTTCGCAACTGGTGATGTTCTTCAAACGTCCCGGCGGGCAGTTGCAGTTCAGCCGCCATGGTCAGGCGTCGCTGAGTGGCCGGTCGGCATTACAGGACGTACAGCGGTGGGTGATGAATTCGCTCGACCAACCGCATAATGTGCAAAGCCTGGCTGTTCATATGGGGATCAGTGTCCGCCATCTGACGCGTTTGTTTAATCAGTCGCTGCGGCAATCACCGGCAGAATGGCTGGAACAGCAACGGATATTTCACGCGCGGCAACTGCTGGAAACGGGGGAAATGGCGGTGAAGCAGGTTGCGGCACAGTGCGGATTTTCCAGCGTTGATATCTTGCGACGTGCGTTCGTCAGGCAATTATCCGTGACACCGTCACAATATCAAAAGCAGTATTCCCGTTGAAAAAACCTTCGAGAAATCAGGCTTCTTTTGCTACCTGAGCACGCCGGAAACAATCCGGATGATGGGTATTAATCAGGCCGGTAGCTTCCAGCCAGGCATAGACTATTGTCGGGCCGACAAACTTGAATCCACGCTTTTTGAGATCTTTTGAAATCTGATCAGACAGCGCATCTTTAGTCGGAATCGGCCCGGTATGCTGAATCGCCTTCCCGCCGATTTGCGCCCAAATCCACTCACCAAAATCTTCACCCGCTTGCTGCATGGACAGATAGGCCCGGGCGTTGCTGACAACCGCCGTGATCTTGCTGCGGGAGCGGATAATATCGGCGTTATTCACCAGCCTTTCGATGTCTTCTTCGGTAAATTCTGCGACTTTCTCGGGTATAAAATCGCAGAAGGCCAGGCGCAAGGCATCCCTTTTTTTCAGCACGATCCGCCAGGATAATCCGGCCTGAAAGCCATCAAGCATCAGCTTTTCCCACAGTGCCCGGCTGTCACGTACCGGCTTGCCCCATTCATCATCATGATAGTCAATCATCATCGGGTCACTCGTGCCCCACGGGCAACGGATCAGATCTGTCATCGCAAACTCCTGAAAGCAGAAAGTTCTTTATTCTAACCTGACCCGTGCATGGAAGGGGTAAAGTTCTTCTTCACCCTGCTGAGCGACTATCACACTGAATTTAATGATTTCACAGATGTTTATGTGTGCACATTTAATTATTATGCCCTAAACTGTATGTTGTAACTAATTTATGAGTCATGATTTTGCATAAATGAAATTCTATCCCCCGGTCTTTTCGGTGGCAGAGATTGATTTACGTCATCATCCTTTTTGGGCATAGGAATTATATTACGCTTCTTTATAAACAGGATGGAACCATGTTTAGTCGTTTAGGTCGTATATTTAGCCCCGCAACACCCCCTCACGGTAATATAGGGGAAGTTTATGATTTCCCTATTATTCAGGTATGTACATTTTCCCATTTTGCCCTAAACTGTATGTTGTAACTAACCGGAGGGTTTATGGCGGATTATGATTTAATTGCCCGGATGAACGGCTGTTTTAACGAACTGGAAATGGCATTGCAAGATTTGGGGAATTTCCTGGGGCAACTGGAATTATTGCAGGCGCGGGTATTTACCTTGCCTGAAGTAGTGAAAGGCGAAGAGCATAATCCGGCGGACAAAATCACTGTCATGCCTCACACCGGCGAAACCGCACAGCAACTGGCATTACAGCATTTTCAGCGGTTGTTTATTCATCATAATAACGAGAATGTCAGCAGTAAATCCGCCGTCCGTTTACCCGGTGTGTTGTGTTATGCCGTGGACGCCGCGGAGCATCAGTCTGCCCTGCTGTTGATTGAAGAAGTGAATAAGCTGAAAGCTGAGCTGGAACATATCGTGACCGTCGAGTCCGGTCTCGCCCGTGAACAGCGTTTTGAGTTTGTACATACCCACCTTCGCGGCCTGATAACGCTGAACGCTTACCGTTCGGTGACGTATCTCAATGACCCGGACTCCGTGCGCTTTGGTTGGGCGAACAAACATATTATTAAGAACGTGACCCGCGATGAAGTTCTGGCACAACTGGAAAAGAGTCTGCATGCCGGACGCGCTGTCTCGCCTTATACCCGTGAGCAATGGATGGAAAATATTAACCGCGAGATGATAGACGTGAAGCGTTTGCCGGAACACGCGGCGCTCAAATTCAAACGCCCGGTGAAAGTTCAGCCCATAGCCCGCGTGTGGTATCGCAACAACCAGAAACAGGTGCAACACCCCTGCCCGCTGCCGCTGATTGCGTTATGTTTGCGTTCGCCCATGATGCAACTTCCTAAGTTAGGGGAACTGCATGATTACGATGTGTCATCCGTGAAGCATAAATATAAACCGCAGTCGCAGCCACTGAGCCTGCTGATCAAACGTCTGCATCTTTATACGGACCATCCGCTGTAAGCCGCTCAGAACGTGAAAAGGTCCGGTTGCCCGGACCTCATTTCACATGTAAATAGCAGGCCGTTTACGCTTTCATGCTACCGACCATGGCTTCAGGCCGCACCCACTCGTCGAACTGTTCTTCGGTCAGATAGCCGAGTTTCAGCGCCGACGCTTTCAGGGTCAGGCCTTCTTTATGCGCTTTCTTGGCGATTTCCGCCGCCTTGTCATAGCCAATATGGGTATTCAGCGCAGTCACCAGCATCAGCGATTCATTCAACAACTGGGTAATACGGTCACGGTTAGGTTCAATACCGACCGCACAATGCTCGTTAAAGCCGCTTATACCATCAGCCAGCAAACGAACGGATTGCAGGAAGTTATGGATGACCAGCGGACGGAACACGTTCAGCTCAAAGTTACCGGATGCACCGCCGATGTTGACTGCAACGTCATTTCCCAGCACCTGTGCGCACAACATAGTCATCGCTTCGCACTGCGTCGGATTGACTTTGCCCGGCATGATCGAGCTACCCGGTTCGTTTTCCGGAATCGAGATTTCACCGATGCCGCAACGCGGGCCGGAAGATAACCAGCGCACGTCGTTGGCGATTTTCATCAGTGAAGCGGCCAGCCCTTTCAGCGCGCCATGGCCATGAACCAGTGCGTCACAGGTCGCCAGCGCTTCAAATTTATTCGGGGATGTCACAAACGGTTGTCCGGTCAGTTCTGCCAGTGCTTTCGCCACACGCACGGCGTATTCCGGGTGCGTATTCAACCCGGTACCGACTGCAGTTCCGCCCAGCGCCAGTTCGGCAATATGCGGGATGCTGTTTTCAATGTGCGTCAGGCTGTGTCCCAACATGGCTACCCAGCCGGAAATTTCCTGTCCCAGTGTCAGCGGTGTGGCATCCTGCAAATGCGTACGCCCTATTTTCACAATGTCACGATATGCCGTGGCTTTATCGGACAGCGTTTTGTGCAACACTTTCAACTGCGGGATCAGGGTTTCGCGCAGTTCAATCACTGCCGCAACGTGCATGGCCGTCGGGAAAACATCGTTGGAGCTTTGGCTCTTGTTCACATCATCGTTCGGGTGAACTTTACGTTCTTCGCCGCGCACGCCACCGAGAATTTCACTTGCCCGGTTAGCCAGCACTTCATTCATATTCATGTTGGTCTGGGTACCGGAACCGGTCTGCCAGATGGACAGCGGAAATTCGGCAGAATGCTTGTCGGCAAGCACTTCATCGGCAGCGGCAATAATGGCGTTTGCCCGCTCAGCAGGCAGTAACCCGAGGTCCATATTGACGCTGGCTGCCGCACGCTTTGTCAGTGCCAGCGCGTGAATCAGCGCCGTTGGCATTTTTTCAGAGGAAATACGAAAATGCTCGAGGGAACGTTGCGTCTGTGCGCCCCAAAGCTTATCTGCCGGAACATCAATTGGCCCCATTGAGTCTTTCTCAACGCGTGTAGATGCCATTACTGTCTCCTTAGATGCTTATTACGATGATAAATCAGTTTTTTTGCAGGTTACTGTTTGCCGCACGCGCTCCCACGCATCCGTTGGCGGCCTGTTGATTATAGTGACATATAAGCCGGGCGTATAATTGGATTCGATCCCCAATCTGAAAATGCATGCCAGCCGCACTTTTTGGGCCTTCGCAGTTGTAAAGCCCCCTTCGTCATTGTTTACTAGTCGGCAATATTTTCTATTCAGGATGAAGCAATGCAAAAGATGCATAACGGTGTACAAAATTACGCCTGGGGCAGCAAAGACGCGCTGACCAAACTCTATGGAATTAAAGATGCAGAAGGCCGTCCGATGGCTGAACTGTGGATGGGGGCTCATCCGAAATGTAGCTCTCAGATTGAGAACTCCCGTGGGGAGAACCTCTCTCTGCGCGACCAAATAAGTGCCGGACTGTCTGCGCAACTGGGCGAAAAAGTGGCTAAGCGCTTTGGCGAATTACCTTTCTTGTTTAAAGTGCTGTGCGCCGATCAGCCGCTGTCGATTCAGGTGCACCCGAGCAAAAGTGCGGCTGAAATCGGTTATGCCAAAGAAAATGCTGCCGGTATTCCACTGGATGCCGCCGAGCGTAACTACAAAGATCCGAACCACAAACCTGAACTGGTTTATGCCCTGACCCCTTTCCAGGCCATGAACGGTTTCCGCGAGTTGCGCGAAATTGTTTCATTATTGCAACCCGTGGCCGGTGCGCATCCGTTAATTGCCAGCTTCCTGACGTCTCCGGATGTTGATCACCTGCGCACGCTGTTTGCGGGCCTGCTGAGTCTGGAAGGTGAAGATAAATCCCGGGCGCTGGACGTGCTGAAATCCGTTCTGGATGAACAACAGGGTGAGCCGTGGGACACCATCCGCAGTATTTCTGAATTTTATCCTGATGACAGCGGCCTGTTCTCCCCGCTGCTGCTCAACGTAATCACCCTGCAACCGGGCGAAGGCATGTTCCTGTATGCCGAAACGCCGCATGCCTACCTGAAAGGCGTCTCGCTGGAAGTGATGGCGAACTCCGATAACGTGCTGCGCGCAGGTCTGACGCCGAAATACATTGATATTCCTGAGCTGCTGGCGAATTTGAAATTCAACGCCAGACCCGCTTCTGAATTGCTGACCACGCCGGTTGTCAAAGGTGCGGAACTCAACTTCCCGATCCCGGTCGAAGATTTTGCTTTTTCAATTCACAGCCTCTCTGCTGAACCGCAAACGCTGGAGCAGGACAGTGCGGCGATTGTCTTCTGTATTGAGGGTCAGAGCGTTCTGGTGAAGAACAATCAAACCCTGGTTCTCAATCCGGGTGAGTCGTGTTTCCTGTCAGCCACTGAGTCACCGGTGACTGCCAGCGGCAACGGCCGCATAGCACGCGTGTTCAATACACTCGCGAAATGAACAGTTAATTAAACAAAATGGGGCTAAACGCCCCATTTTGGTGATTTTTTTGCTGATTCAGCTACACTCTGTAGACTAATAACGCCGGAAGGCGTTTTTTATTTTCGGGACATTTCATAAGGATAAACAGAGATATGAAGAAGTCGTTAGTCGCTGTAAGCGTCATTGTAGTCCTTGGCGCGGCCTGGACAGGCGTCTCGTGGTATACGGGCAAGCTGATCGAACAACATATGGATGAACAGGTTGCGGCGGCTAACAGCCAGTTGCAAAGTGCTTATCCGAAAGCCGGGCTGAAAGTCAGCTATCAGGATTACCAGCGCGGGCTGTTCAGCAGCAAAATGCGCATTGTTCTGCAACCGGAGCCTGCTGCTGCAACGGCGGGCACCAGCGTACTGAAAACGGGTGACGAAATTGCCTTTATCGAAACTATCGATCACGGCCCTTTCCCTGCCGCTCAGCTGAAAAAATTCAATCTGATCCCAAGCATGGCTTCTGTTCATTCAGAGCTGCAAAACACGCCAACGGTGAAAGGTCTGTTTGATGTCACCAAAGGCAAATCTCTGGTCACGATTGACACCCGCGTTTCCTACAGCGGCGCAAGTTCTTCGGCGGCTGACATCATTCCTGTGACGTATCAGAAAGATGAAAGCCAACTGGCCTTCTCTGGCGGTAAAATCAATGTCGATGTCGACAAAGATCTGACGGCCATGAAGCTGGACGCCAGCACCGACAGCATCGCTCTGACCTCTAAAAATCAGTGGGGTCAGCTTGAAAAAGTGACCCTGGCCGGTTTCAGCATGGACAGCGACACCAAACAAGGTAAGTTTCAGGTCGGCGTGGGTGATCAAAACCTGACTGTGAAGCAAATCCTGGTGAACGTTGACGGCAAAGATGCCGCTTTGCTGGATAACTTCAAACTGGTGAGCAAATTCTCTGAAAATGGCAATAACATCGCCGGTCAGCAGGATTACACCCTCGACGCACTGAAAATTCAGGGTGCAGATTTCGGTTCAGCCAAACTGACACTGAAGCTGGATAAACTCGATGGCGCGGCGATGAAACAGTTCGCAGACAACTATAACCAGCAATCCCGCGCACTTCTGCTGCAACAGGGTCAGATTGATCCGGCTGTTTATCAGCAACAGGCTACCGATTTACTGCTGGCTAACCTGCCACTGCTGCTCAAAGGCAATCCGGGCATCAGCATTGCACCGCTGAGCTGGAAAAATAGCAAAGGCGAAAGTAACTTCACCCTGCAACTGGATCTCAAAGATCCGGCCGCAACGCCGGCACAGACTCAGGATCAAATGCTGTCTCAGTTGGTAAATAAGGTTGATGCCAAACTGACTATTCCTCTGCCGATGGCCACTCAGGTCACCACGCAGGTGGCTCAGCTGGAAGGTTACAGCGCAGACGACGCCGCTAAACTGGCACAGCAGCAGGTTCAGGGGCTGGCAGCGATGGGTCAGATGTTTAAACTGACCACGGTGAAAGACGATACTATTACCAGCAGCTTCCATTACGCTGACAATCAGGTTGACCTGAATGGCCAGAAAATGACATTGCAGGAATTCGCCGGTCTTTTCGGTATTCTGGGTGGGCCGGCAGCGCCGGCAGCAACCCCTGATCAGGAAACGCCAGTGGCTCCGGCACCTGCACCCGTCCCGGCTCAGTAATCTTCTTTACATCTCCCCCCTGCCAGGGGGGAGGTTGGAAGACGGTTTTACAACCGAACTTTCTGCCAGCGTTAACCCACACCCCATCCCAACCTTCCCCTCATGAGTGGGGAAGGCGTAAAACCTCCGCTACCAAAGGATTCTCAGGCGTGACCACTCCCACTGACCTCCTTCGTCTGCAAGACGTTTCTTTTACACTCAACCATATCCCGCTGCTGGAGCCTGTTTCCCTCACCCTGAATCCGGGGGAATTTACCTTACTGACCGGCCCTTCAGGGAGCGGAAAGAGTACGTTGCTGAAGATTATTGCGTCATTGCAAAATCCGACCGGTGGAAATCTTTATTTCAAAGGCGAAAATATTACGCAGATCAAACCTGAAGCGTACCGCCAGCGCGTATCGTATTGCTTCCAGACACCGTCGTTATTTGGCGAAACGGTTTACGATAACCTCGCCCTGCCTTATCAGATCCGCAATAAAAAACCTGATGACGGGCAGCTTCGCGACTGGCTGAAACAGGTAAATTTATCCGAAGACATGCTGACCAAACGTACGCAGGAGCTTTCCGGCGGGGAAAAACAGCGCATCGCATTGCTGCGCAATCTGCAATTTATGCCGGATATTTTATTACTTGATGAAATCACCAGCGCGCTGGATGAAGAGAATAAAATCAACATCAACGACATCATTGCCGGGCTGGTTGAGAAAGAGCAGATCGCGGTGTTATGGGTGAGCCATGACCTGAACGAAATCCGCCACGCCAAAAACGTCATTACCCTGACCAGTCATTCATCAGGAAGCGCGTCGCATGAATCAGCATAATATTACCAACCAGTCTCTGGCTCTCGCGCTGATCCTGGTCGTCGTCGCCCTGCTCGTCAGCAAGAAAGAAAAGCTCGGACTGGAAAAAGACATCATCTGGAGCGTTGCCCGCGCTATCGTACAACTGGTGATTGTCGGCTACGTTCTCAAATACATTTTTGATATCAATAACAGCCTGTTAACCGTGCTGATGGTGCTGTTTATCTGCGTGAATGCGGCGCTGAATGCCAAAAAGCGCAGCCGTAATATCGATAACGGATTTATCATTTCTTTTATCGCCATCACGGTGGGTACCTCGCTGACATTAATGATTCTGATCCTCAGCGGTTCGATCGAATTTCTGCCCATGCAGGTGATTCCGATTTCGGGGATGATTGCCGGGAATGCGATGGTGGCAGTAGGCCTGTGTTACAGCAACCTTAACCAGCGTTTTCTCGATAATCAGCAAAAGATCCTCGAGATGCTGAGCCTCGGCGCGCCGGTAAAAATGGCTTCCGACCGGATTATCCGTGACAGCATTCGTGCCGCCATGATCCCGACCGTAGATGCAGCGAAAACCGTCGGGATTGTCAGCCTGCCGGGCATGATGTCCGGGCTGATCTTTGCGGGAATTGATCCGGTGAAAGCCATCAAATATCAGATTATGGTGACCTTTATGCTGCTGGCGACCGCGAGCTTATCGACGATTATTGCCGGTTATCTCGCTTACAAACGTTTCTACAATGACCGTGCGCAGCTGCGCGATTTGAAATCATCGTAATACGTATCCTGCCCGCGGGTCGGAAACCGGCGGGCAGGATTTTTCAGGCTTTATAAATCAGACAACGCCTGACGCAGATTCACCTCTCCGGCGGCCTCGTCATCAAGATCCAACACCCCTTCCAGATCGTCCAGATGTTCCTGCATAATTTCAGCGGCCTGCGTATTATCCCCCGCTTCAAGTGCATCGATAATCGCCTGATGTTCATCACACTGGCACGACGGCACTTCGTTACGCTGGTACAACGACACAATCAGGGAACTGCGCACCATCAGATTCGACAGAATTTCACTCAGAACATCATTGCCCGAAATTTCCCCGAGAATGAGATGAAATTCACTCAGCTCACGCACAATGGCGCGCCGGTCTTCAGATTGCACAGCTTCACGCTCTCCGCGCAGATGGGTACTAATACGGTGACGGTGACGCCGGATCACGTCCGGCCCGATGCATTCAACGATCGCCCGTTCGATAGCACGACGGGCGATGAACACTTCACGCGCTTCTTTGGCGGTGGGCTGCGCCACCATTGCGCCACGGTTAGGTTCGATGGTCACAATTCTCTGCATCGCCAGACGCTGTAACGCCACCTGAACGTGGTTACGGTTAGCACCCAGCGCGTCAACAAGCTGTGATTCCACCAGCCGGGTGCCCGGACGCAGGCGTTGTTGCGCGATGGCTTTAGACAGAACATCGACAATGCGCTGAACTTCCAGCTGCTTGGCGGTTGTAGTTTGATTACTCATGGATTGCTAAGTGGCCTCTCTCTGGCAGTTTCCGTGCAACCTATCACCATCTGCTCGCGTTCGTCATTAGTAAATGACGTGGGGTTTCAAATCATGCGAGAAATCCCAATAAATAGCACATAACATTCATAATAATTATCATTCCCGCACGCATTCACAATATCCCTGTTATCACCTTCCGTATCCTTGCAGCACCTCACGCTACGCAGAAAAATGTTCAGAACACGTGAAGTATGCACGCCAACGTATTGAAATCAGGACAATAATGAAACACACATTTTTTAAACACTTACTCAATTTTATCTTATTAGCCCTGGGAGCCATTTGTACCGCGCTGGTCATCTGGCTGGATGTGGCCATATTTAAAGACGGTATCCAGGAAATTTCCGCCACTGAGTTCCTTCAGGAACTTTCACTGCTGGCCATCAGCGCGTTGTTTTTCTTACAGGCCAAAAAACATCCGGCATTGCGGGGAGGTATGATCCTGATTGGCGGGTTCTTCTTCTGCATGCTTATCCGCGAACTCGATGCCCTGTTTGACCTGATCCACTACGGCTCATGGGTGTATTTCGCCAGCCTGTTCGCGGTCTATTGTATCGCCTGGGCCTGCATCACGCCGAAAACCAGCCTGCGCGGATTGTCAGCTTTTCTGGTTCATCCGGCCTGTCACTATATGGTTTGCGGTCTGGTACTGATCCTGGTGTTCTCACGGGTCTTTGGGATGAATATGATCTGGAAAGTGGTGATGCAAGGCGAATACGTACGGACAGTGAAAAATATTGTCGAAGAAGGCACCGAACTGATGGGTTATCTGTTGTGTCTGGGGTCTGCAGTTGCTTTCTGGCAGCGCAGTGAACCACTGAAAACCCTGTAAAATCCTGCCTGCTGCGGATTTCTGCAGCAGGCAAAATTTCAGACGCGCCACGGCAATACGCCTTCCGGCAGTCGACGCGCAAACAGCGACGCCAGCAGCATAAAGATCAGCACCACACCAATCATCAGGCACCCCACGGCTGCGGCCAGCGTGGAAGAACCGCCTTCATCAAGAAACACAATCATCGGTCCGAGCGTTTGCGTACCGGATGTGACCAGCAGAATCGACACCTGAATCTCATTCAGTGCGGTCAGGAACACCAGAATCGTGCCCGCCATGGCCGACGGCGCCGCCAGCGGCATCACTATATCGCGCATCCGTTGCAGGAAACTGGCACCGAATATTTGTGCGGCCTCATCCAGCGAACGCTCGATTTGCGCAAAACCGGCCAGCGTCGGACGAAGCACCAGTGCCATAAAACTGGAAAGATAAGCCGCCAGGATAATCCATACCGTGCCGTAAAGGCTGATATGCACCAGTGGCAACGGTTTGAGGAAAAACAGGATCGCCGCAATTCCGGTCACTATCCCCGGCAACGCGTAAGCCAGTTCGGTCGACAGTTGTAAAATACGCACCAGCCGCGTTCGCTGCCAGCTCAGGAAATACGCCAGAAACAACGAGGAAAGTGTCAGGATCAGCGCGGTCATCACGGTCAGCCCGAGGCTGGTCATAAAGGCATGGCGGATTGCCGGATACCCGAACAGCGCATTGGCATAATTGCTCAGCGTCAGACTCTGCAAGGTCAGTGCCTGACCAAAACCCGTGGTCAGGGACGTGGTCATCAGCGCGGAAAGCGGCAATAACAGCGTCAGCGACATCCACAGCCAGGCCGCAATTTCTGCCGGTAAACGCCATCGCCCCAGAGACTGATGCAGCGCGCGCGGCGTCCCCGTGACACGCACATCCTGCCGCCCGCCCAGCCAGCGGCTGAACATCAGTCCGGCAAGCGTAATAGCGGCAATCAGCAGCGAAAGCACCGCCATATCCGTCAGCGCCGACGCACCCACGCTGTTGAGTTGCTGATACACCAGCGTGATCAGCGTCGGGATACGACCGGGAATGCCGAGCATTGCCTGAATACCAAAATTACCCGCTGCGGTGACAAACGACAGTGCCGCACCGGCAAAAATAGCCGGGCGCACCAGCGGTAAAATCACGGTAAACAATACCCGCCACGGTTGTGCCCCACCGCTGCGCGCGGCCTCCACCAGTTCGGCTGGCAACCTGCGCAACCCGGCCCGTACCATCAGGAAAACCAGTGGCGCATTGTGCAATCCCAGCAGAACAATAATGCCGGTCAGCGAATACAGCGGCGAAGTCGAACCGGCGGGCAGCGTTAACCCCAGCCACTGCAATACCGGACTGGATGGCGAAAGTGCCTGAACCCACGCCAGCGCCGTTACCTGCGGCGGGATCATCAGTGGCAGAATAAAAGTAAATACCCAGGCCTGTTTACCGCGCAAATTAGTCAGCGCGATCAGCAGCGCCGCCACCGTACCCAGCACCATCGCCAGCAAAGTTGAGACGACAGCAATCGTCAGTGTATTCAGCGTGGCGGTCAGGACTTTTCGTGTGCCCAGTAAATGGCTGAGCCGCGAGATGTCCGGCACACCTTCAGGCGCCATTGCCGCCCAAACCAGTCGCATCAGGGGCGCTATCGACAATATCCCGATCAGCAACGTCAGGGCCCAAAGCACGCCCTTCTCACTGCCCGGCCAGAACCGACGCGAGGGGGTGGCGCGGCGCTGAACTTCACTCATCACGCTCATCTGGCTGTCCTTTGGGCTGTCAGCCACCGAAGATTTCAGTGAATTTCGCGCGAACTTCTTTATCATCCGCCACCGCTTTATCTGAATCCAGCGTCAGCAGCTTAATCGAATCCAGCGGTGCAAAGCCTTCTGGTGCCGCAATGCCGGATTCAATTGGCCGGTTACCTTGTTTCGCAACCAATTGCTGGCTCTGCGGTGAGAGCATGAAATCAACAAACGCCTTCGCCGCAGGCACGTTATGTGCCCCGGAAAGAATGGCTACCGGCTCAGTCACAAATGAAGCCCCCTCTTTCGGATACACCAGATCAATCGGCGAGCCCTGCTTTTTAGCGCGGATAATATCGGCATCGGTAATCACGCCATACTTCGCCATGCCACTCGCTACCGCTTTCAGCGCCGGGCCGTTGCCACCTTCCGGGGTAATGCCGTTCTGCGCCAGTTTCTGATAAAACGCCCAGCCGATGTCCGGCGTATTAATGGCCGTATGCAGGTGATACAACGCCGCCCCGGAATACAGCGGGCTTGGCACGGCCACCTGACCTTTGTTTTGCGGTTCGGTCAGCGCCATCCAGCTATCAACCGGTGTGGCGTTTTTAGTGTTGTAGGCAATGACCGTGGCGATAATTTTGGTGCCAAACCAGGTTTTATCTTTGTCGTAAAAATCCGGGCTGATATTTCCCACCGGCGCATCGGTATAGGCCATCAGTTTGCCGTCTTTTTTCAACGCGCCCAGATTGATGGAATCCGCAACCAGCAGCACATCAGCTTTTACGTCCCCGGCCAACATTTCAGTTTGCAAAACATTCATCAGTTGCGTCGTGCCATTGCGCGTCCACTCCACCTGCACATCCGGATAAGCCGCCTTGAAGGCGTCAATCGTTTGCTGGGCAATTTCCGGTGCCTGAGAGGTATAAACCACCAGCTTTCCGGAGGCGGCTTCGGCAGCATTTGCCTCTCCCTGCGTGGCGCAAATCAGCAATGCGCTCAAGGATAACGTGATGGTTTTTAAAATATGCATAGCCCTGTCCTTAGAATGAGAAAATTATTGGGGAAGGATCCAGCCGTCGGCAATGACGAAAGTGACAATGTCACTCACGTAACTATCGGGCGAAAGAGAGGAATGAAGGGAAAGCTTCAGCGCAGGCGTGTTTACCGGCGCGACGTCAATCTGGTGATAGCCGCCGCGGTAAATCACCCGGGTGATCCGCGCAGCGATGCCCGGTTCGCCGTGCTGAGCAAAACGTAAATCCGCAGCATGGACACACACCTGCGCCTCACTCACCGTTGTCTGATGTGCCGGAGCCCGTAACCGGATACGCATACCGAAAACATCGGCCCAGGCCGTGCCGTTTTCGGCGGGTTGAATATTTTTTGCCGGGATAACGCGACCCTCGTCGATAAAGGTCGCGACCATCGCGTTGGCTGGTTCACGGTACAGCGTTTGCGGCGTAGCAAACTGCATCACCTGGCCCTCGTTCATCACCACGACACGGTCAGCCATCGCCATCGCTTCCTGCTGATCGTGGGTGATATACAAAAGCGTTGCGCCGGTGTGCTGATGAAAACGCCGGAACTCTTCTTCCATCGCCGCACGTAAATGCACATCAAGATTTGCCAGCGGCTCATCCAGCAGCACCACGCCGGGGCGTGTGACCAGGCAACGTGCCAGTGCCACACGTTGTCGCTGACCGCCGGACAAATCGGAAGGACGGCGTATGGCGTAATCGCTCAGCCCCACCAGCGCCAGCGCATCCTGCGTTCGCGTGCGTCGTTCATGGCGATCCATCCCCGCCACTTTCAGGCTGTACGCTACGTTTTCTTCCACCGACATATGCGGCCACAGCGCGTAGTTCTGAAACACAATGCCCAGATCGCGCTTTTCCGCTGGAACATGGACGTCGGTGGATGAAAACAGTCGTTCACCGACGATGATTGTGCCGCTGTTTACCGGCTCGAATCCCGCGATGGTTCGCAGCAACGTGGTTTTGCCACAACCTGAGGGACCGAGCACGGCAACAAACTCACCGTGATGAATATGCAGCGAGACGTCATTGAGCACCGGCTGAGTGGTAAAGGATTTACTCAGGTGGGAAATCTGTATGGCAGACATGCGTCGGATGTTTCCTCAAAGCGGCACTGGCCCGTTCAATGAGGAAACAAATTACTGCGGTTTTGTGACTGTTTTATGAACCGGTGGCGAAGGTTTGGTTCGACACGACATGGCAGGAGAAGACATAAATGCGATATAGCTTCCTGATTAAAATGAATCACTTCCTTTTAATTAAAACACATTATAAATCAATGCAATATCTGAAGAGTTCTGAATAGAAAAAAGATTATCTATAAGAAACAATCATTTTCCATACGCGGCGATAAATTCTCCGGCAATCGCCACGGCAATTTCTGCCGGGAGTTTGCCGCGCACATCGGGCAGCCCCACCGGGCAACGCATTCTCGCCAGTTGCTCAGACGAAATCCCTTTGCCCGATAAACGGTAATCAAAGCGTTTACGCTTGGTATCCGAGCCAATCAGGCCAAAGTAGCGGAAATCGCCGCGCTTCAGGATGCGCTCACTCAGAGCGAAATCCAGCTGGTGATCGTGCGTCAGCACCATGAAATAACTGTCAGCGGGCATCTGCGCCACCGTGCTTTCGGGTTCCTCATCCACAAGGCAGGTGACTTGCGGGTCCACCTGTGCCGGAAACTCACTGGCACGGGCATCTACCCAGGTAATGCGACAGGGTAAGGTGCTGAGAATGTTCACCAGTGCCCGCCCGACATGACCTGCGCCGTAAACCACAACGTGCGGTTGCGGTTGCCCCAGCGGTTCAAGCAACACCGACGCCATGCCTCCGCAACATTGTCCGAGCCGCGCCCCTAATGAAAAGCGTTCGAAGCGGCTGGTTTTCGCACCCTGCTGCAACATCTCGCGGGCAATGGCTGTAACCTGAAACTCAAGATTGCCGCCGCCCAGCGTATAAAATTGCTGGTCAGCGGTGATCACCATTTTGCTGCCTGCATCACGCGGCGTGGAGCCCTGATTCTCCACCAGCGTCGCCACCACGCACGGTTCTCCGCGACGTTGCAGGTCATGTAAACGCGTTACCCAGTCATCAGTACGCATGAGAACCCCCGTCAGCCGGCAATTTTTGCGCTAGCCATAGCGGAATAAGTGACAACGTCACCCTGAAAATGCATCTGATTTATGGCGTTAAGCACTCTTTCCGGCGTGGCAGGTGCATCAAGGTGCGGATGTACACGATAACCGGCCAGGCTGGCAACGGCATCTTTGATGGCACACCAGACGGATATCCCGAGCATAAACGGCGGTTCACCCACGGCTTTGGAATGGAAAACGGTATCTTCCGGATTCTTACGGTTCTCCACCAGTTTCACGCGCAGATCCTGCGGAATATCGCCAATTGCCGGAATTTTATACGCCGCCGGACCACTGGTCATTAAGCGCCCTTTGTCATTCCACACCAGCTCCTCCGTGGTCAGCCAGCCCATGCCCTGCACGAATCCGCCTTCCACCTGACCGATATCAATCGCCGGATTCAGTGAGTCGCCGACGTCATGCAGAATGTCTGCCCGCAACAGCCTGTATTCACCGGTCAGCGTATCGACCAATACTTCCGCGCAAGCCGCGCCGTAGGAGAAATAATAAAACGGATGCCCGGCGGCTTTACTGCGGTCATAGAAAATCTTCGGTGTTTTGTAATAGCCGGTGCTGGACAGCGGCACCTGATTCAGCCAGCACTGGGTCGCCACCTGTTCAAAACTGAAATACTGATTTTTAACGCGCACCTGACCGTTGCTGAAGGTGATGTCAGTTTCCTGTGCATCATGAACACGCATCAGCATCTCAACCATGCGCCCTTTGATGATTTCTGCCGCGTTTTGCGCCGCTTTACCGTTCAGGTCAGCGCCGGATGACGCTGCCGTCGGCGAGGTATTGGGCACTTTACCGGTATCAGTCGCGGTGATCTGAATCCGGGTGATATCCACCTGAAACACCTCAGCCACCACCTGCGCGACCTTGGTATTCAGCCCCTGTCCCATCTCTGTGCCACCGTGATTGAGCTGAATACTGCCGTCGGTATAGACCAGCACCAGCGCGCCTGCCTGATTGAGGAAACTGGCGGTGAAGGAGATACCAAATTTTACCGGCGTCAGCGCCAGCCCCTTTTTCAGATAAGGGTTGCTGCGGTTAAATTTCGTGACAGCGTCACGTCTTGCGGTGTATTCCGCACTATCTTCCAGTTGCTGCGTCATCTCCTGCAACAGGTTTTGCCCGACGGGCTGGTGATAATGCGTAACGTTGCGGGCTTCCTGACCGTAGTAATTATTTTTGCGTACCGTCAGCGGATCCAGACCCAGTTCGCGGGCAATATGATCAACGATGTGCTCAATCGCCACAATGCCCTGCGGGCCGCCAAATCCGCGGTAAGCGGTGTTCGACGCCAGATGAGTTTTACAGCGATAACCGGTGATCAGCGCATCGCCGAGGTAATAGGCGTTATCGGAATGGAACATGGCGCGATCGACGATAGAACCGGAGAGATCCAGCGAATAACCGCAGTTGGCCGCCAGTTTAATGTCGATACCGTGAATGACGCCGTCATCGGTAAACCCTACGTCATAGCTGACATGAAACGGATGGCGCTTGCCGGTGATCAGCATGTCATCCTGACGCGACAGCCGCATTTTTGCCGGACGTCCGGTCAGATGCGCCGCCAGCGCGGCAAGGCAGGCTGCACCAGCGGCCTGCGTCTCTTTGCCGCCAAAACCACCGCCCATGCGTCGCATATCAACCACGACTTTGTGCATCGGCAAATCCAGCACCGAGGCCACCAGTTTCTGCACTTCTGTCGGATGCTGTGTCGAGCTGTATACCAGCATCGCGCCGTCTTCGCCGGGCATCACTGAGGCAATCTGCGTCTCGAGATAAAAATGCTCCTGGCCGCCAATTTCCAGTTCGCCCTGTAAACGGTGCGGCGCACAGGCCAGCGCCATCTCAGCGTCACCGCGTTTATGCTGATGCGGTTCTTCGACGTAATGTTCCAGCGCCAGCGCCTGTTTTACCGTCAGCACCGCGTCACGCGGCTGATACTCCACTTTCGCCAGCGCCACCGCCGCCCGGGCGGCTTCCATTGAGGTTGCCGCCACCACCAGCACAATCTGGCCGACATACTGCACTGTGCCCTGCGCCATCAGCGGATCACCATGGGTCAGCGGCGCAATGTCCAGATTGCCGGGCACATCCTGTGCAGTCATCACCCGCACCACACCCGGTACGGCGTAACAAGGTTCGGTATCAATATGCAAAATGTCAGCATGCGCATGAGGGCTGAGCAGCGGCACCAGATGCAGCTGACGGGGGAATTCCAGCCGGTCATCGATATACACCGCTTCACCGCTGACATGTTTCTCCGCGCTTTCATGTTTCTGGCTTTTGCCCACGCCGCTCTGCAACCCCGTGCGGAACAACGCTTCCATCTCAGCCTGAGAAAGTGATGGTTTCGATTCAGACATAATGTGTTACCCGCATCAGTGTTTCAGGAGAAGTCATTTCGATATGGCAGCGGCGCAGCAGATTTTTCGCCACCTGCATGCGGTATTCCCGGCTGGCACGAAAATCACTGATTGGCGTGAAATCCAGTTCCAGCGCCTGACAGGCCCGCTCGACAGTTGCCGTCTGCCACGGCTGACCAAGTAATTGCGCCTCACAGCCGCTGGCCCGTTTCGCCACTTCCGCCATGCCGCCAAACGCCACGCGTGCATGCACCACCACGCCATTTAGCACTTCAATATGCAACGCCGCGCAGACCGCAGAAATATCGTCCTCCAGCCGTTTCGACACTTTATAAACCCGTAACTGGCGTGCCGCCGGGGTATTGCGGGGAATGCGGATTTGTTCAATAAATTCGCCCGGCTGCAACGCAGTTTTGCGATAACCGAGGAAGAACTGATCCAGCGGTAACTCCCGTTGTTCAGCGCCACGCCGCAGCAGCAGCGAAGCGCCGAGCGCCAGCAACACCGGCCCGCCGTCACCGATTGGCGAAGCGTTGGCGATATTGCCGCCGAAGGTCCCCTGGTTGCGAATTTGTTGTGATGCAAACCGTTCGAGCAGTTCGCCAAACGCCGGGAACTCTTCATGTAAAAACGGCATACAGGCGCTGAGCGGCGCGGCGGCGCCAATATGAATAGCCTGACCGGTCAGCGTAATTGCCTTGAGTTCGGGAATATGACTCAGCGAAATCAGCTTCGGCAGGCGCTGATAACGTTGTGTGACTTCCAGCGCCAGATCGGTACCGCCTGCCACCAGACGGGAATCCGGGCACGCAAGATAACGTCCGGCCAGTTCATCAATAGTCACCGGCTGTTCAGTCGCGGATATCGCGGCGAGTTTTTCCAGCGTTTGCCGGGCATCAGCATCAAACTGATCGGCCTGCGGGGCTTCACAAATGGCTTTCGCTGCATCCATGATTGGCCGGTAACCCGTGCAGCGGCAAAGATTGCCGGAAAGGGTTTCCTGCACGCCTTCAACCGTAAAAACAGGTTTATTTTTTTCCATCGCAAACAGTGACATCACAAAACCCGGCGTGCAGAAACCGCATTGCGAAGCGTGATTATCCACCATCGCCTGCTGTACATGATGAAGCTCGCCGCGATGTTTCAGATCTTCAACCGTAATAAGCTGTTTGCCATGCACCGCAGGCATAAACGTCAGGCAGGCGTTGACCGTGCGGTATTGCAGTTGCTCACCCTGCTTTTCTGCCAGCACCACCGTACAGGCGCCGCAGTCACCGGAGGCACAGCCTTCTTTGGTACCACAGCGCCCTGCATCGCGGCGCAGATATTGTAATACCGTCGTGTCAGCGGGCAGATTTTCCGTGTGGATCCTGCCGTTCATCAGAAATTGGATCATGATCATATCCTTCAAAAATCACTGGTTTGCTCCCTCCCCTGCGAAGGGGAGGGTTGGGGTGGGGTTTTAAAGCAAAATCAAAAAGTTGATGTATGCTTTGACTGGGAGTTTGCCCTTAATACCCCCTCCCGGCCTCCCCCTTCGCAGGGGGAGGAGCAAAGGCTTTACAGCCATTCAGAATCAGTGTCGTAACCTCACCAATAATGTGTTCACGCGCCTGTTCATCGCCGTCGAAATTGCCGTACATATGCTTCACCTGCACCGCAAAATCGGCGTAATACTGCGTCACCGCCCAGATATGCATGATGAAAAGACGGGCATCCAGCGCACGGATTTTCCCCTGCTCAATCCACTGATGGATCAGGTTCTCTTTGCCGGTGATATTCTGCGTGGCCAGCGGCCAGTATTTATGCAGATAGTGACCGCCGCCGAGCACCTCACTGGTGAAAATGCGCGACAGTTGCGGCTGATCGAACGAGAAATTCAGCTTATTGCGGATATAACGGCTGAGCACCGCCTCGGGTTCGCTGAGGGACGGGTCGAACTGAATGATATCGCCCCAGACTTTCAGCACTTTCTGCAAGAGCTCTTCGTACAACTCTTCTTTGCCCGCGATGTAGTAATGCAACTGGGCTTTTTTGATCCCGGCGCGCTGAGCAATGGCCTGAGTGGTTGCCCCCTGAAAACCTTTTTCACTGAATTCTGCAATGGCCGCCGCGTGGATATTTTCCAGGGTGCGTTCACGCGCAAGGCGGACTTTGCCGCCGGTATCACTGTTCATCATGCTGAGAGTTCCTCCCGCTGAGCATCCCGTACATACGCCGGTTCGCCGTCAACGTAGGTGCAATACACATTGCGGTCATCACCCAGCGTCATCAGCACAAACAGCTTTTCAGCCAGCGTTTTACTGTTGGTGGCACGTAATTTTTGCAGCGCACTGACACCCGGTTCGAGCACCACAAAATCAGCCTCTTTACCGGTACTAAAGTTGCCGATTTTATCGTCGAGGTGCAGCGCCCGTGCGCCGCCGAGTGTGGCGTGATAGAAGGCTTCGAATGCAGATAAACGGTAACGCTGCAGTTGTCCGACTTTGTAGGCTTCTGACAGCGTTTCCAGCATGTTGAAGGTGGTGCCCGCACCGACGTCCGTGCCCATGCCGACGCGAATTTGTTTCTGCCAGGATTTCTGCAAATTAAACAGACCGCTGCCCAGAAACAGATTAGACGTCGGGCAAAAAGCGATAGTCGAATCGGTGTCGTGCAGGCAATCCCATTCACTGTCATCCAGATGCAGACAGTGTGCAAACACGCAACGTTCGCCGGTCAGTCCGTACTGATGATAAACGTCGAGATAATGCTGATGTTCAGGGTGCATTTCTTTCACCCAGGAGAGTTCGGCGACGTTTTCGCTCAGATGGGTATGCATGTACACGTCGGGGAATTCCTGCTTAAGCAACCGCACTTTTTGCAGCAGTTCAGGCGAAGATGTCGGCGCAAAACGCGGCGTCAGCGCATAGCTCAGACGCTGGCGGTTATGCCAGCGCGCAATCAGCCCGCGCGTGTCGCGTTCACTTTCTTCAGGGGTTTCCAGCAGGGCGTCGGGGGCGTTTTTGTCCATCATCACTTTGCCCGCCACCAGCCGCATATTGATGTCGGAGGCTTCTTTAAACAGGGCATCGACGGACTGCGGATGAACGGTGCCAAACACCAGCGCCGTGGTGGTCCCGTTAAGCAGCAACTGACTGATGAAGAATTTCGACATGCGCCTGGCGTAATCCGCGCAGTGATATTGTTGTTCGGTCGGGAAGGTATAGCGCGTCAGCCATTCGAGCAACTGCTCGCCGTACGCGCCGATCATTTCGGTCTGCGGATAGTGAATATGCGTATCGACAAAGCCCGGGACGATCAGCTTGTCGCGATAATCATCAATTTCCAGAACAGCGGTTTTACGTGCCTGCGCCAGCTTGCCCTCACCTTCCTGCCAGCTTCCCAGCCAGATGATTGTGCCGCCGCTGAGCAACATCAGGCCGTCTTCGATATAACGCACCTGCGCTTCTAAATCTTCCGGCCGTAATACCGGCTCGCGGATATCGAAGAAATTTCCGCGGACGGCGCGGGTGATGATCTGACTCATGGCATTGTCCTTCTCTGCAACATTCTCGTTCACGATTGATAACAGAACATTTGCAAAGCTTATGCCAAATCTGACCAACCGGTCAGATCAAAGAGTCAGACCGGTTGGTTCGAAATTTCAATACCGGATCGAAAATAATTCATTTAGCTATGCCAGACATCTTCTGATGCGTGCGTGTGATAACATTTAGCCCCATCAGAAATCATTAATTAATCTCTATCTTTATGACTACAAAACACATGACATGTAATTTTCATCTTGACCAGATGGCATTTTTAAAAACACAAACCAGGGATATATCAGTTTCAGGTTATGGCGTATGTGCCGGGATGGTAAGTTCATGGATCCAGCATGAACTTTCTGAGAAACCTCAATCTTTTTTATTCTATAAAAACACTTATAACTTTATTTCCCGCCAACGCGCATTAACGTGTAAGTACCTGATATCTGGAAAAATAAACCTGGCTTTCAACAGCGACTTATTTTACCCGATAAGACAAGTTGATTTAAAAACAAATGATTTTCAGTCATTTGCAAGATCCACCATCAGGGGTGTTTTCAGTATCGTTGTTTATTCAAAAAATGGTTACTCACACTGCATTGGCATGAGCATACATAAAGGGACTTATAAAATATTTGACCCCAATCTGGGTGAGTTTGAGATAACAAAAAGCAGAAGTTTTTCTTCTTTTATTTGTCAGGACTGGATATCAAAAAAATATCCCCCTTCACGCACACCCTATTTGCAGATAACACAATATAAATCAAAGCACTTAAACATCACTACTTCAACAGCACTTCATATTGCGGATTGAATTCATCAAATATTGGCAACGCGGCAGCACCGAGCGCGGGTGTGTCGCTGCCGGACATCCCGAGGCGAATGCGTGCACTCTGCGCGTACCGGCTGCGCACCGAATTATACAGGGGCGTCAGGCGCTTAATCAGCTTTTCCACCAATGGTTTAGGCATGGTGCCGCCGATAATCACGCTCTGCGCATCGAACACGCATTCCATAATATTGATGGCCTGCAGTGCCGGTTCGACGGCAGTATCGAGCCATTTATCGAACACTTTTTCATCGACTTTCAGCAGATCTTCGGGCATGGCCGACATCGGATCCAGTCCGCAGGCTTCATACGCCGCCTGCAAAGAAACATAACGCTCGAGGCAGCCTTTGTTGCCGCAATAACATTCTCGCCCGCCCGGTTGCACCACAATGTGGCCGACTTCGCCCGCATTGTGTGCATGACCGGTGTAAATCCGTCCGTCGGTGAAGATGCCGGCACCCAGCCCGGTGCCGATATACAGATACACAAACGACGATAATTGCTTGGCCACACCGTGAAAACGCTCACCGATTGCGGCTACCGTCGCATCGTTTTCCAGCGTCACCGGCCAGCCGGTCGCGGCGCTTAAACGCGCTTCAATATCAATATTATCCCAGCCGTGCAACGTGGTCGGCCCTTGTGAGGAAATGCCTTCTACGCCAAACGGCCCCGGCATCACCACACCCACGCCTAATATTTTTCGCCAGTCAATTTTCACCTGTTGGCGCATTTCTTGCAGAACCTGATCGATAAGAGCCAGCGTGGGCTCTGGCTGCGGTTTCTGTACATGGATCAGTTTGCGAAAGCGAACAGTTCCGGTCAGATCCACCAGCACAGTCAGCAGCGACTGATGATCAAGATGGATGCCTATTGAATAGGCGCTGTCAGGATTGAGTGTCAGTGGCGTTGCTGGCTGACCACGCCCTCCCGCACGGCGCGGCAGGTGGGAAGACAGGATACCCGCCTGCTCGAGTTCGGTGGCAATGTTGGAGACCGTTTGGGGGGTGAGCGACGTCAGCCGGGCGATTTCAGCGCGGGTCAGTTCACCGTTAAGGCGAATGGCTTCGATCACCACCCGACGATTGTGAGCACGGGCGTGCTCAAGATTGGTACCAGACGTTGTTATCACATCCCTCTCCACGGTGAAGACCTTGCGGGCAGTATGTGGCCAGTGATTACAGCAATCAAATTGATTTTATTAACCCGTCATACTTCGTATTGCAGATGCGTTGGTTGCGCGCACTCACCCCGGTCACATAGGTATCTATGCTCCTGGGATTCGTGCCTTACCGCCTTCCTGCAACCCGAATTATTTAGGGTTAACCTGGGATGATATGAATATGACGGTGGCATCACAGCTTTGAATGTTATTGCCATGTTAATAATAATCGCCAGTCATTATTTAGATTTGAATCATCCGTGTAGCACACGTTTTATACCCAAGATAATTCGGGTTGCAGAAAGGCGGCAAGCGAGTGAATCCCGATGAGCTGACATAAGTCAGTGATTCGGGTGATGGAGCGTAGCCAACGCATCAGCAGCCCGAAGTATGAAGGGTAAATCCGGCAGGGACGCAGGGACTGGCAGAGTTATGCCTTCCCATTTTTTTTAGCCGATTAAAGCAATCAAATTGATTTAATAAACCTAACCCTGTTTCGGAGAATGACGATGAGCCTACGATTTACCCCTGCGGCCACCCTGTGCGCCCTCTCTGCCCTCACCCTGGGATATTCCGCCAGCGCGCTGGCCGATACGACGCTCAGTGCCTTATTTATGACTCAGGCGGCGTACAGCGAAGCGGATATCCGCGCAATGACCGCCGAGTTCACCAAACAGCATCCGGATATCAAAGTGAACCTGGAGTTTGTGCCATATGAAGCCCTGCACGACAAAATCGTCGCCGCACGCGGTGCCGGTGACAAAGGTTATGACGTGGTGCTGTTCGATGCGATCTGGCCTGCTGAATTTAACAAATACGGCCTGTTGCAGGATGTCACGGCGCGTATTCCGGCTGAAGAAAGCAATAAGATTTTTGACGGCGCGATTTCTACCGTGACCTACAAAGATAAACGCTGGGGGATGCCGTGGATCCTCGACACCAAATATCTGTATTACAACAAAGCCATGCTGGCCAAAGCCGGGATCACTACCCCGCCCGCCACCTGGGCTGATGTTGAAAAGCAATCTGAGATCCTGAAAGAAAAAGGCATCGTGAAATATCCGCTGGTCTGGAGCTGGTCACAATCCGAAGCGCTGTTGTGCGACTACACCACGCTGGTGTCGGCGTTCAAAGGGGATTTCTACAAAGACAGCAAGCTGAATTTCACCAATTCCGGCGCGATGAAAGCCATCAGCTACATGAAAGAGACGCTGGATAAAGGGCTGACTAACCCGAATTCGCGTGAATATCTGGAAGAAGATGTGCGTAAGTCGTTCTCCAACGGTGATGCGGCTTTCGCACTGAACTGGACCTACATGTACAACATGGCGAACGACCCGAAACAGAGCAAAGTCGCGGGTGACGTGGGGGTCATTCCGGCACCGGGTGAAACCGCAGGCGGCGCATCCGGCGTTAACGGGTCGATGGGATTGGGCATCGCCAAAGCCAGCGCACATCCGGACCAGGCATGGGAATACATCAGCTACATGACGTCGCAGCCAGTGCAGAACAAATACGCCAAACTGAGTCTGCCAATCTGGAAATCGTCTTATGAAGATCCGGCGGTGCAGAAAGATCAGGAGCAGTTGATCGCGGCGGCGAAAACCTCGCTGAATGTGATGTTGTCGCGCCCGGTTACAGCAGATTACTCCCGTCTGTCGAACATATTGCAGCAAAACATTCAGGCGGTATTGCAGGGTAAAACCCCGGCTCAGGATGGTATGGAAGCCGCAACCAAAGCCGCTGATCGTTTACGTTAAGTTTTAAAGCCAACACTATAATAGCCCGCCCGGTTCCGGCCGGACGGGCTGGGAAAAGATATGCTGACATTACCCCAACGCGAGAAACGTCAGGCCTGGTTGCTGCTTGCGCCCATGCTTCTGATGATGTTCTTACTGACCGCCTGGCCGCTCGCCCGCACGTTGTGGCTCAGCTTTACGGATGCCGGGTTAATCGGCGACGGTTCTGCGCCCAACTGGGTGGGGAGCGAGAATTTCATCTATGCGCTGACGGATCCGGATTTTCGCGCCGCACTCTGGCGGACGCTCTATTTCACTGTCGTCTCAGTGGTTATTGAAGGCATCATCGGCGTGCTGGTCGCGCTGTTGCTGAACCAGCCGTTTTGGGGACGCAGCGCTCTGCGCGTGCTGGTGATTCTGCCATGGGCATTGCCGACTATCGTCAACGCCACCCTGTGGCGGCTGAACTTTAATCCCGATTACGGCAGCATTAACGCCCTGCTTTCTCAGCTCGGGCTGATTGACGCCTACCGTAGCTGGCTCGGCGATCCGTCTTCGGCGATCAATGCCGTGATGTTCGCGGATATCTGGAAAAACTATCCGCTGATCACCCTGCTGGTGCTGGCGGCGCTGCAAACCATTCCGGAAGATTTATTCGAAGCAGCACGGCTCGACGGCGCATCGGCTTTCCGCCGTTTTCGTAAAATCACCTTACCGGCGATTGCCGCACCGCTGGCCGTCGCGCTTGTCCTGCGCACCATCGACGCCTTCAAAATCTTCGACATCATTTATGTCATGACCCGTGGCGGGCCGCTCGACAGCACCAAAACCGTCAGTTTCTTTGTCTATCAGGAATCGTTCAGTTATCTGCGCGCTGGCAGCGGTGCTGCGTACGCGATACTCATGACGCTGATCTGCGCACTGCTGATCATGATTTACATGGTGATGTTACTGCGTCAGCGCCGTTCAGGGAGCAGCGAATGAAACAAAAAATCCGGCTCGTTTTACGTTACTTTGCGGCGCTGATGGTGGCCATTTCGATTCTTGCCCCGCTGCTGTGGATGTTCCTGATGAGCGTCAGCTCGGCGGAAGATCTGACCCGCATTCCGCTGGAATGGCTGCCGCGCCACTGGGATTTCAACCGTTATACCCGCCTGCTGACCTTACAGGCCGGAACGCCCGGTGCGCTGTTCCTGCATGCGCTCGGCAACAGTGTGCTGGTCGCCTGTGGTGCCACACTGGTGTCGTTGATGCTGGCGATACCGGCGGCCTATAGCTTCTCGCGCTATCCCGGTCGCGACGGCTGGCTGTTTGGCAGCCTGGCGATTTACATGGTTCCGCCGGTGGCGTTTGTGCTGCCGCTGTATTTCATCCTGCAACAGCTTGCGCTGCTCAATACCCATCTCGGGCTGATTCTGGTGTATTGCTCGATGATCCTGCCGTTCCTCACCTGGATGCTGAAAAACCAATTTGACGCGCTGCCGGTGGATATCGAACAGGCATCGCGTCTCGACGGGCTGCGTTACTGGCAAGTATTGCTGCGCATCACCCTGCCGCTGGCAAAACCGGCGCTGGGTGCATCGGCGATGTTTGGCTGGTTGCTGGCCTGGGATGAATTTTTCTACGCCCTGCTGTTTACCAACAATATCGACGCCCAGACGCTGCCGGTCACCATCGCCGGATTCACCGCCGGGCGCGCCACTGACGACGGTCTGATTGCCGCTGTCGGGATCCTTGCGGCCATTCCGCCGCTCTTTATTGCGCTCTGGCTGCAAAAAACCATGGTCAGCGGGTTGACCGCCGGCGGCAGCAAGGGCTGAAAATGAACATCAGGGAAACCTCATCAATGACAACAAAACCTCTGACCCGCGCCACGCTGTATGTGACGGGCAATATCAACGTGGATTTGATCATGAGCACGTTGCACGAATGGCCGAAAAAAGGCACGGAAGCGATGCTCGAAAGCAGTTCACTGCGCCCCGGCGGGTCGGCGGGAAACTGCGCGCTGGCACTCTCTGCGCTCGGTTCCCCTTTTCGTCTGGTGGCAAATCAGGGCAATGACCAGTTCAGCGGCTGGCTGGCAGGTATGTTCCCGGAAAGCGCCTCACGCTGGCCGACCTGCGATTGCGAAACCTCGCTGACCTTTGGTGTGACACATCCTGATCACGAAAGAACATTTTTCAGTAATCAGGGGCATATTGTGCGCCTGTCCATGCAGGACGTTCTGGGGCAAATCCCTGAAACGGCACAGGCCGGAGACTGGGTATTGCTGTGCGGCACCTGGCTGTGTACCGCGCTTTACACTGACTATCCGCAACTGCTGGCAGCGCTGAAACAGCGTGGTTATCAGGTGGCTGTCGACAGTGGCTGGCCGCCGGAAGACTGGAGCGATGCGTTGCGTGAACAGGCGGCAAAATGGCTGCCATTCTGCGATGCGCTGCTGCTCAATGAAGTCGAAACACTCGGGCTGGCCGACGCCACCACACTGGACGCCGCCGCGCTGACGTTGCTGGAGCAGATGGCGGACAACGCCTTTTGCGTGGCGAAATGCGGGCCGGAGGGGGCGCGTCTGTGGGCCAAAAATCTGACGCTGCATCAGCACGCCGAACCGGTCGGGGTGGTCGATACCATCGGTGCCGGAGACAGTTTTAATGCCGGGTTTTTATCCGCGCTGATTTATGGCCTGCCGCCTGCCACGGCGCTGCAATGGGGGGTTCGCGTTGCCGGTTGTGCTATCAGCAGTTCCCCGCGCCGTTACCCTGACTGGCAATCACTTTTTGGCCTTGTGGAGAAAATCTAAATGGCTCTGGTAGAACTGGTAAAAGTCGCCAAACATTATGGCAAAGTGCAGGTGCTGAAACCGCTGGATCTGACCATCCCTGACGGCAGTTTCACCGTGCTGGTCGGCCCCTCGGGCTGTGGAAAATCCACCTTACTTCGCCTGCTGGCCGGGCTGGAATCCCTGTCTGACGGCGACATTCTGCTCGATAAACAGCAGATCAATAATTTTGACCCCGCCGATCGTGATATTGCGATGGTATTCCAGAGTTACGCACTGTATCCGCATCTTACCGTGGCCGAAAACATGGCGTTCCACATGCAGGTGAAGAAGGTGCCGAAAGCCGAACAACAGGCCAAAGTGCTACAGGCCGCAAAAGTGCTGGGTATCGATCACTTACTGAAACGCCTGCCGAAAGATTTGTCCGGCGGCCAGCGCCAGCGTGTGGCGATGGGTCGTGCGCTGGTGCGTAATCCAAAAGTGTTTCTGTTCGATGAGCCCCTTTCCAACCTCGATGCCCAGTTACGTATGGAACTGCGCGCAGAAATCAAATCGCTGCATCAGCAGTTCCGCACCACCACGGTATATGTGACCCATGATCAAATCGAAGCCATGACGCTGGCCGATAATATCGTGGTGATGAAAGACGGTTTTATCGTACAACAGGGCGACCCGTTGTCGATTTACGACAAGCCGGTAAATACCTTTGTGGCGCGTTTTATCGGTTCACCGCCCATGAATCTGCTCAGCGGCGTCTTCCGCAATATTGACGGTCAGCCAGGTGTGAACTGTAATCAGTTGTGGTTTGCACTGCCGGAGAAGTGGGCATTGCAGGCGCGGCACGCTGAGGGAGAACCCGTCACGCTCGGCCTGCGTCCGCACGATTTAAAACCGGCAGAGCACAGTACCCAACCTGCCGCCACATTACGGTTGCTGGAAGTGACCGGAGAAAGCAGCCTGTTGCACATCGACTGGTGCGGTTTCCCGCTGCACGTTCAGTTCGCCGGACGCGCCCGTATCAGCGCCAGTCAGCCGCTGTATCTCGATGCCAACCGCGAGGCGATCCATCTGTTTGATGCCCAGACCGGTGAACGGCTGGCAGAGGATCTGCGGTAAAAATGACTCTCAATGGAGATAAACTATGGAATACCGTCTGTTAGGCCGGTCTGGCCTGAAAGTTTCAGTTCTCAGCCTGGGTACCATGACGTTTGGTGGTCAGGGGAAATTTGCCAAAACCGGGCAAACTGACGTTGAGGCCGCACAACGTCAGACAGGATTATGTCTTGATGCCGGGATTAATCTGTTCGATACCGCCGATGTCTATTCTGGCGGTGAATCGGAAGTGATCCTCGGTAAAGCACTGGGCAACAAACGTCACGACGTTCTGGTGGCCAGTAAAGCCCGCTTTCCAATGGGTGAAGGCCCGAATGACCGTGGTTCGTCCCGTCATCATATTCTGCGCGCTTGTGAAGCCAGCCTGAAACGTCTGAACACGGATTATCTGGATTTATATCAGTTGCATGAATGGGACGGCCTGACGCCACTGGAAGAAACGCTGCGGGCGCTCGACGATCTGGTCAGCAGTGGCAAAGTGCGTTACGTCGGTATCTCTAACTTCTCCGCCTGGCACGTGATGAAAACGCTGGGCGTGGCCGACGCTAACCACTACATCCGCCCGGTCAGTCAGCAAATCCATTACACCCTGCAGGCGCGTGAAGCTGAATATGAGTTGCTGCCCGCCGCGCAGGATCAGGGGCTGGGCGTGCTGGTCTGGAGCCCGCTGGCAGGCGGCCTGCTTTCCGGTAAATATCGCCGCAATCAGGCGGCACCGGAAGGCACCCGTCATCTGGCCGACTGGGGCGAACCGCCGGTGCGTGATGAAAGTGCGCTGTACGACGTGGTCGATGTGCTGGTGGACATCGCCGAAGCCCGTGGCGTTTCTGCGGCACAGATTGCGCTGGCCTGGCTGATTGCCCGTCCGCAGGTGACCTCGGTGATTGTCGGGGCGCGCAACGACACGCAGTTGCAGGATAATCTGCTCGCCGCTGATTTAACCCTCAATAACGAAGAAATTGAACGACTTAATCAGGTCAGCCAGTTACCTTTGTTGTATCCTTACTGGCATCAGGCGCAGACCGCACCGGATCGCTTGTCTGTAGCGGATTTATCGCTGATCGCGCCCTATCTGAAAAAGTAACTGCAACAAAATGATACGCACTGAGACCGGTTGACTATGCCGGTCTCGTTATTTTTGTGTTAATACTTAAAGAGTTTCTTTAGTGGGCCTCGTGCACACCTTGCTTAAAAACTGAGGAATACCGGGATGATTATTTTTGTTACCGGCGCAACTGCCGGATTTGGTGCTGAAATCGCACGTAAATTTGTTAAAGAAGGCCATAAAGTGATTGCTACCGGTCGCCGTAAAGAGCGTCTGGATGACCTGAAAGCCGAACTGGGAGACGCGCTGTACGCTGTTGAACTGGACGTGACTAACCGGGCTTCTATTGAAGAAGCTATTGCCAGCCTGCCTGCTGACTGGCGTAACATTGATGTTCTGGTTAACAACGCCGGTCTGGCACTCGGTCTGGAAAAAGCGGATAAAGCCTCGCTGGAAGACTGGGACAAAATGATCGACACCAACACCAAAGGGCTGGTGTACATGACACGCGCCGTGTTGCCGGGCATGGTTGAACGCAACACCGGGCATGTGATAAACATCGGTTCCACCGCAGGCAACTGGCCATACGCAGGCGGCAACGTGTATGGCGCGACCAAAGCGTTTGTGCGTCAGTTCAGTCTGAACCTGCGCACCGACCTGCATGGCACCCACGTTCGCGTCACCAATATCGAGCCGGGCCTGTGCGGTGGTACTGAATTCTCCAGCGTGCGCTTTAAAGGCGACGACGAGAAAGTCAGTAAAACCTACGATAACACTAATCCGCTCACCGCAGCCGATGTAGCCGAATCCGTATTCTGGGTATCCACCCTGCCGGCACACGTCAACATCAACAGCATCGAAATGATGCCGGTCAGCCAGTCTCTCGCCGGTTTGCAGGTACATCGCGAAGGGTAATATTGCGCCCTGACTGACACGAAAAGCAGCTCCGGCTGCTTTTTTATTATCTGCCTTTTATCAGTGCGCACAAAAAAGGCGCGGCAACCTGCCCGCGCCTTTCCGACATCCGGCAACCGAAAACGTATTACGCGCTCAGCCAGCCCAGTTTAATCACAAACAGAATCGACAAGACGATAAGCGCAGAATTCAGCTCACGCCAGCGACCGGTCAGCAGTTTTGCCAGCGTCCAGGTGATGAAACCAAATGCGATACCGTTGGCGATGGAATACGTGAACGGCATGGTCAGCGCAGTCACGGTAACAGGCGCTGCCACGGTGATGTCTTTCCAGTCGATTTCAGCCAGGCCAGACGTCATCAGAACCGCGATGAACAACAGAGCCGGAGCCGTTGCGAAGGCCGGAACGCTGCCTGCCAGCGGAGCGAAGAACAGGCTCAGCAGGAACAGAATAGCCACCACAATCGCCGTCAGACCGGTACGCCCGCCAGCGCTCACGCCTGCTGCGGATTCGATGTAGCTGGTGGTGGTTGAGGTGCCGAGCAGTGAACCGAACAACGCCGCCGCACTGTCAGCGACCAGCGCACGGCCCATTTTCGGGATATTGCCGTCTTCATCCGCCAGCCCTGCGCGTTTGGTCACGCCAATCAGGGTGCCGGAGTTGTCGAACACATCCACGAACAGGAACGCGAACACCACGCTAATCAGCGAAACGTTAAACGCGCCTTTGATGTCCAGTTGCATGAAGGTTGGCGCAATGGAAGGTGGCATCGACATTACGCCGCCAAACGGCGAATAACCCAGCGCAATCGCCAGAACGGTCACGGCCAGCACACCGATCAGCACCGCGCCGGTGATTTTACGCGCTTCCAGCACCACAATCAGAATGAAACCGAGCATCGCAAACAGCGGACCCGGCTTGGTCAGATCGCCCAGACCGACCAGCGTCGCCGGGTTAGCGATCACAATACCGGCATTTTCCAGCGCAATCAGCGCCAGGAATAAACCGATACCCGCCGCAATGGCCGAACGTAATGGCAGCGGAATACTGCGGATAATCCATTCGCGGATTTTAAAAATCGATAACGCGAAGAAAATACAGGCTGAAAGGAAAACGGCCCCCAGCGCGATCTGCCAGGTGTAACCCATATGCAGCACCACGGTGTAGGTGAAGAAGGCGTTTAACCCCATGCCCGGAGCCAGTGCGATCGGGTAGTTGGCGATAAAGCCCATCAGTGCGGAACCGATTGCGGCAGCAAGACAAGTAGCCACGAAAACCGAACCTTTATCCATCCCCGTCGCGCCCAAAATAGACGGGTTAACAAACAGAATGTAGGCCATTGCTAAAAATGTAGTGAGTCCAGCCACAATCTCAGTCCGCACGTTAGTACGGTGAGCTTTTAACTTAAATAGTTTTTCTAACATGAGAAGGAATCTCTTGGTCGCGTGATCACTTTCAGTCTGGTGATCAAAAATGCACGCTTGTTATTAGTGTTGTTTTTCAAAACACACGCACGCGCACCAGCAGAACGAACGCCACAATTCGTCCCACCATTATCCCGTGGAATACGGCACGCGAGCCTAAACGTGTTTTGACGAACCCTGTCATTGCCCGTTTTGCCTGTAAAACAACCTGAGGTGATTGTTTTACAAAGGGGCATCGCACAATCTAGGAAAAATGAGTGATGCAGTCCATAATAGTTATCTCACTTATTCACTGCATAAATTAGTACACCCATGTCGCCATTCTCCCGTTTTTCGCAATATTTTACCGAAGTCGCCCGAACAGGAAGTTTGCGCAAAGCGGCAGAAGTGCTGCACGTCTCGGCTTCAGCCATAAACCGGCAGATCCTGCAGGCTGAACAAACGCTGGAAACCCCGCTGTTTGAACGCTTACCGACAGGCCTGAAACTGACCTCAGCAGGCGAAATTTTATTCGATGACATCCGCCGCTGGCGGAAAGAATTTTCCCGCACCCGCGAACGTTTCGATGAAATTCAGGGACTGCGACGCGGGCATGTCACCATCTCTATGATTGCCGCTCTCAGCGAAGGGATGGTGGCGGAACTGATTGCCGACGTGGGCGCAGAACACCCTTACCTGACGTTTGATATCCGCATCGAAGACAGCCGGAACATCAGCGAACAGGTCAGTTCAGCGGAAGTGGATTTTGGATTGTTGCTCGATCCCGTCGAACATACCGGGCTGGAAGTACGCGCTTTTGCGGAATTACCCATCGGGATTGCGATGCCGGTGGGTCATAAACTGTCGCAGAAGGAATCGTTGTCGTTCAGTGACATCGCCTCCTACCGGCAGATCATTCCCTCCGAACCGCTGATGGTCAATGCCCGCGCCAGACTGCTGTATAACCGCTATCAGTTACTGGAAACGCCGTCGATCGTCTGTAATGACGTGCGCATGATGCGCGAACTTATCCGCAAAGGGGCCGGTGTCGGCGTGCTGAGTTTGTTAGATGTATTGCCAGATTTACAGGAAAAGCGACTGGCGTTTGTGCCGCTTCAGGGCCGCAGCGCCAAACCGCTGACGCTGGCGTTGTGCGTTGCCCCGCGCCGCCAGTTATCCCGCGCGGCGCAAATTGTGATTCAGAAAGTGATTGTGCTGATGGAAAGATTATCGCAATAGCCGTTCACGCCGTTTTCCAGCCAGAAATGATGATCAGCATCCCCGCCAGTGCCACACATGCGCCCAGCCAGTCGGTGGCGCTGAGCTTCACGCCATCGACAAACCGCAGCCACAGCATGGCGGTCATGACATAGACCCCGCCGTAAGCCGCATACACCCTGCCGCTTGCCGCCGGATGCAATGTCAGCAACCAGACAAACGCCGCCAGGCTGAGCGCCCCGGGTAATAAAAGCAGCACATTTGCCCCTTTGCGCAGCCAGAGATAAGGTAAAAAGCAGCCAATGATTTCTGCCAGTGCGGTCGCAAAGAACAGTAAAGACGTTTTGAGCATAATTGGGCCAGGTTTACAGTCCGAAGTTCAATAAGATATCAACCAGTTTACCGGCAGAGGGTGACGTCATTCGGCCGGATGTTATAATGCAATTATTCGCCTGAGCGATGTGTAAATTAAAAGGATGAGCTGATGAATACAACGTTTAAATCCCGACTGACCCGCAGCATTCTGCCTGTGGCTTTGCTGGCTATAACCGCCAGCTGGCAGGCGCCTGCACTCGCGGCCACCAATTGTGCGGGCGGAACCTGTGTCTTTGGCGGTACCGGCAATGATGCCATGACCAACGAAGAAGCACGTCAGAGCAAAGAGCAATGGAATGAAACCCAACGCCTGCGCGCCATGAAAAACCAGCGTAACGAGAAAGACTTCTCCAAATACGACAATTCGATTGATCTGCGCGACAAGTGTCAGGCCAGCCAAAACATCAATGCGTACTGGGAACCGAACACTGAGCGCTGCCTTGACCGTCGTAATGGCCGTCAGTTACTGGCTCCGTAAATCCTATCTGCTAGACTCATAAGTACACTGGTTTTCATAAAAGGAATGAATGATGAAAAAGACACTTTTAGCGGGTCTTGCTGTCGTTATGTTCGCACCGCTGATGGCACAGGCTTCCTGTGAAAGCGTAAAAGCTGACATTACCCAGAAAATCGTGGCAAACGGCTTGCCTGAATCAGGGTTTAAACTCGATATCGTGCCAAATGATCAGGCCGATCAGGCTGGCGGGCAGGTCGTGGGCCACTGCGGCAATGACAGTCAGAAGATTGTGTATACCAAAACCGCCGATGCGGGTGACAGTTCAGCGGCAAGTCCTAAGACCGGGACCAGCCAGGATTCACAGTAATATTCGCGGTGATGTCGGAGCGGATATCACCGGCGGTTTATCACTTGCAGTGAAAGCCCGATGACCTGATCGGGAACCTTTCGGTTTCTTAATAACAGTTATCATACGATCTTCGCACCGAAACCACCGGGAGAGAAAAGTGCTTTTTCCCTCCCGGATATCCCTTCACGTTTTCAACACACGCTGCCGCTCCGTTCAGCAAGCTTTCTGAAACAACTGCCTTTTAAAAAAACAAAACAAGTAAGGTGATGAGTTGCAGCGACTCCTGCCACCATTTCGACTACAATGGTAGCCACTTTCCTCACAGGATGCGGTAAAAATGAAAAGACTGACCCAACAAGATATGACGGAAAGCGAACAGCGTGAGTTAAAAACACTGCTGGACAGAGCCCGTAAAGCACAGGGCCGTGAGCTGACGAATTCGGAAAATAACCGGATTAAAGATGACTACATCGATACGTTGATGGCAGAAAAAGAAAAAGTCGCTGCGAAAGCGCGGGCCGAAAAGCGCCGTAATAAAGCCGTTCCAAGCACTTCTGCAACATACGACTGGACAGCCCGCACTCATCCGCGTGGTCGTCGTTAAACGTTAACTGAACCTCTGCGTTCCTCACGCAGAGGCCTCAGCCCTCAGGCTTCCAGTAATCTGAAACCGTGCGTTCCGTCTTTTTCCAACTGCCCGACCAGCCCGTATTCCCAGTCCAGATAATCCTGCATCGCCTGCGGGCTGACATCCGTGCCTTCGTACGGACGACGATATCTGTCTTGCGCGCCGTCCAGATAAACAGAATCCCCCCGCTCAAGCAGCAACCCGTGGTCGATCCAGCCCACCGTGCCTTTCTCCAGCAAATAAACGGGTTTGCCGGTTAATCCGGCCACTTCCGTGACAGCGTAACGTGCCAGCAAACCGCTGGTGCAGGTGACAACCCAACGCGCTTTCTGCGGTTGTAAGGCAATAATTTGCGGGATATTGCCCCGTGTTGTCCAGACCGCACCCGGAATGCGCCGGTTACGGAAATTCGCGCTGGTGGTGAGATCGAGAATGCCGGTATTACCCTCACTCAGCCAGTTCAGCAGTTGTTCCGGTTTGACAGATTCCACAGCCGGTGCGGGCGCAACCCGGGCTTTCCAGTCGCCTTGTTCAGTCAGATCTTCAGCCCTCACTTCGGCGATATACACTTCCCAGTTCATCTGTGCCAGCCATGAGGCCGCCATGCGCGCACGCACACCATCATTATCCACCAGCACTATTCGCGCGCCACGAACGCTGGCATAGTGATCGGTTTCCTGAACCAACTGGCCACCGGGAACGTGTCGCGTGCCTGCCAGATGCCCGGCACGAAACTCTTCTGCCGTGCGCACGTCAAACACGTATAACGTGCGGGAATCATCCTGTTGCCAGTTACGTAATTGTGACAACGTCACTGAGCGCACGCCCGCGCGTAAAGCCAGAGTTTGCGCGCCTTTCAGCGCAACCCTGCGTGAGGCTTCACTCAGTGCCGGAAACTGTTTATGTTGCAGGTGCGACAGTGCCTGCCCCGCCAGCGTCCAGCCAATCGTACCGTTACGCAATGCAGACACCGGCTGCGTAAATCCGGCATTAATCAGAGATTGCGTGCCGATAATGCTGCGGGTACGCCCCGCACAATTGATGATCACCTGCGTGTTGTCATCAGGCACCACATCTTTCAGGCGCAGCACAAGTTCGCCTCCTGGTACGCTCACGCCGCCCGGAATACTCATCACCTGGTATTCATCAAAACGGCGCACATCCAGCACAGCAATGTTTGCCCCCTGCTGTTGCAATGCCAGCACCTGTTCGGCACTCAGGGACGGTGTCTCGTAATGATGTTCAACCCATTCCCCGAAGGCTTTACTGGGCGCGTTCACATCAATAAATATCTCACCGCCCGCTTCTTTCCAGCCAGCCAGATCACCGGCCAGCAACGCGATATTCTGATACCCCAGCGATTTCAGCAATTGAGCCGCCCGCATGGTTTTACGCTCGCCGCGCTGCACGTCATAAAATTCACCATTGTCATACAACGTAATAGCCGTCAGACGGTTTGGTATGCGATCCAGCACTTCCAGTTCGAGTTTAGACAAAGCCAGATTGGCAGCAAATAAGGGATGTCCGGTGGCAAAGGCCGCTTCTTCACGCAGGTCAACCAGCGCCACATCCTGTCCTTCGAGCAACGCCTCGCGGAGTTCAGAAAAATGGCGCAGAGGCAGTGAATATGAATCAGTCATGTTTTCTCTCTTTTGACAGGTCCCAGATATTGGGAAGGTGCGGGCTGGAGTAGCCGGAAATAAAGGTTTTCCCGGTGCCGTCTGGCAGATAAACCGCCCGTGAAACCGCACCGATATTGCCGCCGTAAACGTGAATGCTGACCGAGACCTGTTCCTTGAAAAAATTGCTGACCTGGTGGATATCCAGCTGATCGGGGGAGATTTTCCCGACGTCGCCAACGTGCAGCGTAATGGGATTTCCTTCCGGTTGCAGCGTTCCGTCGGGGTGGCGGGTATAATTCTGGCTGACTTCTGCACCGCGCAGCATACCTATCAGCCCCCAGACACGATGGTCATGCACCGGTGTTTTCTGCCCCGGCCCCCAGACAAAACTCACCACAGAAAAACGCGACAGCGGATCGGCGTACAAGAGATATTGCTGATAATGTTCAGGATGAGGCTGCGCAAACTCCTCCGGCAGCCAGTTATCTTCGCCGATAAGACGGGTCAGCAGTTCGCTTCCCTGCGCCAGTATTTGCGTCTGACCGTGCGGTTCCTGCACCAGCCGGGTGAAGTCCGCCAGAAATTGTCTCAGCGGCGCGAGCTGTAAAGTCGTCATCACTTTCCTCATACTTCATCACTGTTTCCGACAGGTTAGCATCGCCATGATCCAAGCAAAATTCATTTTATGGATAAGCTAATATGCAAATCACACATAAAAATGTGCATCAGGATCCAGCGTCCGCGTGAAAATTGTTTTATCCTGCCGGCAGCCGTTTTTACGTTAATCCTGACGCTGAGTGCCTATGAAAATTGAAGACCTGACTGCTTTTGTCGCCGTTATCCGCCTGCAATCTACCCGGCTTGCCGCCGATGAGCTGGGGCTGACACAGCCGGCAATTACCCGTCGGGTACAAAATTTTGAAGAATCGCTGGGCATTCCGCTGCTGAACCGCCAGACCAAACCCCTGAAACCCACGCTGATGGGCAACCGTGTTTATCAGCAATGCCGTCATATCTTGCGTGAGGTGGATGCGCTCAGTGATTTGGTTGCCGCCGACAGTCCACCTTCCGGCCTTCTGCGCCTTGCCGTGCCACAAAGCCTGAGCGAAAGCAGTCTGTTGCCTGCCCTGAAAACCCTGTCTGCGCAATTTCCGCAAATCCAGCCGCGACTTTCCAGCGGCTGGGGCGACGAATTATTGTTACGGATACAGCAGCAGGAACTGGAAGCGGCGGTCGTGCTGTTCCCCGCCAGTAAGCAATTCCCGGAGGGTGTCGAAAACCAGCCGCTGGGTACGGTCGATTTAGTGGTTGTCGGCCCGAAAGCACCGCAGGCTTTGCCACAACGTCTGGAAGATTGTTATCAGCACGGGTGGATCCTCAATCCGCATGGCTGTGGTTTCCGCGCCGCCCTGCAGCGCGCGCTGACTGAACAGGGTTTACCTTTGCTCATCAATCTTGAGGCGTTTGGCACGACCTTACAATTATCCCTGATTGCTGAAGGGCGCGGCCTGGGGCTGATGCCGCGCGCGCTGGTAGAAAAACATGCACTGCGCCCTGAACTGGCGCTGTATGACCTGAAAGATTTCGCCCCCCGCAGCCAGTTGTGGCTGATTTATCCCAACGTTCCTGCGAGTCAGGTACCGGCGATTGATGCGTTTGCCGCGGCGATAGCTAACGGGTTGGATTGTGGCAGGTAGTGATTATGGGATTGCCATCCGGACTGGCATTAAGGTCAACCCCCTGGGCGCGATGCCCAAAGCAACACCTGTTCATGCACATTTTTTATATTAGCTTATGAAGATAATGAATTTCTCACATAGTAAGTTGCCGTTTATGGTGATAACTCCTGCCAGCGCAGACCTTCATCCGCTGGCCTCATCCCGAGGAGTGACAGCCTATGAGCGTGCAATTTATTGGTATGATCGGACACCGTCTGGCTTCTGAAATCATCCCACCGACCGGCCCGATTTTCGATAAAAAATACATTTCCGATTTCGCCAAAGCCCATGAAGATGCTGGCTTTGACCGCATTCTGGTGGCCTATGCCTCCGACCAGCCCGATGCTTTTCTGGTCACCGCGCACGCCGGGGCCAGCACATCCCGCATTCATTTTCTTCTGGCTCACCGGCCGGGATTCGTCGCGCCGACCCTCGCCGCCCGTAAGCTGGCGACCCTCGACCACCTGCTTGATGGTCGCGTGGCAGTGCATATCATCAGCGGTGGCAGCGATGCGGAACAACGCCGTGACGGTGATTATGTGGCGAAATCCGGCCGCTATCAGCGCACGGATGAATACATCGATGTACTGACACAGAGCTGGTATTCAGAAACCGGTTTTGACCATCAGGGTGAATTTTATCAGGCGGAAAATGCTTTCTCTGCCATTAAGCCCTGTCAGAAAAAACTGCCGGTATTTTTCGGCGGATCTTCCGATGATGCCATCCGTGTTGCAGGTAAACAGGCGGATGTGTTTGCGTTATGGGGCGAGCCGCTGGCCAGTGCGGCAGAAACGGTGGAAGCGGTAAAAGCCTCTGCGGCAAAACACAACCGGGATATTAACTTCAGTATTTCCTTCCGCCCTATCCTCGGCAAAACAGAAGAAGAAGCCTGGGCGAAAGCGGATGAAATTCTCACTAAAGCCACCGCCCTGCAAGCTGAGAAAGGTCAGGTGCTGGCAGCCAAACCCCAAAGCGTGGGAGCTCAGCGTTTACTGAAAGCCGTCGCGCAAGGCGATCGTCTCGATTCCTGCCTGTGGACCGGCATCGCCGGGCTGATTGGCGGCGGTTCCAATTCTACGGCCCTGGTCGGTACGCCGGAACAGGTCTCCGATGCACTGCTGAAATATTACGATCTGGGCATCACCACTTTCCTGATCCGCGGCTTTGATCCGCTGAATGACGCCGTCGAATACGGTAAGAGTCTGATCCCGCTGACGAAGCAGAAAATCGCTGCGCGGGAAGCCCGAAAACACACCGCCGTGACTGCCCTGATTTAAGGAAACCCGATGCGACTGAATGTGAGAAATCTTCTGCTGCTGGTCACGCTGACCGGCGCTGTGTTCGCCACAAATGCCGAACAAATTACCCTGCGGGTCGCCGATCAGAAAGGCAACATGCGGGCACAGCTGGAAGCGGCAAATAAGCTGGATAAGCTGCCCTATAAAATTGAATGGTCAGAGTTTCCGGCTGCTGCGCCGCTGGCAGAAGCGCTGAATGCACAGGCGGTAGATGTGGGCATCATCGGTGATGCGCCGCTGTTATTTGCACAGGCCGCAGGTGCGCAGGTAAAAGCCATCGCCGTGGATAAGTCAGACGCCTACGGCACCGCGCTGCTGGTGAAACCGGACAGCCCGGTCAAAAGCGCCGCGGATCTGAAAGGCAAAAGTATCGCGACCAACCGCGGTTCCATCGGACATTTTGTCGCGCTGAAAGCCCTTGCATCTGCCGGACTGAGCGCCAAAGACGTCACGTTCCGCTTCCTGCCGCCAAGCGATGCGAAGCTGGCACTGACGCAAGGTTCAGTGGATGTCTGGGCAACGTGGGAACCCTACACCGCCTTCGCTGAGACTCAGGATCATCTGCGTGTGGTCGTAAATGGCCGCGGCTTGTGGTCGGGTAACAGCTTCCTTGCCGCGACGGATACGGCGCTGAAAGATAAAGCTAAACGCGAGGCCATCGCTGACTATCTGCAGCGCCTGAGCGATGCACAGATATGGGCGTATAAAAATCTGGATGCGTACAGCGAAAAACTGGCGAAAATCATCGGCTTCCCGCTGGACGCTGCAAAGCTGGGGTTCGAGCGTCGTAAATCCTACTGGCAACCGATAGATGCCGCAACCGAGACGCAGCAGCAGCAAACAGCAGATTTCTATCACGCGCAGGGATTATTGCCCGTCGCGCTGAATGTCAGCGGCACCTTTGATCATTCGTTCCTGCTGAAATAATCGCGAAGAAGCGTAACGCCCCCCTGTTACATCACTTCCCGAAAAATCGGGGAGTGATGGGTAGTCATACGCAGGTTAATTGACTACTCTGCTTAATCACTTCCTTTATCAATCTGACCTCTGATGTCTGGCAACCGGGGACCATTAAATGAGCGACTTTCCGGCTTTATCAATCGGCATGCTTTTGTTTCCGGAACTGACCCAATTAGATCTGACGGGGCCGTTTGAGGTCTTCGCCAGAGCCCCGGGGGCCAAAGTCCATCTTATCTGGAAAACGCCGGAACCCGTGACGTCTGACCGGGGCCTGCGTATTTTACCCACTCATACATTTGAAAATTGCCCTGAACTGGATGTCATCTGCATCCCCGGCGGGCCAGGCCAGATAAAACTGATGTCCGATGATGAGACGCTCACTTTTATCCGCCAGAAAAGTGAAAATGCCCGGCTGGTGACGTCAGTATGCACCGGTTCTCTTGTGCTGGGCGCAGCAGGCCTGTTGCAGGGGTACAAAGCCACTTCCCACTGGGCTTCGCTTGACCAGCTTGAATTATTGGGGGCCGAACCGGTTAATGAACGCGTCGTCAGGGATCGCAACCGGATCACCGGTGCGGGGGTAACGTCAGGCATAGACTTTGCCCTGAATGTCATTGCCGATATCTATGGCAACGACATAGCGCAAGGTATTCAGTTGCAAATGGAGTACGACCCTGAACCGCCCTTTTCGTCAGGTTCTCCCCGTGTGGCATCCGCGAAACACGTTGAACAGGCACAAAAACAGATGGCTTCCTTTATTGAGACAAGGCGCCTCGCGACAGCCGCAGCAGGGCTTAAACTACGCAAAGGCGAGTTTATTAATACACAGATAAGCTAAGTTTTCAGCGAGTTGAAGAAACTGTGAACTGTCGCCCTGCAAGAAAAGTCCGGACGTGGTTAATAGAAGATGTCGCCCGAAATCAGGCTTAGCTAACAGGATGCAGCATGGAAAATTACGCCAACAAAAGCGGTGATTCACAGGTTGTCAGCTTCCAGATTGATGCCAACTCGATCAAAATCCGCTTCAAGAACAATCACGTTTATCTCTACGATATCCGCCATCCTGGCCCCGAACATCTCGAAAAAATGAAGGAACTGGCGCGCGCCGGTTGGGGTTTAAATACCTACATTGAAAGCGAAGTGAAAACGGATTTTTCTTCGAAAGTGTTTTAGGCCGTTCGGGGCGTCCGTGAGCCGGTCGCCCCGCTGCTTTACCTGAATTACAGCTTGTTAACATTCCTCTGTGACAACGTCTCCAGACCCCGCTAGTTTAGGATTATTCAGTCACGGGCTGCCTGCATAAAACGGGCACGCCAGGGTTTCAGTACCCAGAGCGCCAGAATGGCGGTGACAAAATCCAGCGTGATGGCGCAGGTGAATACAATATTCCATCCGCCCGTGTGCTGATAAATCAGTGCCGCAAGCGGGCCGCCAAAAATGGATCCTATGCCCTGCGACATATACAACCAGCCATAATTGGCAGTGGCATTCTGACTGCCAAAGGTGTCGGTCAGCGTTGACGGGAACAAGGAAAAAATTTCTCCCCAGCCAAAAAACACCACGCCGGACAGCAGAACAAACAACACAGCATTGTCGCGGCACATCAGCCACAAAATCATCGCACAGCCTTCCAGCGCAAATGCGATAAACATCGTCTGCTCACGACCAAATTTATCCGAAATAAAACCGAACAGCGGGCGTGTCAGCCCGTTGGTAAAACGGTCAATGGTCAGTGCCAGCGGCAACGCGGCCATGCCAAACACCACCGCTTCCGTGATACCAAAATCATGGGCAAACACCGCCATTTGCGAGGTGACCATCAGCCCTGAAGTCGACATCATCGCCATCATGAAAAACATCAGCCAGAACAGAGGCTGTCTGAGCATTTGTTTCGGACGGTACTGTTTGCCTTCCGTCACCATGACCGGCACATCCTGACGCTCGCTGAGCGACGGCGGCAGCCGTAATCCCTGGCTGGCCAGAAAACCAATGACGGCGAAAATAACGCCAAAGATAATCAACGTACTTTCCAGCCCGCGACTGGTCAGGGACGTCGAAACAGGGAACGTGGTCAGAATCGCCCCCATTCCGTATCCGGCAGCCACCATTCCCGCCGCAAAGCCACGTTTATGCGGGAACCAGCGCACCATCAACCCGACGACACCGACATAAACAATGCCGGTACCCAGTCCGCCGATGCAGCCATAGACCAGATAAAGGCCCGTAATGCTGCTGACTTGTGACGCCAGTACCCAACTGAACCCTGATAACAGCGTGCCGATTGAAATCAGTTTCCGCGGGCCAAAACGTTCAATCAGGCTGCCCTGAAAAGGAGAAAAGAAGGTTTGCAGAATTATCAGTAGCGAGAACGTAACCTGTAACTCTGCCAGCGGAACCCCCAGTTTAAGCGCGAGCGGTTTAGTCAGCAGAGTCCAGACATATTGCGGACTGGAAATCGCCGCCATGCAAATCAGCCCCAGAACTAACTGCCGCCACCGTGCGCTGGCCGCGATTGTCATGGGCATATTCAATGTTGTCATTCGTCGTCTCCCTTATTTCCTGTCAACGCCAGCCAAAGATTTTTAACATTGCTAGCAAGAAATAAGTTCTCAGCAACAAACATGCCACATTGATTCGATGGGATTTTCAGGTAATTACACCTGCCCTGTCCGACGGGGAGGAATAAAGATGTCGCCCCGGTGCCGCAGAATGTTCAACTGTGGTGCAGCAGGTGCAAAAAAAGAGCCTGCTTTTCGGGCAGGCTCTTTTTGCGTTTTGACCAGCGGAACAGACGTTAAATTTTCAGTTTCACGTAATCAATCGCACGACTGATGATCCCGCCTTCTGCGACATCTTCCAGTGCTACCAGCGGCACGGTTTTGATGACTTTGCCGTTATCTACGATATTAATACTGCCGAGCTCCTGACCTTTCTTCAGCGGCGCGTCAATCTGCGGACGGGTCAGCACGTACTGGGCTTTCAGTTTATCGGCATCGGCCTGCGGCACGCTGATAAAGACATCACTCAGTGAACCGACCTTCACCTGTGCATTAGCACCAAACCAGACATGTTCGCTGGAAACGGTCTGATCAGCTTTGAAAATCTGTTTACTGGTATATTCGCGGAAACCCCAGGTCAGCAGTTTGCGCGCCTGTTCTTCGCGGCCTTTTGAGCTTTTACCGCCCATCACGACGGCGATCAGACGACGGTCACCCTGCGTCGCAGAGGCAATAATGTTGAAACCGGCGCTTTCGGTATGACCTGTTTTCAGGCCATCAACCTGCAGGTTTTTATCCCACAACAGGCCGTTACGGTTTTGCTGAGTGATGTTGTCATACGTCAGCGATTTTTCAGCATACATATGATATTCCTCAGGTTCCCCGCCGATAATGGCGCGGGAAAGTTTCGCCAGATCATAAGAGGTGGTGTATTGCCCCGGCGCGTCCAGGCCATGCACAGTCTCGAAATGGGTGTTGGTCAGCCCCATGCTCACCACGTACTGATTCATCATTCCTACGAATGAATCCTGGCTGCCCGCCACATAATCGGCCATGGCCACGCAGGCGTCATTACCGGAAGTAATGATGATGCCGCGGATCAGGTCACGCACGGTGACATGGTCACCTGGCTTTAGAAACATCAGTGAAGAACCGGCCAGACTTTTATTGCCAGCGACCCAGGCTTCCTGCGGTACCGTCACCACATCATCCATGGTGATTTTTTTATGATCTAACGCGCGGTCAATGACATAACCTGTCATCAGTTTGGTCAGGCTGGCCGGGTTACGGCGTTCATCCGGGTTGCCGGCGGCCAGTACATCACCGCTGGCATAATCCATCAGCACAAAAGAAGCGGCGTCAATGCTTGGCGGCACGACAGGGAAATCCAGTGGCGCGATAGCTTTCGCACTGCCTGCGGAGAACATCAATACACAAGATAAAACACTCATTACACTACGTTTCACTGAATCTTCCTTAAACACGCCATATTGCCGGGCTATTATTAAACTCGGCAATATATCAAAAACCTATGGGATAAAATCTGCGGCATAGGTTGCACTAAAACCCCCTGCAGAAAAACCCTTAGTCTTTTGCTAACCATTTCATAGTGAAACGGTTCTGTTACAACTTGCGTTAATTTCCACCAACACCTGCCACTGAGCCTGCAATCAGGTTTTATTATCACAACCCGCTGTTTTCAACAGGGATGAAATACGGTGATGCGCCCCTTTCCTTGCGGGGAATTTCCGTTATTCCCCGATATTTCCCTGCGATAGAGGATTCCTATCGCTCCATCACAGCATTCGATTAGACGTTCTTGTCACCCGCTCCTAAACTTGTGACATAAAATTAACAATCCGGTTAACAACTCATCATCCGGTTTGTTCACAGACAAGACAAAAACCACCTGCGAAGCATAACTATGAAATTCAAAACTGAGATCAAACCCTACCACGGCGCGGCCGGCGGCTGGGGTGCACTGGAATCCACCACCCGTTTCGTCTTCGACAGTAAGAAAGTCCTTTCTAACCTGCGTAACCTGATGCGTGTTAACAAAGGTCGCGGTTTTGACTGTCCGGGCTGTGCCTGGGGAGACGATAATCACAGCACATTCAGCTTCTGTGAAAACGGTGCGAAAGCCGTCAGCTGGGAAGCCACCCGCAAAGCCGTCGAACCAGAGTTCTTTGCTCAACACAGTGTGAGTAAGCTGCGTGCACAGAGCGATTATTTCCTGGAATATCAGGGGCGTCTTACCCATCCGATGCGTTACAACCGCACCACCGACCATTACGAGCCTATCAGCTGGGATGCCGCATTCTCACTGATCGCCAGCCATCTTAACGGGCTGGAAAGTCCCGATCAGGCAGATTTCTACACCTCCGGGCGTGCCAGTAACGAAGCCTCTTATCTGTATCAGGTGTTCGGCCGTATGTTCGGTACCAACAACTTCCCTGACTGTTCGAACATGTGTCACGAAGCCAGCGGTGTGGGCCTCAAACAAAGCATCGGCGTCGGTAAAGGCACTATCCGTCTGGATGATTTTGAGAAAGCAGACGCCATTTTTGTCTTCGGCCAGAACCCGGGCACCAACCACCCGCGTATGCTGCACAGTCTGCGTCATGCGTCTGACCGGGGGGCAAAAGTGGTCAGCTTTAATACCCTGCGTGAACGGGGTCTGGAACGTTTTGCCGATCCGCAAAAACCGCTGGAAGTGGTGACACCGAAAGCCGGTCGTATCAGCGCCGCCTATTACCAGCCAAACCTTGGCGGCGACATGGCTGCCGTGCGCGGTATCGTTAAAGCGTTATTGCAGACACACCGCGAACGTATTGCTTCCGGTCAGCCTTCCCTGTTCGATGAAGAATTTATCGCGGCAAACTGTGCCGGTGTCGATGAGTATCTGGCCGTGGTCGATGCCACCAGCTGGGAAAAAATTACTGAACAGTCAGGTCTGAGTGAACAGGACTTGCGCGAAGCGGCAAGCATTTATATGAACGCCGAACGGGTGATTTGTACCTGGGCGATGGGCGTGACGCAGCATAAACACTCTGTGCCGACCGTGCGTGAAATCACCAACCTGCAACTGTTGTTTGGTCAGCTTGGCAAACCTGGCGCCGGGTTGTGTCCGGTGCGCGGTCACAGCAACGTGCAGGGTAACCGCACCATGGGTATCGATGAGAAAGCGCCAAAAGCGTTGCTCGATGCGATGGAAAGCCACTTCAAATTCACACCACCGCGTGTCCCGGGTCACAACACCGTAGAAGCGCTGGAAGCCATGCTGCGTAAAGAAGCCAAAGTCCTGATCTGCCTTGGCGGTAATCTGGCGGCGGCGGCACCGGATACTCCGCGTACAGAACAGGCGCTAAGCAATCTGGATTTGTCCGTTCAGATCAGCACCAAACTGAACCGTACGCACCTGACGCCGGGTGCAGAAGCGCTGATCCTGCCAACGCTGGGCCGTACCGAACTGGATATGCAGGCGACCGGTTCGCAGTTCATCACCGTTGAAGACTCATTCAGCATGGTACATGCCTCCGAAGGCGTAGGCATTCCGTTATCCAAAGAACAGCGTTCTGAAACCGCGATTGTCTGCGGTATCGCTAATGCCGTTCTGGGTGATAAATACCTCGACTGGATGGCGCTGGCTGACGATTACAATCTTATCCGCGAGCATATTGAAGCCACCATTCCGGGCTTCCGGGATTTCAATGCGCGCTGCGATATCAAAGGCGGTTTCTATCTCGGTAATGCGGCAGCAGAGCTGAAATTCAACACCCTGAGTGGCAAGGCCAATTTCAGTGCATCCCCGTTGCCTGAAGTGCTGATCCCGATGGGCGACCAGAATGCGCCGTTCACCCTGCAAACGTTACGCTCTCACGACCAGTACAACACCACCATTTATGGCCTCGATGACCGTTACCGTGGTGTTTACGGCCAGCGTGAAGTGTTGTTCATTCACCCGCAGGATCTGGCGGACTTGGGCCTGAAAGACGGTGAACTGGTGGAAATCGAAACGCTGTGGAACGACGGCATTGAGCGCAAAGTGACCGGTTTTAAACTGGTCAGCTACGATATTCCACGCGGTAACCTGGCGGCTTATTATCCGGAAACCAACCCGCTGGTGCCGATGTCCAGTTTTGGTGACCAGACCCACACCCCGACCTCCAAAGCCGTACCGGTGACTATCCGTCGCTGCGAACAAAAAGTGGACCTGCAACGTATCGCATAAATCGTACTTGCGCGACATCGCGCAAATCTCCCCTTTCGCTTCAGGGTTATGAGGCGAAAGGGGCAGATGCTGCTTGCCCGAAGGGGCCAGATCGCGTAAAACTGTCTGCCGCTAATCGAGCCACATTAACCCCCAATTCTCTGGACGATATGTTTCAAGATAACCCGCTGCTCGCGCAGCTAAAACAGCAACTTCACTCTCAGACTCCGCGTGTCGAAGGCATCGTAAAAGGCACTGAGAAAGGCTTTGGCTTTCTTGAAGTAGACGGTCAAAAAAGCTATTTCATTCCGCCTCCGTACATGAAAAAAGTCATGCACGGGGATCGCGTTATCGCTTCCCTGCAAACCGAAAAAGAGCGTGAAGTCGTCCAGCCGGAAACATTGGTTGAACCTTTTCTCAGCCGTTTTGTTGGCCGCGTAACGAAGAAAGACGACCGTCTTTCTATCATTCCGGATCATCCTTTATTACGTGATGCTATTCAGTGCCGCGTTGCCCGCAACATCAATCATGAAGTGAGTGATGGCGACTGGTGTGTGGCTGAAATGCGCCGTCACCCGCTGAAAGAAGGCGACCACAGCTTCCAGGCTGAAATCACCGAATGGATCACCACCGGCGCCGACGATCTTGCGCCGTGGTGGGTCACGCTGGCACGTCATAACCTTGAACGTGAAGCGCCGAAATCTGACATTGCCGAGCTACGCGATGAAGGCCTGACCCGCGAAGACCTGACCGCCCTGCCATTTGTCACTATCGACAGCGGCAGTACGCAGGACATGGATGACGCGCTGTATGTGAAAGACAACGGCGACGGCACCCTGCAAATGACTGTCGCAATTGCTGACCCGACGGCTTACGTCAGCGAAGGCAGCGAGCTGGACAACATTGCGAAAAAACGCGCCTTCACCAACTATCTGCCGGGCTTCAACATCCCGATGCTACCGCGTGAATTGTCCGATGATATCTGTTCCCTGTGGCCGGACGTCAGCCGTCCGGTTCTGGCGTGTTCTGTCACAGTAGGCACCGATGGCACACTGGGCAGCGACATTCGTTTCTTCGCGGCAACTATCGAGTCGAAAGCCAAACTGGCTTATGACGACGTGTCTGACTGGCTGGAAGCGGATGAGAAAAGCGAATGGCAACCGGCCAGTGAGGTGATCGCCTCACAGATCCGCCTGCTCAAACGCGTCTGCGACGTGCGCAGCGCATGGCGTACCGAACATGCACTGGTATTTAAAGACCGTCCTGATTACCGCTTCGTGCTGGGTGAGAAAGGTAACGTGCTGGAAATCATCGCCGAGCATCGCCGCATTGCTAACCGCATCGTTGAAGAATCGATGATTGCCGCCAACGTCTGTGCCGCTATCGCCCTGCGCGACAGCCTCGGTTTCGGCGTTTATAACGTGCATACCGGTTTTGATCCTCTGCTGGTGGAAAACGCGGTCACCGTGCTGCAGGCGAATGACGTTGAAGCCAACGCTGAAGAACTGCTGACCCTGCCGGGCTTCTGCGCTCTGCGCCGTAAGCTTGATGCATTGCCAACCCAGTTCCTCGACAGTCGCATCCGTCGTTTCCAGACCTTTGCAGAAATCAGCACCACTCCGGGGCCGCACTTCGGCCTGGGGCTGGAAGCTTATGCGACCTGGACATCACCTATCCGTAAATACGGCGACATGGTGAACCACCGTTTGCTGAAAGCGATGATCCTGCAACAGTCTGCTGAAAAACCTCAGGACGACATGACCATTCAACTGGCAGAACGCCGTCGTGCCAACCGCATGGCCGAGCGCGATGTCGGTGACTGGTTGTATGCCCGTTACCTGGAAGATAAAGTCGGCACTGACGTTAAATTCAGTGCTGAAATTATCGATGTCACCCGCGGCGGCCTGCGCATACGTCTGCAAGATATCGGTGCCGTGGCGTTCATCCCTGCTCCGTTCCTGCACAGCGTGCGCGACGAACTGGTGTGCAGCGCCGATACCGGTACTGTCCTGATTAAAGGCGAAGTGGCCTACCGCCAGAGCGACATCATTGAGGTGAACATTGCTGAAGTTCGCATGGAAAACCGCAATGTGATCGCCAAACCGGCAGTCTAGGTTTCGCTTTTAGCGAAGATAAAAAACCGGTCTCATGACCGGTTTTTTTATATGTAAAATTTACCTAGCTCCGTTAGCTCCCTCCCAGCCTCCTCCTTCGCAGGGGGAGGAGCGAAAAGCTTGGCCCTCAGATCTGATAGTCAATCACCGGCTCCCCGCCCGTCGCAAATACCTTCTCTTTGATCTCATTCACAGAAAGACCCGGATTACACAACTCAATAAACCGCCATACGTAGTTTCTCTGCAATTGCGCTTTCTTCAGTCCCAGCCAGACCGTATTGGCTTCAAATAAATGCTCCGCATTGATCAACTGCAGGCCGGTATCACGGGCGGCTTCAAATGCCTTATCTGCCAGGATGCCCACGCCCAATCCCAGCTCGACGTAGGTTTTAATCACATCAGAATCCTGTGCACTCAGCACGATATCGGCGGTCAGCGCGGCACGGCTGAAAGCTTCATCGAGACGGGAACGGCCAGTGATACCCTGACGATAGGTGATCAGCGGTTGTTCGCTCAGATGTTGTAACGTCAGCGGGTGTTGCAACGTCAGCGGATGCCCTTGGGGTACGACAATTGCGTGATGCCAGCGGTAATAAGGAAACGCGGCGACTGACGGGTCATTCATCAGCTTTTCGCTGGCGATGGCGACATCCGCCTGCCCGCTCAGCAGCATTGTCAGCACTTCCTGTGGCGAACCCTGATGCAACTCGAGGCGTACCCCCGGATAAATCGCACGGAAGGCTTTGATGACTTTAGGCAAACTGTAACGCGCCTGAGTGTGAGTGGTGGCGATGGTCAGCACGCCCGCATCTTCTTTAGAGAAAACATCCGCAAGACGGCGGATATTCTGCGCCTCATTGAGAATTCTCTCGGCCACTGCCAGCAACTCTTTACCCGGCTCAGTCAGCCCCAGTAAGCGCTTTCCACGACGGATAAATATCTCAACGCCCAGCTCATCTTCCAGCTCGCGGATATGACGGCTGACACCTGACTGCGACGTGAACAGCATGTTCGATACTTCGGTCAGGTTGTAATTGCATCGCGCTGATTCCCGTATAATTTTGAGTTGTTGAAAGTTCACCGCTGTCTGCCTCTTTGCTTGCCGAAAACCCTATTGTTACGATCTGTTGCTATGCCAGACAAATAAGAAAAAGCGGTTACTTATGCTTTTTACGACTATAGAAATCAGGTGTCTGTTTTTTGGCTGCCATAAAAAAACGCCGGCAAGCAGCGTTTTTAAAGCATTCTCAGCAAAACGGTAACAATCAGCGGCTTACTCTGGCACCGGCGTCAAGACCGGTTTGCCGCCAAAATGCGCCTCAAGATTTGATAACACCAGGGTCAGCATATTTTCTACTGATTCCGGCGAACGCCCCGCGACGTGCGGCGTGATCACCAGATTATCCAGCGTGAGCATTTCCGCCGGCACCTGCGGCTCGCCGTCCACCACATCCAGTGCGGCACCGGCGATTTCGTTATTGTGCAGGCTGGCAATCAGCGCGGCACTGTCCACCACACTTCCCCGCGCAATATTAATCAAAAACCCTTCCGGCCCCAGCGCGCGCAGAATATTGCCATCCACCAGCCTGGCGGTATTTTTGCCGCCCGGCGTCGCCACCACGAGATAATCAGCCCACTCAGCCAGCTCAGTGATGGTGAGGAAATAACGGTACGGGCTGTCTTCCAGCGAACGCCGGTTGTGATACCCGATCGCCATATCAAATCCGCCCGCCGCGCGGCGGGCAATCAAGGCACCGATATTTCCCAGCCCGATAATTCCCAGACGTTTACCCGCCATTCCCGGCGTATTCCAGCGCGTTTTTTTCCATTCTCCCGTACGTACAGCGGCATCAAACTGCGGGATTTTCCGCGTGACCGCCAGCATCAGCGCCAGTGTATGGTCAGCGACAGAAGCGTTATTGGTGCCGGGGCCATTCGTGACGTGAATACCGCGCTGTTTTGCAGCCGCGACATCAATATGTTCAAACCCCACACCCTGTGCACAAATGATTTCCAGCGCCGGTAACGCGTCCATTTCAGTTGCACTTAGTCCGATGCTGCCAATGGTTAATACCGCACGGATTTGCTGAGCAATCTGCGGATCAAGGTTCGCACGTTGTTCAGGCGTCGTCGCAAAAAAGAGAGTAAAACCGGCCGCTTCGAACCGGTCAGGATAGCCAGCATCAAGTTCAACATGGCTGAGCAACGCGATGGTCATGGAGATTCCTCTGGATAAAGTCAGACAATAACTAGCAGGCTAGCTTTTTCGCTTTCACTATCGACGAAGCCCTTCCTCTTGTACAGCTTTTCGGCGGTTTACGGGAGAAGTTACGAAGTCCGGTCTACACTCGTTGTTATCGTCTGCGTGAACGCAGACGGCCCTTTTCGGCAATTTTTGTCAGATTTCCCTGAAACGGAGTGACGTCAAGTATGGCAAAGGCCCGATCCAGCAAGATAAGTAAACCTGCCGTAACAACGGAAGCAATCCGCACCCTTCCGGCGCATTTACAGGTTGATATTGCAGTAGATGAGTTTGGCGTACGTATTATCGAGCCTTACAGCGACGGTGAAATTGTGCGCAGTTTCGATTCCGGACACACCACACGGGTACGCGAAGGACTGCCGGTGCCTCTGGGGGCGACCTGGGACGGGCTGGGCGTAAATTTCGCACTGTTTTCAGCCAACGCCACCAAGGTAGAACTGTGTCTTTTTAACGAAAACGGCGAGCAATATGATGTGATCGAACTGCCGGAATATACCGATGAAGTCTGGCATGGTTATCTGCCGGATGCCCGTCCTGGCCTGCTGTATGCCTATCGCGTGCATGGTCCCTATGCGCCGCACGATGGTCACCGGTTTAATCCCGCCAAGTTACTGCTCGACCCTTACGCCAAGCAGATTGTCGGCGAACTGAAATGGGACGATGCTCTGTTTGCCTATGACCTGCAAAGCCCAAAGAAAGATTTGCACATCGATAACAGTGACAGCGCACCGTTTTTGCCTAAATGCCGGGTGATTGATCCGGCATTCTCGTGGGCCCGTTCACGTAAAAGACATATCCCCTGGGAAAAAACCCTGATTTATGAGACGCATGTACGCGGCTATACCATGCGCCATCCGGCAGTACCTGAGCATTTGCGCGGCACGTTTTCCGGCATGAGCACGCCGCATATCGTGGACTATATCCGTTCTCTCGGGGTCACGTCTGTCGAGCTGATGCCGGTCCACGCTTTCACCGATGACCGGCATTTGCAGGACAAAGGTCTGCATAATTTCTGGGGCTACAACACGCTGAGTTTCTTTGCGCCGCATCCGCAATATATGGCAACGCATACCGTCAACGAATTCAAACAAATGATCGCCACCCTGCACGCTGCGGGTATTGAGGTCATTCTGGATGTCGTTTACAACCATACCGCTGAAGGTAACGAGCTGGGTCCGACGCTGTCTTTTAAAGGTATCGATAACGCCAGCTATTACCGGCTGATGCCGGACAATAAGCGTTATTACATTAACGATACCGGTACCGGTAATACGCTCAATCTCAGTCATCCGCGCGTATTACAGATGGTCACAGACTCGCTGCGATACTGGGCAACCGAGATGCAGGTCGATGGTTTCCGCTTTGATCTGGCGACGATCCTCGGACGTGAAAGCTATGGCTTTGATGAGGGCTGCGGTTTTCTCGACACCTGCCGTCAGGATCCGATCCTCAGTCAGTGCAAACTGATCGCCGAACCTTGGGATTGCGGTCCCGGCGGCTATCAGGTGGGCGGCTTCCCGCCGGGCTGGATGGAATGGAACGACCGGTTCCGCGACACGGTGCGCAAATTCTGGCGTGGCGACGAGGGCCAACTGGCGCAGTTTGTCACACGGCTTTCCGGTTCAGCAGATCTGTTTAATCACCGGGGCCGCAAGCCTTATGCTTCCGTGAATTTTATTACTGCCCATGATGGTTTCACGCTCAATGACTGGGTGTCGTATGCCAGTAAACACAACGAAGCGAACGGCGAAGACGGCAAGGATGGCAGCGATAACAATATTTCGGCCAACTATGGTGTGGAAGGCCCGACTGACGATCCGGCCATCAATGAACTGCGGTTGCGGCAAATGCGTAATATGCTGGCGACGTTACTGCTTTCTCAGGGAACGCCGATGCTGCTTGCGGGTGATGAATTTGGCCGCTCGCAAAACGGCAATAATAACGCCTATTGTCAGGACACAGAGATTGCCTGGGTGAACTGGGATATTGGAGACAAAGGTCAGTCGTTGTTGCTATTCACCTACCGACTCATTGCCCTGCGTAAGCGCTTCCCGATATTGCATCGCGGACGTTTCCTGACGGGCGCATTGCATGAAAAACTGGGAGTGAAAGATGTCAGTTGGTTCCAGCCACAGGGGCCGGAAATGACGGATGCGGCATGGAAAGATCCGCATGCCAAATGCATTGCGATGCTGCTTGACGGGCGCGCCCAGCCCACCGGTCTGGTTCGCCAGGGCTCACTAAGCACCGTGTTGCTGCTGTTCAACGCGTCACACGAAGACGTGGTGTTCACCTTGCCTTCGGTGGCGCACGGTGAAAGCTGGCGACATATTTTCGATACCTTCCAGCCGGACGACATCAACGAGCACAACTTTGAGTTTGGCCGCGAGTACGTCTGCACCTCCCGCACTGTCGTGTTGTTCGAGCTGATCAGCACCGCGAAACACTAAGACTTTGGCGCTGCTTCAGACAAGGAGGATCTGAAGCAGCGAAAACCTACTCCGGATCTTTCAGATAGGCTTTGAATTGTGGAGACATGTAGCTTTTAAACGTGTCGCCTTCTCTGGTGATGAGATACACCGCCAGATGCTGTTGCTCAGCCAGCGCCAGCGCTTTCTTCGTGCCAAGTACCATCAGGCCGGTATCCCAGCCATCCGCTTCCAGTGCGGTCGGTGCAATCACCGTGGCTGACACCAGCTTGTGCGTGATCGGCGAACCGGTCGCCGGATCAATGATGTGTGAAAGGCGTTTGCCGTTCAGTTCGTAATAATTACGATAACTGCCGGAAGTGCTGATCCCCATGCCCTGCAAATCAACAATCGCCTGCACCGCAGTTTCTTTGTCTGTCGGTTTCTGAACTGCCACCTGCCAGGGTTTATCCTGCGCGTTATGCCCGCGGGAAACCACCGCTCCGCCGACAGACACCAGATAATTGCTGATGCCGTTGCCTTCTATTAAACGTGCCAGATGATCGGTAGCGTAGCCTTCGCCCACGGTCGAGAGATCGACATACATCCCGGGTAAATCTTTTTGCAGGTACTGCCCGTCATTTTGCTGGATCACTTTAAGATGCTGTAAACCGGTGCGGGCGCGGGCGGCATCGATTTGTTCCGTTGTCGGGATTTTTACCGGCTGTTTGTCCGGCCCGAATCCCCAAAGATTCACCAGCGGGCCGACAGTAATATCCATCGCGCCACCGGTCAGCCTGCCAATCCGGATGGAGGTAACAATCGCATCGGCCATTCCTTCACTGATCGGCTGCGGCACGTTGCCCTGATACTGATTAAAACGTGACAGTACGGAGTCATCTTTGTAAGTCGACAGCTGATGATCGTCTTCTTTAAGCTGTGCTTCAATTTGTTCGCGCAGCGCCGGTTCCCGGTTTTTATCCACTCCTGCCAGACTGACACGATAAAACGTGCCCATAGTTTTGCCCTCAATCACCAGCGGCTCAGGAATATGACGATCACAGGCAGATAAAAGGCTGACGCCGCACAACACAAGTGTACAGCGCAGATAAACCGGTTTTGAGAACATGGAAATAACTCGATTAAGTGCCCGTCGCCGGGCATGAAAAGTATCAGGACAGTAAGGGGTGATGCTTAAACCACGCTGCAACGGACGCACCGTTGAACCATAGCGCAATAAAAATTACCGGCTGCGCTTGGCGTGGCGCTCCCAGTTTTCCTGTTTTGCCTGCGCGGTTTTCTTTAGTGCGACATAACAGGCTCCTGCACCGCCATCTTTCTGAACAGCGACGCAAAACGCTTGCACGTCATCCAGTTGCTGCAGCCATTTGGCAATATAACTGCGCACAATATTCGCATGACTTTCGTCTTCACGGCCACGCCCATGAATAATCAGCAAGGTGCGTAAATTTTCAGCCTGTGCCTGACAGAAAAAGGCAAACAGTTCCTGACGGCACTGCTCAACAGGTTTGCGCAACAGGTTCAGGCTGGCTTCCAGCGGGTATTTCCCCTGCCGGAGTTTATCCAGCACTCCCTGCTGTACGCCATCGTGTTTGTATTCGAGAGGGTCATCGCATGGCTGAATATTCAGAAAGCCGGTAGTCAGCGGATTCTCACGCATTTCCGACTCAGGGTCTGCACTCACCTTGTGCCCCGCAACTGAGTTTTTGAGGTAGACCACCCGTTTATCCGACGCCAGTGGCTGTACACCTGCCATCTCCTGACTGAATAAATCATCATCTTCGCTCATCTGCTTACCTCTTTTTCAGCGGGGGGACTGCACCAAATTATCGCCATAAACCCGCTGCGGGTAAAGTCACACGCCTGCGGAACTGCGTCGGTAAAAATTCCGGAAATGCCCTGCCCGCCGTTAAAACTCATTTTTATATCTATACTTAGCTGCTGGGGAAGAAGTAAACCAGTGAGCTTGTGCTTAGGTTCCCCGGCACAATTGAGGAGAAAAAATGCCTTACCTTGATGATCCCTTGATTATTTTCACTGACCTTGATGGCTCACTGCTCGACCATCATGATTACAGTTGGCAACCCGCGCAGCCCTGGCTGGATAAACTCTCGGTGGCACAGGTTCCGTTAATTTTAACCACCAGTAAAACCTCAGCCGAAGTGGCGGAACTGCAGGCTGATCTGAATCTGACACAGCAGCCTTTTATTGCAGAAAATGGCGCAATCATTCATCTGCCACCTGACTGGCGGGATGAGGACGCCGCGCCGTTTCACCTTTCCGGCGCGAGTTATCGCGAGATCCGCCAGGTTTTAGTGGAACTACGCCAGCGTTATGATTTTGAGTTTCGCGGCTTTGGTGATGTTACGGCGAAACAGGTCGCAGTCTGGACCGGACTGGCGGTCAAGGACGCGGCACTGGCGATGCAACGTGACGCTTCTGAACCGCTGATCTGGTTCGGTAATGATCTGGATTTCGCGCACCTGAAAAAATGTCTCACGCGCGAAGGCCTGTCACTGACACGCGGCGGGCGTTTCTGGCACGTAATGGGGGCCGGTGCTGGTAAAGGTCAGGCGGTGCAATGGTTAACGGCGCGCTATCAGCAAAAACGCGGTCATCCGGTGTTAAGCATAGGTCTGGGAGATGGCCCTAATGATTTATCTATGCTGGAAGCGGTGAATTACGCCGTGGTGATCAAAGGCCATCATGAGCATGAAATGCCGCTACAGCGAGACGATGTGACACAGGTTTTTCGCACCGATGAATTTGGCCCGCGCGGCTGGAGTCAGGGGCTGAATCATTTTATTACCCTTCTCTGAAGGAAAAATGGAAAAGGTAAAATACTTTATTAACAGTTGGTTTCCACATTGTTTATCGTTCTGTGTTTGCAGAGAAGACTTCCAATAATTTTATCTATTCTAAAATTGGAGAATACCGTATGAGCGATTTTTATCAGGATGGTGTCATTACTAATTTTCATAATCTGACGAACCGCAAAGTCGAAGAACTGGAATACGATCTGCAGGTGTTCTCCGGCCGCCGTTCAATGGGATTAATATTACCGTCGTTATTTTCAGAACTGGAAGGTCCGGCGCTGACGCGCATTGTCGACGAGCTGACGAAAGTCCCGTATCTGGAAGAAATCGTTATTGGTTTAGATCGCGCTGACCGTGATCAATTTTTATTTGCCCGCGAATTTTTCTCCCGCCTGCCGCAACGTCACCGCATTTTATGGAATGACGGTCCGCGCCTGACTGCACTGGATGAGGAGCTTAAGAAAGAAAACCTTTCCCCGAATGAACCGGGCAAAGGCCGCAATGTGTGGTTTTGTGTCGGCTATACGCTGGCCTCGCGCCGCACCTCAGTGGTCGGGCTGCATGATTGTGACATTGTCACGTACAGTCGCGAGATGCTGGCTCGCCTGATGTATCCGGTGGCAAATCCCAACTTCCATTATGATTTCTGCAAAGGTTATTACGCCCGTGTGGCAGACGGGAAATTCAATGGCCGCGTCGGTCGCCTGCTGGTTTTCCCGTTGCTGAAATCCCTGCAAATCGTTTACGGCCATTCTGATTTTCTTGAGTATCTGCGCACCTTCCGTTACCCGCTTTCAGGTGAATTTGCGATGCGCACGCATGTTCTGAACGATTTGCGCATTCCGAGTGACTGGGGGCTGGAAATTGGTGTGCTGTCAGAACTGCACCGTAATACGGCGACCAAGCGTATTTGTCAGGTGGATATTGCCGACAATTACGACCATAAACACCAGCCGATGTCAGAAGAGGATGCGTCTAATGGTTTACAGCGCATGAGTATTGATATCACCAAAGCGCTGTATCGTAAGATGGCTATTCTCGGCGTGAATATTACCAGTGAGTCTTTCCGTATTCTGAAAGCGACCTATTATCGTAATGCGCTGGACATGATCGACGGATTTGAAAATGACGCCAAAATGAACGGGTTAACTTTTGACCGTCACAGCGAGGAATCGGCGGTAGAATTATTCTCAGGCGCGATCATGGAAGCCGGTCAGGCTTTTGTGGATACGCCGAGCGAAAAGCCGTTCATTCCAAGCTGGAGCCGTGTGCAGTCCGCCTTCCCGGACATGCTGGACCGCATTCATGAAGCAGTCGAAAAAGATAATGAAGGCGATGTGTAACGCCTTTTAAAAGAATTACCGCAGAAAGTAAAAACGCTGCAATCGCAGCGTTTTTTTATGCATAAATTTCAGACTGGCGTTACGCGGCTTCTTTTTTCCCTGGGAAAAGTAAGCTGGCAATGATGCCTAACGCCAGAACACCCAGCACCACGTAAAGGCTGGCTAATGCGCTGATTTCAATCCCGTGATGCCACAGATGGTTACTGGAATTCAGTGCCAGTTTTGCCGCCACGAAGAACAGCAGGAAGATCACTGATTTCTCCAGATGCACCAGATATTTACGCAGAGCCTCGAGCACGAAATACATCGTACGTAAACCAAGCACGGCAAACATCATGGCGGAATAGACGATCAGAGGTTCACGGCTGACAGCGATGACGGCAGGTACGCTGTCAAACGCAAACATCAGGTCTGAAATTTCAACCACAGCAATGCACAGCAATAACGGCGTTGCATAACGTACGCCCTTCTTCACCGTAAAGCTGAAGCCCTGATTTTCCGGCTTCGCCAGTTCAGCTTCTACCTGCTCACTGCTGACCAGAAAATGTGGCCCCACCAGTTTCGGGAACACCGGGAAGAAACGACGTACCATACGGTTAGCAATATGATCGGAGTAATCATCATTTTCTTCATCATCGCTGGAGGCGCGCATCATCAGAATAGCGGTCCAGAGAATGACAACGGCAAACACCATTTCCACCCATGGCCCCAGCGCCAGCAGGCTGGTACCAATCACCACGAAAATCCCCCTGAAGACAATTGCGCCAATCACGCCCCAGTAAAGAATGCGGTGACGATAGCCATCCGGCACTTTAAACCAGGCAAAAATGGCCATAATCACAAACAGGTTATCAATGGAAAGCACCTGTTCCAGCGCATAACCGGTAAGGAAAAGACTGGCGACTTCTTTGCCGTGATGGATATATAAGAATCCGGCAAAACCAAGAGAAACAGCGATCCAGAATAGGGTCCAAAGGGAGGCACTTTTCAGGCCGATAGGCTTATGACTGCGGTGGGCAAAGATGTCAGTCAGCAGCGCCGCAACAGCTACAACGACAAAAACAAGCGTGGTTTCAAACGGAAAACCCAGAGAATCAGACTGCATTACACCTTTCCTAAAGTAAACGAAAGCTAAACGAATTCAGCCATTGTAAGCGGTTGTGAGGTGAATGGGTATCAAAGTCGATCCGGTACGGCGTTTTATGCCATAATCCGATGCGTCTTTTACGGCAAGAATTGCAAAAAACCTTGGTCAATAACGAACCAAAACGGATAATGAAATAGACGTTTTCTCTCCTAAATTGATTCAATCTACTTATTCTCTAAAATTTAAATATTCTTTTTAGTGATAATTTGATCCAGCTTTGAATCTCATTGATTCTCAATTGGGCTTAATTCTCAGTGCAGATCAAAATAATGAGAAAAAAAACCCGTTAAAAAACGGGGTTTTTTAACATTTCGCCCTTTTAGCTACTTATAGCTACTTATCACTCGCTGCAAAAGATGTTAAAATTGACCCATATCAATATTGCCAGAGTGACTCTTATGATCCCGGAAAAGCGTATTATTCGACGTATCCAATCTGGTGGCTGTGCAATCCATTGTCAGGACTGTAGCATCAGCCAGCTTTGTATTCCTTTCACGCTGAACGAACATGAACTCGATCAGTTAGACAACATTATTGAAAGGAAAAAGCCGATCCAAAAAGGTCAGGCATTGTTTAAAGCCGGTGATGAACTGAAGTCTTTATATGCGATTCGCTCAGGCACCATCAAAAGTTACACCATCACTGAGCAAGGCGACGAGCAAATCACTGGCTTCCATCTTGCGGGCGATTTAGTGGGTTTTGATGCCATTGGAGGCTTACAGCATCCAAGTTTTGCGCAAGCGTTGGAAACGTCTATGGTTTGTGAAATTCCGTTTGAGACCCTCGACGATCTCTCCGGAAAAATGCCGAATCTGCGCCAGCAAATGATGCGCCTGATGAGCGGTGAGATAAAAGGCGACCAGGATATGATCCTGCTGTTGTCGAAGAAAAATGCTGAAGAACGACTGGCTGCATTTATCTACAACCTCTCCCGCCGCTTTGCGCAACGTGGTTTCTCTCAGCGCGAATTCCGCCTGACCATGACCCGTGGCGACATCGGTAATTACCTCGGCCTGACCGTGGAAACTATCAGCCGTTTACTCGGTCGTTTCCAGAAATCAGAAATGCTGAGCGTAAAAGGTAAATACATCACCATTGAGAATCATGAAATGCTTTCTCAATTAGCCGGTCAGTCTGCTCCGGTTTCTGCCTGATAAATATTGAGTCGGATCTGCAAAGAATAATTTGTTGATCCGACTCAATTTCTCCTCTGTCCGATTGCTTAATCTTGGTTTACTCTGTACTTAATACACTGACCGCCGTTCTTCTACAGGTGTTAAGGAGTCCCCATGGCTAAGTATCAGAATTTACTGGTTGCTATAGACCCCAATCAGGATGACCAACCCGCGCTACGTCGTGCCGTTTATCTGGTGCAACGTAATGGCGGCCGCATCAAAGCCTTCCTGTCGATTTATGACTTCTCCTATGAGATGACCACCATGCTGTCGCCCGACGAACGGACCAGTATGCGACAAAGTGTGATCAGCGAACGGGAAGAATGGATTAAAGAACAGTGCCGGTATTATGTCGAAGCGGGCATTCCCATTGATGTCAAAGTTGTCTGGCATAACAAACCTTTCGAAGCCATCATTCAGGAAGTCGTTTCGAATAATCACGACTTGTTGTTGAAAATGGCTCATCAGCATGACCGCCTTGAGTCGGTTATTTTCACCCCGACTGACTGGAACTTACTGCGTAAATGTCCGTGTCCGGTATGGATGGTAAAAGACCAGCCGTGGCCGGAAGGCGGCAAAGCGGTGGTTGCTGTCAACCTTTCCAGCGAAGAACCTTATCACGACCCGCTCAACATTAAACTGGTGAAAGAGACCATTGAGCTGGCGTCTCACGTTAATCAGACGGAAGTCCATCTGGTCGGCGCCTATCCGGTTACGCCAATCAATATTGCTATTGAACTGCCGGACTTCGACCCAAGCGTATATAACGACGCCATCCGCGGTCAGCATCTGATCGCGATGAAAGCGTTGCGACAGAAATTCCAGCTTGATGAAAAATATACGCACGTGGAAAAAGGCCTGCCGGAAGAAGTCATTCCTGACCTTGCAGAGCATTTGCAGGCAGGTGTGGTTGTTCTTGGTGCGATTGGCCGCACCGGCCTTTCTGCCGCATTTTTGGGGAATACTACTGAACAGGTGATCGACCATCTGAAATGCGATTTGCTGGCAATCAAACCCGATGATTTCGAATGCCCTATTACGTCAGATGACGACGAAGAAGATGAAGACGAGTAAAGTCTGATTCATACAAAAAATAAAGGCCAGTCAACTGACTGGCCTTTTTGCATTACGGATTTCGATTGATTACAGCGCGCGCAGGATTTTCTCTACGCTTTCTTTAGCATCGCCAAACAGCATTTGGGTATTTTCTTTGAAGAACAGCGGGTTCTGCACACCGGCATAACCGGTATTCATTGAACGTTTAAACACAATCACGTTCTGCGCTTTCCACACTTCCAACACTGGCATACCGGCGATTGGGCTGCGCGGATCTTCCTGCGCGGCCGGGTTCACGGTGTCATTGGCACCAATAACCAGCACCACGTCGGTATCGCTGAAATCATCATTGATTTCATCCATTTCCAGCACGATGTCATACGGCACTTTTGCTTCGGCCAGCAAGACGTTCATGTGGCCCGGCAGACGCCCCGCAACAGGGTGAATACCGAAACGCACCTTGATGCCTTTCGCGCGCAATTTCGCCGTGATGTCATGCACCGGATACTGTGCCTGAGCAACTGCCATACCATAGCCAGGAGTGATGATTACTGAGCTGGCATTTTTGAGCATATCAGCCACATCTTCCGCGCTGGCTTCGTGATATTCACCCATCTCTTCAGCATCACCGGTAGAAGAACCGTCAGTACCGAAACCGCCTGCAATCACACTAATGAACGAACGGTTCATGGCTTTACACATGATATAGGACAGAATTGCACCGGAAGACCCCACCAGCGCACCGGTGACGATCAGCAGGTCGTTGCTGAGCATGAAACCTGCCGCAGCTGCAGCCCAACCGGAATAGGAGTTCAGCATGGAAACCACAACCGGCATATCCGCGCCGCCGATGGAGGACACCAGGTGCCAGCCAAACGCCAGTGCGATCAGGGTCATGATCAGTAATGCGAGAACCTGCAGCCCTACGCTTTCAGTGCGAACAAACATCACCATCAGCAGGAAGGAAATGACCAGTGCAGCCAGATTCAGTTTATGCCGGTGTGGCAATGCCAGCGGTTTGGAAGAGATGATCCCACGCAGTTTGCCGAACGCCACAATCGAACCGGTAAAGGTCACTGCGCCGATGAAGATACCGAGGAATACTTCGGTCAGATGGATATTTTCCATCACGCCTTCCATCGGCACAACACCGTGATCCAGATAGCTGTTAAAGCCCACCAGAACCGCCGCCAGACCCACGAAGCTGTGCAGAATCGCCACCAGCTCAGGCATTTCGGTCATTTCGACTTTACGCGCCAGATAAACACCGATCGCACCGCCAATCACCATAGCAACGATGATCCAGCCAACATTGCCGGAGTCAGGTCCAAGGATGGTCGCGATTAACGCGATCGCCATCCCGGTGACACCGAAAATGTTACCCTGCTTGGATGTTTCATGTTTTGACAACCCAGCCAGGCTGCAAATAAACAGAATTGCGGCAACAATATATGCTGCTGTTACTAAACCCCCAGACATATATTCCCCTTAGTTCTTACGAAACATCTTCAGCATGCGCTGAGTGACGGTGAATCCGCCGAAAATATTGATACTGGCAATCAGAACTGCGACGAAGGACAGGAAACTCACCCAGCCGCCGTGACCGATTTGCAGTACGGCACCGACCACGATAATCCCGGAGATGGCGTTAGTCACCGACATCAGCGGGGTATGCAGCGCATGACTGACATTCCACACCACGTAATAACCGACCACGCACGAAAGCGCGAATACGGTAAAGTGGGAAAGGAATTCTTTCGGGGCAACGTTCGCCAGCCAGCCAAACAGCACAATAGCCACAGCCATAATGATGAATTTGGTCCACGGCGACGCCGGTTTGGCTTCAGCTTTGGCAACAGGCTCTGCGGCTTTCGCAGCCTGAGGCTGAGCAGAGACCTGAATCGGCGGTGCAGGCCAGGTGACTTCGCCGGATTTCACGACTGTTACACCGCGCACAACGGTATCTTCGAAATCAATCTCGATTTCCCCGTTCTTCTCTTTGCACAGCAATTTCAGCAGGTTAACCAGGTTGGTACCGTAAAGCTGGGAAGACTGCGTTGGCAGACGACTTGGCAAATCGGTATAGCCGATAATCTTCACGCCGTTTTCAGTGGTCGTGATTTTGTCTGCTACTGTCAGCTCACAGTTACCGCCTGTCTGAGCCGCCAGATCGACGATCACACTGCCCGGCTTCATAGAGGCAACCATCTCTTTGGTGATGAGTTTCGGTGCAGGACGGCCAGGGATTAACGCGGTCGTGACGATAATGTCCACTTCTTCGGCCTGCGCCGCAAACAACGCCATTTCCGCTTTAATGAACGCTTCGGACATCACTTTGGCATAACCGTCGCCGCTGCCTGCTTCTTCCTCGAAATCCAGCTCGAGGAATTCAGCGCCCATACTTTTGACCTGCTCTTTCACTTCCGGGCGGGTATCAAACGCACGGACGATAGCACCGAGGCTGCCAGCTGCACCGATAGCAGCCAGCCCTGCCACACCGGCACCGATAATCATCACTTTTGCCGGTGGCACTTTACCTGCGGCAGTAATCTGCCCGGTAAAGAAACGACCGAACTCATGCGCCGCTTCAACGATCGCACGATAACCGGCAATGTTAGCCATTGAGCTCAGGGCATCAAGGGATTGCGCACGGGAAATACGCGGCACAGAATCCATAGCCATTGCCGTCACCTGACGGTCGGCCAGTTTTTGGATCAGATCAGGGTTTTGCGCAGGCCAGATAAAGCTGACTAACGTGGTTCCCGCCTGTAATTTATCGATTTCATCGTTTTCAGGCGCATTAACCTTCAAAACGATATCTGAGTGCCATACATCATCACCGCTGACGACTGATGCCCCCGCTTGCTCATAAGCCGAGTCTTCAAAGCTGGCTAACTTACCGGCCCCCTGTTCGATAGCGACCGTAAAGCCGAGTTTCAACAACTGCTCCACCGTTTTCGGCGTGGCTGCAACCCTGGCTTCATTGGTCAACCGCTCTCTTGGTACACCAATACGCATAGTATTCCCTTCACCCTTTTCATTGATGATTTTTGTCATCGACATAACAATTCAAGTACAAGCCCGTCGGTTCATAAGCCACCGAATTTTATTTTTTCAGGCTGACTATAACCTACTGAATATCTAATCAATAATCTACGTATCACAGCGATAGACAGGTAATTAATATTAAAAAAGTCGATATGGTCCGCAAACCTGCTGAAAACCCTGAGAAACAAGCCTTTAATCCACCTCATAACAACCGTAACACCGGATCAATCACTCAGGATCCTTCTACCATAACCCGCTCGGACTGGGCATAAAAGTTAGAAAATAGTGAATAATTAACATTTATTTCACTACTTGGATTATTCAACAAACTTATATAAGTTATGCGCAGTAATAAAAGTGATGTGATATACCGGTAGCACACGCATTATTGCCATAAATTGCTGAGACACTTGGCATTGTTACATGCAATAATCGTCCGCTAACCTGTTACACATCAAGAATTCAGCACGTTTCAACATTACTGCGCAAGGTGGAAGGATTTTTTATGAAGCTGACAAAAACGATCATCGCATCGGCCCTGTTTTCTGTTTCTGCGCTGTCTGCTGCACATGCCGCGCAGGAAATTAGCCCGCAGAAAGCCGCAGCCATCAAGCCTTTTGATCGCATTGTTATTACCGGGCGGTTCAACACGCTGGGCGACGCCGCTGACGCCGTTTCCCGCCGTGCCGATACGCTGGGTGCAGATTATTTTTATATTCAAGATACCAACAGCACTAACAATAGTGGGAACTGGCGCGTAGTTGCAGACATCTATAAAAAAGATGCGCCAGAAATCAGCAATGATCCTCACTACCGTGTTATCAACGGTGTGGTTGAGCTGCCTAAAGATGTTGCTTACGGCCTCGAACCTTTCGATACCGTCACCGTGAACGGTTTCTACCGCAGCCAGCCAGACGTCAACGATGCCATTACGAAAGCAGCGAAAGAAAAAGGGGCGTATTCCTTCTTCATCGTTCGCCAGATTGATGCCAACAGCGGCGGCAACCAGTACATCACTGCATTCATTTATAAGAAAGATGCACAAAAACGTGTTGTTCAGTCTCCGGATGCTATCCCTGCTGATTCTGAAGCCGGTAAAGCAGCACTGGCAGCGGGCGGCGCAGCAGCAGCCAAGGTCGAAATTCCGGGTGTGGCATCCTCTGGTAGCCCAAGCCGTGATGTTGGCCGTTTCTTTGAAACGCAGTCATCAACTGGTAAGCGTTACACTGTCACTGCCACTAACGGTGCAAAGATTCAGGAAGTGAATGACGTAACTGCCGCACAGATGGTTCCGTTTGATTCCACCACTTTTACCGGCCACTTCAACAGCACCACGGATGTTTCGCAGGAAGTCGCGAACCGTGCGGCTGCCAAGGGTGCCAAGTTCTACCACATTACCCGCCAGTGGCAGAACAAGAGCGGTGGCAACCTGACTGTAAGCGCAGACTTCTTCAAATAAGTCGGAATGACAGACAGCAAAAAGGCAGCCCAGGTGGCTAATGCTGGTCACTTAAGGAAATGAGGTCCGTGAATTTGGGCCTTCGATGAAGAAAAATAGCGCTATAAGCCTGATTCCTTCATTATCCTTTGAAGCACAAAAATGAATTTGTATTCATAAAAATGCTTAACTGATCGGCATTAGCCCTGGTGGCTGCTTTTTTTTGCCGCGAACGCCCTTGCAACCCGCTTAGTTTCCCCAGGTACGTTCCAGCACATTCACCCAGTTTTTGTAGCAGATTTTTTCCAGCAGCGCATTGCCGTAGCCCGCTTTGCGCAGGGCTTCAACCAGCACCGGTAACCCGCGCACATCCTTCAAAAACGGTGCCATCGATGCGCCATCAAAGTCTGATCCCAATCCGACCCCCTCCTCACCCAGATGCTCAACCAGATAATCCATATGACGTACCATAATATCGGTGCCGGTATCATCACTGCGTTTACCGTCTTCACGCAGGAATGGCACCGCAAAGTTCAGCCCGACGAAGCCCTGGCTTTCTTTGATGGCGTGCAGCTGCTTATCGGTCAGGTTACGTGACTGCGGGCAGATACTGAATGCGTTGGAATGGCTGGCCACCAGCGGCGCATCACTTAATTCAGCCACCTGCCAGAAGCCTTTTTCATTCAGATGAGAGAGGTCAATCATGATGCGTTTCTGGTTACAGGCTTTCACCAGACGCACACCCGCCTCTGTCAGCCCCGGTCCGGTATCCGGTGAGGTCTGATATTTAAACGGTACCCCCTCACCGAAGATGTTCGGACGACTCCATACCGGCCCCAGGGAACGCAGGCCCATGCTGTAAAGCACATCAAGATTATACAAATCCTCATCAATTGCCTCGGCGCCCTCAATATGTATAACCACAGCTAATGCATGGTTATGCATTGACTGCCTGATCTCCTGCGCGGTACGACAAATTTTCACCTTGCCCTGCGATTGCGCTTCGATTCGCAGCAGGAACGCCATCATGCCAAATGTGACATCACGGGCAAAATCGAAAGAAGGTGTCGGGGAAAAATCAGGATGTTTTTGAGTACCTTCGGGCAGAAAACGGGGGTCCACTGAACGATCCGGCACGCTAATTGCTAGATCAATATCCGGAGTCGGCACCCAGGCGGCGAAAAGCCCGCCAGCAAAGCCTGCTTCACGACAGCGCGGCAGGTCCAGTTGTCCGCTGGCGGGCCCCTGAAGGAATGCGCGTTCAGGATCCTGATGATGTTCTGTCCAAAGTTGCAGCAAAACATCGTTATGTCCATCAAAAACCGGCATTAATTCTTCAGTTCCGTGCGCTACGTTATTCATAAAAAAGGTCTACCTTTGATTAAGCATGACTAAGACAACGGAGATTTGTTCATGCGGGGTGCAGTAATGGAGTCATGCTGCACCAGCTTTGAACAAACACAGTACGCTTCACATTAGTTTTTTCGATATGAAACGTCGACGAGTGCAAAGCAACCGTTTTTCATTTAAGCCAGTTGCCCGGAGTTAAGTCAAGGGTTTGCCACCGTTATTTTTAATTTTACTTTTATATATCAACACGATGGGAGTAGTTATGGTTACCAGGCGTCAATTTGTTACCGGTTTTTCCGCAATACCTGTGCTGTCCTACCTGAAATTTGATGCCGTGTTTGCTGCCACGCCGGCATCAATACTGGTCATGGCTATTCAGCTCGACATCATTACCAGCCTTGATCCGCATGAAAGCTTTGAGTCCGTGGGCAGTGAAATTACCGGTAATATGTATCAGCAACTGGTGAAACCTAAACTGGCCTCCCCTGATGAAATTGAAGGCGATCTGGCAGTGTCCTGGACGGCTTCTGACGACAAAAAAACCTTTACCTTCAAGCTGGATCCGAAAGCCAAATGGGCCGATGGCAAACCGGTTACTGCCGAAGACGCCGCTTTCTCCCTGCAACGCGTTGTGAAACTCGATAAGAGCCCGGCCTACATTATTAACCAGTTTGGTTACACCAAAGATAACGTCGAGAGCCTGATTACCGCGCCTGACGCCCAAACGCTGGTGATCAAAACCGCTGAACCGGCATCTGAATCCTTCCTGTTGTATTGCCTGACCGCCAACGTCGGCAGTATCGTGCAAAAATCCGCCTGTCTGGCGAATCAGACCGGTGACGATTTGGGTAATGCCTGGCTGAAGAAAAACAGTGCCGGTTCCGGTGCGTTCAAGTTGCGCGACTGGAAAGTCAGTGAATCCGTGATTCTGGAAAGCAACAAGAACAACCCGCACGCAGGCAAAATTCAGCGCATCATCATGCGCCATATTATCGACCCTTCCGCTCAGTTGCTGATGCTGCAAAAAGGCGATGTGGATATCGCCCGCAACCTGACCACCGAGCAGTTGCGTCCGCTGATCAACGACAAAAACTTCACGCTGGTACAAAAAGGTATCGCCGGCACCTTTATGTTGTCTGCCAATACCGCGCATCCGAATCTGGCTAAACCGCAGGTCTGGCAGGCGATCAAATGGGCTATCGATTACGAGAATATCCAGCAGCATATCGTGCCGCTGACCCACAAAATCCATCAGAGCTTCCTGCCTGAAGGGTTCCCGGCGGCGGTGAACACCATCATGTACAAACGTGATGTGGCAAAAGCCAAAGCCTTGCTGGCCGAAGCGGGTTTCCCGAATGGTTTTGAAATCACCTTAGATCACTACTCCGCTTCACCTTCTTCTGACATCGTGCAGGCATTGCAGTCTAACCTCGCCGAAGTGGGGATTAAAGTTACGCTGCTGGCTGCGGAAAGCCGTCAGGTACTGACCAAAATGCGTGCACGTCAGCAACAACTGGCAATGACCCAATGGGGCGCGGATTACTTTGACCCGAACTCTAACGCCGAAGCCTTCTGCAGCAATCCGGATAACACCGACGCCGCCAAGAGCCGTACGCTGGCATGGCGTTGTAGCTGGCAGGATAAGGAAATCTCCGATCTGAGTACCCAGGCGCTGAAAGAATCGGATCCGGCCACCCGTATCAAACTCTATGAAGAATTGCAGACCAAACATATGGAAAACAGCCCGTTTGCCATCATGCTGCAACCGACCATGACCGCCGCCTGCCGCAAAGTGATTTCCGGTGTGGTACTGACTGTAATGAGCACCAGCCCCTACGAGAAGGTTGTTAAAGCGTGAGCAAGAGACTCAAAGGATTTCTGAGTACCTGCATCAGCGTTTGTCTTACTTTGTTTGGTCTGTCGGTAGTGACTTTTTTTATCGGTCGCGTAATGCCGACGGACCCGGTTCTGGCTGCGGTTGGCGATAATGCCCCGCAGGCAGTGGTCGAACGGGTTCGTCATGAAATGGGGCTGGATCAGCCCCTCTGGTTGCAGTTTTTCCATTATCTCAGTCAGGTATTCCACGGTGATTTAGGGCGCTCTGCCCTGACCTCCAATCTTGTCACCACGGATATCGCCCGGTTTTTCCCTGCCACGCTGGAACTGGCCACGGCGGCGATCATTATCGCCGCCATTGTCGGTATTCCGCTGGGCGTCTGGGCCGCCACCCGTCAGGGCAGCTGGATTGATCAGACTATCCGCGTGGTATGTCTGGCCGGTCACTCGCTGCCGGTGTTTGTGCTGGCGCTGCTCAGCCTGCTGATTTTCTACTCTGCGCTGGGTATCGCGCCGGGGCCGGGACGTCAGGACATCATTTATCAGGACATGATCCCGCAGGTCACCGGCTTGCTTACCGTGGATTCTCTGCTGGCCGGTGACATGGGCGCATTTTGGGATGCCCTCGCCCATATGGTGCAGCCGGTGCTGATCCTTGCGTATTTCAGCATGGCTTATATCACCCGCATGACGCGTACTTTCATGCTCAACGCACTGGGCGGGGAATACGTGATCACCGCCCGTGCCAAGGGGCTCTCGGCGCAACGGGTTATCTGGAAACATGCCTTCCCCACCGTCGGCGTACAACTGATCACCGTGCTGGCATTGACGTACGCGGGCCTTCTCGAAGGCGCCGTGGTCACAGAAAACGTCTTCTCCTGGCCGGGTCTCGGACAATATCTCACCGTGTCGCTGATGAATGCGGATATGAATCCGGTGATCGGCTCAACATTGCTGATTGGCGCGATTTATGTGCTGCTCAACCTGCTGGCTGACCTTCTCTACCGACTATTGGATCCCCGCGTAAAATGAGCACTTTACCTGTCATACCTCAACCCCGCGCGGGCAGCCGCGCCTGGCTGCTGGCCGACACACCGCACACCCGCACGCAAGCCGTCTGGGGCCGTCGTTACCGCATCTGGCTCGGTCTGCGTAAAAACCCGCTGGCAGTAACCGGCCTGTTTACCGTGCTGATTGTGTTGCTGATTTCCCTTTGCGCGCCGTGGCTGACCAGCTACGACCCGGGCGCACAGGATCTGGCGCATCGTCTGGCAAAACCGTCTTCCCTGCACTGGCTGGGAACAGATGAACTGGGCCGTGATACCCTGAGCCGTATTCTTTATGGCGGACGTATCACGCTCGGAATGGTGATTATCGTGGTAGCGATTGTCGCCCCGCTCGGCCTGCTGATTGGCTGCGTGGCCGGTTATGCGGGCGGATTACTTGACCGTATTCTGATGCGCATCACCGACATTTTTCTGGCCTTCCCGCGTCTGATCCTGGCTCTGGCCTTTGTGGCGGCACTCAAACCCGGTATCGAGAGCGCTATTCTGGCGATCGCCCTCACCGCCTGGCCGCCGTATGCCCGCCTTGCACGTGCAGAAACCATGCAGGTACGCGGCACGGATTATATTGCCGCCTGCCGTCTGACTGGCGCAACACCTGCCCGCATCGTGCTGCGCCATATCATGCCGCTGTGTGTGCCGAGCCTGGTGGTGCGTATCACGCTGGACATGAGTTCGATCATTATCACCGCTGCGAGTCTGGGCTTTTTAGGTATGGGCGCTCAACCGCCATCGCCGGAATGGGGGGCGATGATTGCCACTGCCCGCCGCTTCCTGTTCAGTGAATGGTGGGTACCATTAATTCCGGCCATTGCCATTTTTGTGACCTCTCTGGCGTTTAACTTCCTCGGCGACGGGCTGCGTGACGTCCTCGATCCTAAGGAGCAATAATGCTGGTTGATATCAAAGATCTGCATATTACGTTTCAGACCAACAGCGGCAGTTTCGATGCCGTTCGCGGCGTATCGCTGTCATTGGGTAAGGAGAAATTTGGCATCGTAGGCGAAAGTGGTTCGGGTAAATCCCTGACAGCACGTTGCCTGATGAACCTTCTGCCTTCCAGCGCAAGGTGTCGCGCCGAAGCGCTGTCTTTCGACGGCATCGATTTGCGCAATGCCAGCGAGAAGCAAATGCGTCAGATCCGTGGCAAGCGGGTAGGTTTCATTTTGCAGGATCCGAAATACTCGCTCAATCCGGTGATGCCGGTCGGTAAACAGGTGGCTGAAGCCTGGCAAACGCATAAAGGCGGCTCGAAAAAACAGGCCATGAATGCGGCAATTGAACTGCTGGATCAGGTGCGTATCCGTGAGCCGCATAAAGTGGCCGAGCGTTATGCCCATGAGGTATCCGGCGGCATGGGTCAGCGCGTAATGATTGCCATGATGCTGGCTCCTGATCCGGAACTGATGATTGCCGATGAACCGACCAGCGCCCTTGATGCCACTGTGCAGGCTGAGATTTTGCGTCTGCTCGATGACCTTGTATCCAGCCGCGGCATGGGGCTGATTCTGATCAGCCATGATTTGCCACTGGTATCGAAATTCTGTGACCGCGTGGCCGTCATGTACGCCGGGCGTATCGTCGAAACGTTACAAGCCGGTAATTTACTGAAAGCTCAACATCCTTACACCCGCGGGCTGCTGGAATGTCTGCCGTCGCTGAAACATCCTCGGGACAGACTGCCAGTGCTGGTGCGTGACGAAGCATGGAAAACCTCATGACAGCAGAACTCCCTCCTCTGGATAACAGCAAAATAATCCTCAATAACCTGCGCATCGCGTTCGGCGATACCGAAGTGGTGAAAGGCGTGAGTTTCAGTGTCGCGCCCGGTGAATGTTTCGGCATCGTGGGAGAAAGCGGCTCGGGCAAGTCCACCATTTTACGCGCACTGGCCGGGCTGAATCAGTCCTGGTCCGGCGGGATGGTGATTGGCGGCGAAGATCAAGTGCCGGTGCGCCAGAAACGCTTTTTCCGCCGCGTGCAGATGGTATTTCAGGATCCGTACGGCTCGCTGCATCCGCGCCAGACCATTGACCGCATTCTCAGCGAACCGCTGATTGTGCACGGTTTTCTGAATATCGAAAAACGTATCACTGATGCGCTGGCCGAAGTCGGCCTGCCGCAGACGGTGCGTTTTCGCTTCCCGCACCAGCTTTCCGGCGGTCAGCGTCAGCGGGTCGCAATCGCGCGGGCGATGATTTCAGAACCGGAAATTTTACTGCTCGATGAGCCGACCTCGGCGCTGGATGTCTCGGTGCAGGCGGAGATCCTCAACCTGCTAAGCGACCTGCGTGAACGCCGGAAACTGACTTATATTCTGGTCAGTCACAATCTGGCCGTCGTTACGCATCTTTGCACCAGCATTGGCGTAATGATTGGTGGTGAAATGGTCGAACTTCTGAGCGCAGACGATTTACGGATGGGCAACGTCAGCCATCCGCACACAGCCGAGTTACGATCGTTAAGTCTCAGTTTAGAGGAGCCCGGATAATCGTTCCTGCCGTGAACGTATTTGGGTTTCGCGGGCAGCCCGGGCTGCCCACTTTTTCACTGAAAGACAGTCAGGAGACGTTAATGACATCCACCGAACAGTCTGCATTACAGTGGCAGGCGGCTGAAGAAACAGCAAAACGCATAACTAAAAACTGGGATAAACCCGGAGAACCGGGCGGCGCGATCACCCTTTTTGACAGTAAAACTCTCCGCAGTTTCGCGACCGGAGGGCTGGCAAACCTCAGCACATCGACACCTTTCAGCATCGATTCTGTTGTCCGCTATGCCTCTGTCACAAAACATATTTTCGCCACACTGGCCTTGCTGAAAAGCGATGCCAGTCTTTCGGTGAGTGATACCCTTGGTCAGCATTTACCGCAACTGAAAGCGCCGATGTCACAAGTGACCCTCGGGCAGGCGCTGGACATGACCGCAGGCCTGCCGGACGTGCGGGAAACTCTTTCGCTGCTGGGGATTTCTGTTTACAACGTCAGCGAAGCCAGTGCCATTATGGAATTCCTGACGCAGGACGGCGCTCTGAACTTCACAGCAGGGACTGAGATTTCCTACAGCAACACCGGTTACCGGCTGGTGGAAGAAATCCTCAAACAAAAAGGCATTTTGTTTGAGGATCTGCTGCAAAAGTATATCACGCAGCCGCTGGATATCGCTTTCCATGCGCCGGAAACCTGGTTCGATATCGTCCCGGACCTGGTGCCCGGTTACTGGCAGGACACGACAGGCTGGAAAACAGCCGTCGCAGGTTTGCATCTGTCTGCATCCGGTAGCCTGACCGGCAGCGTACGTTCGCTTTCAGTATGGCTGCAAAGCCTGCTTTCACAAAACGGACCGGGCGCGGGCGTACTGCAAACGCTGACAGAACAACGTTATCTGCAAGGCGACATTCCTTCCGCTTACGGGCTGGGCATCACCTCGACGAAAATCGGTGAACATACGGTTTACGGCCACGGCGGTTCCCATGCCGGTTATAAAACCTATTTCCTGCTTCATCCTGAGCTTGATGCAGGCATTGCGCTGGTCTCCAATCGCGAAGACACCACAGCGTTTACCCATGTGCTGGAAGTCATGTCGTCACTGTTAGCTGCGCCGCTCCCGGCGCGTAGCCATGCATTGCCGGATGGTGTATACGCCAGCATTGCCGAGCCGTACTGGCTAAAAGTCAGCAATGGCACGGCCAGTTATCTCGGCGCTGCCGATAACCTCTATCAGGGCGCGGACGCCGACGAGGCCATCACCCTATCCGCACACATGCCGATGCGTTTGCGCTGGGACGGCACCGCCATTCAGGGTGAAATCGGACACGCGCCGCGTTACTTTACCCCGGTGGAAACCAATGATTGCCTGAAAATGGTTCAGGGGCGCTGGTATCATCCCCAATCGAAAGCCGCCTTTGATATTGAGGGCGATCAGTTGCTGATGGGCGTCGGCACGCTGCGTGCCAGCGGCCAGTTAACATCGCTGGGTGCGGGGCGTTTGCTGGTGGAACTCCCTGACGGACCGTGGAAGAAAAACTTCTGTCTTTATTTCCAGGGCTACAACGTCCGGCTGATTTCCAACCGCAGCCGCGTGCTGAGTTTCCGTCGTGATGAATGCCGCAGCAGCTGGCATCCGTAAAAATAACCTGCGAAGCGTTGTCCTGCAAAACGCCGCCCCGGCCCACGTCTGGCGGCGTTTTTTTAAACTCCCTCACTGCAACAACACGTCAAACTGTGACACACCTCAAATAAACCCTGTGTTTGTATCCATTAGGATGACAAACAAACCCATAGTATTTGTGTGGTCTATGAGAGACCACAGCAAACTAAAATGCCGACAGGGTAAAAATGAACCAATTTATTATTGCTGATTCTCAGGCTTGCATAGGTTGTCGCGCCTGTGAGGTCGCTTGCGTCTTGTCTCACAATGAACAATGTTATCCGTCGAAAGAACAGTTTACCCCGCGCATTCATGTCATCCGGCAAAACGATCGGCATAGCGCCGTGCTATGCCGTCAGTGCGAAGATGCCCCGTGTTTACAGGTTTGCCCGACAAACGCATTCGTTCGTCGTAACGACAGCATTCAGTTGCTGGAAGAACGCTGTATCGGCTGTAAAACCTGCGCCGTGGCCTGTCCGTTTGGCGCCATTGATATCGTACAGCATGAGAGCTATCCGCTGACCGGCTTACCCGCCGCGGCAGCCGTGGCGCATAAATGTGATCTGTGCAATGACAGCCCGGACGGACAGGCATGCGTCAATGCCTGCCCGACACAGGCACTGCATCTCATCACCGATCAGGTCATTGCTCAGAACCGTGCTGATAAACAATACCGCGCCGCCATGGGCCGGAATCCTCAGGTTTCACTGACCAGCAAATCAGCAGCCGTATTCGCCGCCGCCCTGGCACCACCGCGCCTCGATGCGGCAAAAGCCCCGCTCACCGAACGTAAAAGCACGTTTAATGAGATCTATGCGCGCTTTACACCGATGCAGGTTGAAGAACAGGCTGGCCGCTGTCTGCATTGCAGTGATCACCCTTTCTGCGCCTGGACCTGCCCGCTGCATAACGATATCCCACAATTACTGGCGCTGGCGAAACAGGGACACATTCTGGAAGCCATAGAGCTTTCGCACCGCACCAGCAGCCTGCCGGAGATCTGTGGCCGCGTCTGCCCGCAGGACAGGCTTTGCGAAGGCGCCTGCACTTTTGATAAACAAGGCTCAGTGAGCATCGGCAATATTGAGCGCTATATTACCGATACCGCGCTGGCACAAGGCTGGAAACCCGATCTTTCAGAGGTTATTCCGCGTAATTATCGCGTAGCCGTGGTGGGTGCAGGCCCGGCCGGATTGGGCTGCGCTGACGTGCTGGCGCGGCATGGCGTAAAAGCCGTGGTCTTTGATCGTCACCCTGAAATCGGCGGCCTGCTGACCTTTGGTATTCCGGCGTTCAAGCTGGATAAAAACGTGCTGGTCAGACGCCGGGAAATCTTCACTGAAATGGGCATTGAGTTCCGGCTCAATACCGAAATCGGCGTCGACATTCAGGCGGAACAACTGCTGGAAGAGTTCGATGCAATATTCTTAGGTGTGGGTACGTATAAAGCGATGAAAGCCGGGCTGGAAAATGAAAACGCGCCGGGCGTTTACAGCGCCCTGCCGTTCCTGATTGCGAACGCCAAACATCTGATGAATCTGCCCGAACTGAAACATGAGCCTTATGTCAGCATGGCGGGAAAACGCGTGGTCGTGCTCGGCGGCGGCGATACGGCGATGGATTGTCTGCGCACGTCGCTGCGCCAGAATGCCAAAAGCGTGATTTGTGCGTATCGCCGCGATGAAATAAGCATGCCGGGCTCGAAGAAAGAAGTGAAAAACTCACGCGAGGAAGGGGCTGAGTTTATGTTTAACGTTCAGCCGGTGAGCATTGAGCTGAATAACCGGGGCGAAGTCTGCGGTATCCGCTTAGTCCGTACCGCCCCGGGAGAACCGGATGCCAGCGGCAGACGCAGACCCACACCGATTGCCGGTTCTGAATTCCTGCTCGAAGCGGAAGCGGTCATTATGGCATTTGGCTTTCTGCCGCATGCTATGCCGTGGCTGGATGAACTGTCGGTGAGGCACGACGAACAGGGATTGTTACAGGCCCCGCATCACAGCCGCTTCCCGTATCAGACCAGTCACCCGCAGATATTTGCAGGCGGCGATGCGGTGCGGGGCGCCGACCTGGTGGTGACAGCTATGTCGGACGGACGACAGGCAGCAAACAGCATTATTGCATCGCTGGATTTCCGTACACCGGCTCTCAGACCGGCGGCCCATTAGCCCTCCCGTTTCTTTGCGCTGTCGGCAAAATACAAACCTCCCTTTTCGGGAGGTTTTTTGTTAACAGGATCACATTTAATTAATATAAACGGATCATCTGGTTCGTAACAGCACAAAATGTTCAGTCCTTATCCAACAAGGCCTGCAGGCCCGCTTTGCTCATAATATCCGCACAAAATCTCCCGGGAATTAATTTCCCAGCGCAACCGTCACTTTTGCTGTTTTGTTAATTGAATTAACATCCGCGAAACAAAAACCAATAACGCCTTTGTTCGTGTGGCATTAAGAAACACACCAGAGTGTTCCCCCCGTTAACGTTATTGTTTTTAATTCTATTGATTTAAAACACTTATTTAAAAAATCTTATTCGAAAAATACGTCAAGTCATGTTTTGCTACTGCTACAAGGGATGAGTCTATGTCTGTTAAAAAAACCACCACACAGGCTTTACTGTGTGCCACCACGCTTTTCTTCTCCGCCACTTCCGCTTTCGCCGCCGGACATCCTCCGCTGGATAACGCGCAGGCAGCCAAAGTCATCGACAGTGTGAAATCCACTCTTGCAGAACAACACAGCACCGGTTGCGTCGCGGTAGTTGATGCATCTGGTTCATTACTGGCCTTCCAGCGCCTTGACGGTTCTCCGGCCGGTTGTGTTGATGCGTCCATCGGCAAAGCGCGCACTTCCGCGCTCTACCACACTCCTTCGCTGAAATTCATGCAACGCCTGCAGGGTGGCGAAACCACCGTATTGGCGATCCCGAATGCCGTGCCACTGGGTGGTGGATTCCCGCTGACGATTAACGGTGAAGTGGTCGGTGCCGTCGGTGTCAGTACGCCGAAGCAGGACATCGATAATCAGTCATCAGAAAAAGCAGCCAGCGTCCTGAAATAACAGGCACTTTCAATTACTCCTTCTTGTTGACGGCCACGCCCATGGCCGTTTTATACGGAACATTTACGGACTTTCAGCATGATCAATCTCTCTCGTCGCCGGTGGATACTCGGCACTGCGGGCGTCATGGTTGCGGGTATCGGTAGCCAGATGCTGGGCGGTGGCGTATTTGCTACCCTCGCCCATGCCGCGCCACCGCTGGCTTCAGCTGTGACAATGCCAGACAGTTTTATGGCACTTTCTAAACAGCTGACCGGCATGGACAGGCTCGAACCGCACCTCGCTCAGGCACTTTACAGCTGGCTGCATCAGTCGCAGAACAACGCGCAGCTCGACTCACAACTCGGTACCCTTTCAGCACTGATCACCGCACACCGCGGCGTGGTGGGTGATGATTTACATCAGCTTCTTGCACAGCAACCGGCAGAGCTGGCGCAGTTGTATCAGCAACTGGTCAGTGGCTGGTATCTCGGTGTGGTCGGTCAACCCGGCAGTCAGAAATGTATCGGATTTGAAAATATCGTCAGCTATCAGTTGCTGAAAAATAACCTGCTGCCGCCGAGTTATGCGCCGGGTGAACCGAATTTCTGGGTCAACAAGCCTGCTGCACTGCAACAAAATTCCACGGAGGTGATTGCTCATGGCTGATGCACTGAATGCAGATGTCGTTGTTATTGGTGCCGGTATCGCCGGTTCGCTGGCTGCGCTGAAAATGGTCAAAGCCGGCGTTTCCGTGCTGATGCTCGATTCCGGGCCGGTGATCAAACGAGACGAAGCGGTAGAACTGTTCCGTCAGTCACCGCTCAAAGGCGACTTTACCGAACCCTATCCGCCGAAACCCTGGGCACCGCAACCGAAATTCCAGCCGAAAGATAACAATTATCTGATCCAGAAAGGCCCGGACCTCTACGCTGCTCAGTATCTGCGCGGTGTCGGTGGCACAACCTGGCACTGGGCGGGACAGGCGTTTCGCCTGCTGCCAAATGATATGAAAATCAAAACGCTGTATGGCGTGGGTCGTGACTGGCCAATCAGTTATGAAGATCTGGAGCCGTATTACACCGAAGCCGAAATTCAGATGGGCGTTTCCGGTGACGACGCGCTGGATTCACCGCGTTCACAACCCTATCCGCTGCCGGGTATTCCGCTGCCCTACGGTTTTGACCGCATCAGCAAACGCATTGCCAAACTCGGTTACGTATTAGGTATCGGCCCGCAGGCGCGTAACAGTATTCCTTATGACGGTCGTCCTGCCTGCTGCGGCAACAATAACTGTATGCCTGTTTGCCCGATTGATGCGCAGTATCACGGCGGTATTTCGGCGCGCAAAGCTATCGAAGCCGGTGTGCGCGTGATTGCCAACGCCGTGGTGTACAACATCGAAGCCAGTGACAGCGGCGAGATCGTGGCTGTGCACTATCTGGATGCTGACAAAGTGGCCCATAAAGTCACCGGTAAACGCTTCGTGCTGACCGCCAACGGCATCGAAAGCCCGAAACTGTTGCTGATGTCCACCAGCGATAAATACCCGAATGGTATCGCCAACAGCTCCGGCATGGTGGGTCGAAATCTGATGGATCACCCCGGCACCTCTGTTGAGTTTTACGCTGACGAGCCAGTGTATTTCGGCCGCGGCCCGATGCGCCCGGGCAGTATCAATAATCTGCGTGATGGTGATTTCCGTCGCGATCGTTCTGCGCTGCGTATCGACGTCGCCAACACGTCGCCGGTGCGTTATCTGACCGAGCGCCTGGTGCGTCAGGGTTATTACGGTAAAGCGCTGAACGACAAACTGACCTATCAGTCCGAGCGTTTTATTCAGCTGAAATGCCTGCTGGAAATGCTGCCGGAACCGGAAAACCGTGTGGTGTTGAGCAAAACCGAGAAAGACGAATGGGGTATTCCGCGCCTCGAAGTGCATTACAAATTCCCGGACTACGTTCACCGCGGTTATGACCAGTCGATGCTTGATTTTCAGAAAATCGTCAAAGAAATGGGCGGCACCGAAGTGGTGTACAGCAAGCGTGGGGTGTACGACAACAACCAGCATATTACCGGCACCATGATCATGGGCAGCGACCCGAAAGATTCCGTGGTGGATGGTGATTGCCGTACGCATGACCACCCGAACCTGTTCATCGCCGGTACCGGCATTATGCCCTCTGCTTCAACGGTGAACTCCACGCTGTCGGGAACTGCGCTGGCATTGCGTATGGCTGATACGGTGCTGAAAAGCCTGGCCTGATTGATTTTCTGAGGACTGAGTAATGAAAATGAAATTCATGCTGGCGTTGCTGCCGTTAATGGTCGCGGCTAACGCCGCCCGGGCTGATGACGCAGCGGGCAACGCAGATTTAATTAAGCGCGGTGAATATCTGGCGACAGCCGGTGACTGTACCGCCTGCCATACTGCGCCGGGGGCGGATAAAACGGCAAAATTCGGCGGCGGTTATCCGCTGGCGTCGCCTTTCGGGGTGATTTACGGCACCAACATTTCTTCTGACAAACAGTTTGGTATTGGCAACTGGACGGACGATGAATTCGTGCGCGCGGTACGTGACGGTGTCGGCAAAGACGGACAACAGTTGTATCCCGCTATGCCTTACGACTCCTTCACCAAAATGAAACGTGAAGATGTTTTAGCGATCAAAGCTTATCTGATGTCGCTGCCAGCGGTACATTCCGCTGGCCCGCAGACGGATTTGTCCTTCCCTTTCAACCAGCGCTGGGGCATGCGCGTGTGGAAGCTGTTTAACTTCGACAGAGGTGAGCTGAAAAACGATCCGTCCAAATCAGCGGACTGGAACCGTGGTGCTTATCTGGTGGAAGCGCTGGAACACTGCGGCACCTGCCATACGCCGCGCACGCTGACCATGGGCATGGACACCGACAAAGCGTTTTCCGGTGGCGATTTAGGCTCATGGGTAGCTTTCAACATCACGCCGGATAAAAATGCCGGGATCGGCAACTGGTCGCAGCAGGATCTGGTGACTTACCTGAAAACAGGTTTTGTTGCCGGTAAGGCGTCAGCGTCAGGGGCGATGTCAGAAGCCATTGAGCACAGTCTGCAGCATCTTTCAGACAGTGACCTGAACGCGATTGCCACCTATATCCGTTCCGTCCCGGCAATCGGAGATGACAAGCAAACCAAACCGCGAGATGCATGGGGTGAGCAGAATCAGGATATTTACCCACTGCGCGCCGAAGGCCAGACAATCGACCAGTCAGCCGCCGCCCTGTTTAATGCCAGCTGCGCAGCCTGTCACGGCAAAGGCGGTGAAGGCAGCGGCGAGGGATTCCATGCCTATCCGTCACTGTTCAGCCATACCAGCACCGGTTCTTACGACAGCCGCAATCAGGTTTCGGTCATCCTCAACGGCGTCCAGCGCCACATGGATAAAGGCGAAATCATGATGCCGTCGTTTGCCAGTCAGCTCGATGATGACCAGATTGCGACGCTGAGTCATTACGTCAGCACACAGTTTGGCAATCCGGCGGGAGCCACGGTCACCGCGAAAGATGTGGCGAAGATGCGTAAAGCCGCTGACCTGCCCTATCCGCCGAAAATTGAAGATGGCACGCAAAAATAATTCACGACGGTGAAAGCTAAACAAAAGGAGCCGCACAAGGCTCCTTTTAATTGTGAGAAGGTTAAAGATTTTGATATACCAATAATATTACCACTGTCCAAATATTCGACTGAATGAGACTTATTCGTACGGCAGAGCAATAAATAAAAATATGATAGAAAATAAAAAAAAAGCGCTGATACATCAGGCTATCAGCGCCAAAAACTTCATTATTTATACTACTGCATCCAGACGTTCCTGAACTTAATAAGCATAGTCTACATTTTAATAATTTGTATGCCTCATTTTCATTATCCTGATCAATTTAATTATTTAGCCCTGTCAACATGTCATTACGCGGAAAACTCAAAAAACGAATACAAATAATTTACGCAAATCATAAAAACCTAAAAATAATATGATGAAACCAGAATAAAGCAGAGGGCAATTATAATAAAACGAGGAATAACAACGTCATTTAACATTAGCCTGCTAGTCACAACATCAATACATCCCTGTGATCTGGCGCACTATTTTGAATAGTACCCGATAACGCCGTGAAAATTAAAGTACATATAAATCAAACTATTGAGTTTGATTTGTGATAATTAATGAATTTCGACCTAAGGTAAATTATTTTTTTACCGATAAATATTTCAGCTACAATGCACCCACACCAGGGAATGCTAAAATAATATAAGAAAACATATGGATATGTTAAATAATGATTTTATTATGTTAACCAAACTGACTTTCAAAAATCTTTCAAAAAGAATGTATGGCGTTCCAGATTTATCGTATTGATTATTATCATCACTGGTGTGTCACTTTGCTGTATTCAGGTTGAGTTCATTTTGTCTACTGTCACCCGGCGACACTTTTATAAATTTAACCACGCATGAAGGTTTATAATGACGGAAGTAAATGTTTACGGACAAGAATTGGGTCAATCACTCCCCGACTGGCAGCCACGCTCGCTCCCGCAAAAAGTTATACTTAGGGGGAAATATTGTCTGCTTGAGCCGATTGATCTCAAACATAGCCGGGATTTATTTGACGCCTGGCACAGTATCGATGACGAACGTGACTGGACATACTTTCATATTAAACGCCCCATCACGATCAGACAGTGCGATCACTATATCGCCTCACTTTCCGCAAGCAAAGATCCGCTTTTTTACGCGGTGATTAATTTGTCCACGGGTAAGGCCACGGGCTTTCTCGCGTTGCAACGAATGGACCCTGATAACGGATCTGTAGAAATTGGCTGGGTTAACTGGTCACCACTTATGAAACGGACCTTGTGCAGCACAGAAGCCATATTTCTTTTACTCTCTTACACCCTGGAAACACTCCAGTATCGCCGGTGCGGTTGGAAATGTGACAGCCTGCATCAGGCCGCCATCAGTGCGGCTGAAAGACTTGGATTTACCTATGAAGGTACGCTCAGACGGACACAAGTCTCGAAGGGGCATAGCCGTGACATCCGCTGGTACTCCATTATTGACGAGGAGTGGGATGGGATCCGTCGGGCCATGGAAAGTTGGTTAAGCCCTTCCAACCTTGATGACCGTGGAAAGCAAAAGTATCCGCTGGCAGAGTTTATGCCTCACCCGTAGCAGGTAAATGGGGAGAGACCAAAACCAATCCTGATGCAGACTATAGCCTTCGTCTGCATCGGGCGTTTTTCGTGTAGATCCGCTGATTCATCAGCAGCCTATCCGGTTGCCGGGATTATTTTTAACTACATCATTACCGTATGTCCGGCACAGATAAATGCATCCTCCCGGGCTTTTTCAGGCTGATTTCGGGTATTAAGTTAAATACAGATGATGAATGCCATGATTATTTTCACGCATGAAATATCTGGCGGCACATCACATGGCGAACAATTACACTATAAGGGCGGCAACACGCCTTTGTGTAAGCAAGGCTTGATTTATGTCTACGCGTAGTGGCCCTGAAAGGCGTAGGCTACCGTTTTTCCGGTGAAGGAATACCGGGTTAATATCCATTCTTCTGTCAGGTGATTTACATCCTATGAATACTTCAGGAAGACGCCATATCAGGCCTTTCAGCGCACTGATAGACGCCTGTTTTCGTGAAAAATATACGCTTCAACGCTTACTCAAAGATGCCATTGCTGGCGTCACCGTGGGGATCATCGCCATCCCGCTGGCCATGGCGCTGGCCATTGGCAGCGGTGTACCGCCGCAATACGGGCTGTATACGTCGGCCATTGCCGGGATTGTCATCGCTGTTTTCGGAGGATCACGTTTCAGTGTTTCCGGCCCGACGGCGGCGTTTGTTGTCATTCTCTATCCAGTCTCACAACAGTTCGGCTTGTCCGGTTTATTGCTGGCTACGCTGATGTCTGGTTTTATGCTCCTCTTCATGGGGCTGGCGCGATTTGGCCGGTTGATCGAATACATACCGCTGCCTGTCACGCTCGGCTTTACGTCCGGTATTGCGATCACCATCGGCACCATGCAATTTAAAGATTTCTTTGGCCTGACGATGGCAACGGTGCCGGAACATTATCTGAGTAAAGTTGCGGCGCTGGTCATGGCGCTGCCAACGCTGGATATCGGCGATGCCGCGATAGGGATTGTGACGCTCGGTATATTAATCCTCTGGCCAAAACTGGGATTGCGCGTGCCCGGCCATCTTCCGGCTCTGCTGGCGGGTTGCGCGGTGATGGCCATTTTCATGCAGGCAGGACACCCTGTCGCCACCATAGGTTCACGCTTTCACTTCCTGCTGCCTGACGGTTCGCAGGGCAACGGCATTCCGCCTATTTTGCCGCAATTCGCCCTGCCGTGGACTCAATCCGATGGCAGCGGACTGAGCTGGTCTCTGGTGCAGGCGCTGCTGCCTGCTGCGTTTTCCATGGCAATGCTGGGCGCGATTGAATCCCTGCTCTGCGCCGTGGTGCTCGATGGCATGACCGGCAAAAAACACCATTCGGATAACGAACTGATCGGTCAGGGTATCGGCAACATGGTTAGCCCTTTCTTTGGCGGCATCACCGCTACAGCGGCGATTGCGCGCTCTGCGGCTAACGTTCGCGCCGGTGCAACATCTCCGGTCTCGGCCATTATTCACTCGCTGCTGGTGATCCTCGCCCTGCTCATTCTCGCACCGTTGCTTTCATGGCTGCCCCTGGCGGCGATGGCGGCGTTGTTGCTGATGGTGGCGTGGAATATGAGCGAAGCGCATAAAGTGGTGGATTTACTGCGCCGTGCACCGAAAGACGACATTCTGGTGATGCTGACCTGCATGAGCCTGACGGTACTGTTCGACATGGTGATTGCGATTACCGCAGGTATCGTGATGGCGTCGCTGCTGTTTATGCGCCGTATCGCCAAACTCACCCGCCTGACGGAAGTGATGGCCGACATACCGGAAGATACGCTGGTGCTGCGTATCAATGGCCCGCTGTTCTTTGCTGCGGCGGAACGTATCTTCAGTGAATTGCAGGTGCGCAGCGAAGGCAAGAAAGTGATCATTCTGGTATGGGATCGCGTTGCCGTACTCGATGCCGGTGGCGTCAGTGCATTACGCAACTTCATCAATACCTTGCCGGAAGGCACAGAACTGCGAATCGCTGAGATCCCTTTCCAGCCGCTGAAAACCCTGGCCCGCGCCAGAATGCAGCCGGTGGAAGGCAAACTGAGTTTCCACAGTTCTTTGCACGACGCGTTATAAACCTGCGCGGTAAACGGAAAAGGCGACCCGGAGGTTAATGCCGGTCACTTAAGGAAATGAGGCCCGTGAATTTGGGCCTTCGATGAAGAAAAATAGCGCTATAAGCCTGATTCCTTCATTATCCTTTGAAGCACAAAAATGAATTTGTATTCATAAAAATGCTTAAGTGACCGGCATTAACCCGGAGGTCGCCTTTGTTTTATCTGAATAGGTCAGATTACTTGCTGGTATCGAGCGCCGGGAAGCTTTTCACCAGATCGTCGATGGCTTTCATCTGAACCAGGAACGGTTCCAGTTTATCAAGCGGCAAGGCTGACGGACCGTCGCATTTCGCGTGAGCAGGATCTTCGTGCGCTTCGATAAACAGACCGGCGATACCTACCGCCATACCGGCACGAGCCAGTTCAGCAACCTGAGCACGACGACCGCCAGAAGCAGCGCCGAAAGGATCACGGGTTTGCAGTGCGTGAGTCACGTCGAAAATCACCGGATGACCGCCCGTAGCATTGATCATCACATTCATGCCCAGCATGTCGACAACCAGATTGTCATAACCGAAGTTACTGCCGCGATCGCACAGAATCACCTGATCGTTGCCGCCTTCTTTAAATTTGTCGACGATGTTGCCCATCTGACCGGGGCTGACGAACTGTGGTTTTTTCACGTTAATTACTGCGCCGGTTTTCGCCATGGCTTCAACCAGATCGGTCTGACGCGCCAGGAATGCAGGTAACTGGATCACATCAACCACTTCAGATACAGGCTGCGCCTGCCAGGATTCATGCACATCGGTGATGATTTTCACGCCGAATGCTTTTTTCAGCTCCTGGAAAATTTTCATACCTTCATCCAGGCCCGGACCACGGTAGGAATGAATAGATGAGCGGTTGGCTTTATCGAAAGACGCCTTGAACACGTAAGGAATGCCGAGTTTCTGCGTCACTGTGACGTAATGCTCGCACACACGCATCGCCATATCGCGCGATTCCAGTACATTCATCCCGCCGAACAATACAAACGGCAGATCGTTGGCGACTTTGATGTCCTGAATGCTAACCACTTTATGTTTCATGCTTTGGCCTTTTTAGTGATAAATCTTTCACCCGAAAATAACATAACTCATTGTTCTGTCATAACTTTGCGGATGTGACGTAAGGTAAGTATAAATTAGTGCAACGTAACTTGTTTGTGCTCAATCGAATGGATCTGCACTTTAATCACTTCTGAAATCGGGTCTTCCGGACACTGCTCAACAAAATAATTGAGATCAGAAATCGCCACATGGTCGCATTCCAGCTGAGCATAAATCAGCCCGCGATCGCGGATTTCATAGGGGTCTTCCGGGTCAAACTGCAATACCGTTTCACTGGCGCGCAGAGCCAGTTCGAACTGTTTTTCTTCCATCAGCGCGGCTTTCAGCGTATCAAGCATTTTGCGGACGATCAGCGTGTTTTCCGCTTCTTCCAGATCGTCATCTTCTATTTCCGCCATTACGCCCAGATTGCCTTTCAGCCATACGCTGAGCATATGCTCATTGAGCGTATCTCCGTTGATCGGATTAAGCAGCCACATTTCTTCGTCGAGCCAGTCAGCACGCAAGATAAGCTGAGTGGGGAAAATCACCGGCATCAGCGGCAAACTCAGTTCATGGGCAATGTGCAGAAAAATCACCCCCAGTGAAACCGGTGTGCCCTGACGCGAAGACAGCACTTTGTCGATCCAGATAGCATCAGACAGACGATAAACGCCGCCAGCGCCACCAAAACCCCAGGTGCGGTAAAACAGTTCAATCAACACTTCGAGCTGCTGATCCTGATCAAGCTCTTCAGGAACGACACGGCGGGCTTCATCGACCAGTGACTGTAACTGGTGGCGTACGTCGTCCGCATTGAAATCGAAACGCACGGCTTCCGTTACTTTGATCACCCCGGTACTGAGCCGGGCGGTGTTAAATTCAAAATCAGCAAGGGTACTCATAGTTATCCCATTAGCAGCGGTATTTTCGTCAGCGCCAGTTTAAGAATCAGATACAGGCAAGCGAGCGCCAGAATAAAGGCCAGCCAGCGGATGTTCTGACTGACTGGTCGCTTGCTCAGAGCCACAAAACCCAGCGCGATATAGATAATAACGCCAAAAATCTTTTCGGTCAGCCAGGTTCCCTGAGGGCTGAACGGATAAAAGTGTGTGATGAAGATAAGCGAAATACCACTTAATAACAGCACTGTATCCACAATATGGGGAACAGTCTTCACCCAGCGTTTCTGCATCATAGCAGAACCTGCCCATTTCCAAAAAAATCGTAAAACAAACAATGCAATACTCAGGGTTATAGTGAGCAGATGCAGATTCTTGATCCAGACATATGCCATTGTCCGTTTCCTTTGAAATTTAAATTCTAACCAATTGATTTTCTTCTGATCCGTGTAGCGGCTCCCACTGCCCGAGGCTGACACGATCGTTATCGCCATAATCTTTTACCGTCGCGATATGCTGATAACCGGCATCGCGCAATAACGCCTGCACGTCAGTCGCCTGCTGCCAGCCATGTTCGAGCAGTAACCAGCCGCCTTTGTGAAGATACGCGGGTGCCGCCTGAATAATATGCGCCAGATCAGCCAGACCGGCATTTTCTGCCACCAGCGCGCTGGCGGGCTCAAAACGTACATCACCCTTCGCCAGGTGCGGATCGGCGGCATCGATATACGGCGGATTACTGGCTATCAGCGCGAAACGTTCACCGGCTACCGGTGAAAACCAACTGCCCGGCAAAAATCGCGCATTCAGGATATTCAGCTTTTGCGCGTTGTGTTGGGCGAGGCGTACAGCATCCGGTTGCAGATCGACACCGGTAACCTTGCAATCCGGGCGTTCACTGGCCAGCGCCAGTGCAATCGCACCAGTTCCTGTGCCGAGATCCAGTATGCTGACGGGTTGAGAAGGCAGACGGATCAACGCCTGTTCCACCAGGCATTCGGTATCAGGACGGGGAATTAATGTCGCGGGAGAAACAGACAGTGGCAGCGACCAGAATTCTCGCTCGCCGGTCAGATAGGCAACGGGTTCGCCCTGCTCACGTCGCGCAAGCAGAATTTCCAGTTGTTGAAGTTGTCCGGCTGTCAGCAGCGTTTCGCCAAAAGCCATAATAAAAGTTCTTGCCCGGCCGGTCACAAAACCAAGCAAGATTTCAGCATCCCGCTTCGGGCTTTCACCCGCAGCAAGACGGCGGGTGGCATCACGCAGCCAGGACTGAAAATCCATCAGTCCTGCTCAGATAGCGCGGCGAGTTGATCGGCCTGATATTCCTGCACGATCGGCTGGATCAGACTGTCCAGTTTACCTTCCATCACTTCATCCAGACGGTAAATCGTCAGGTTGATGCGGTGATCGGTAACACGCCCCTGCGGGAAGTTGTAGGTACGGTTGCGATCAGAACGGTCGCCACTGCCGAGCAGGTTACGGCGCGTCGAGGCTTCTTCTGCCTGACGTTTTGCCACTTCCGCAGCACGGATACGCGCGCCCAGCACGGACATCGCTTTGGCTTTGTTTTTGTGCTGTGAACGTTCATCCTGACATTCCACCACGATACCGGTTGGAATGTGGGTAATTCGAATCGCGGAATCCGTGGTGTTAACGTGCTGTCCGCCAGCGCCGGATGAGCGGAAAGTATCAATGCGCAAATCGCCGGCGTTGATTTCCGGCAGCTCGGCTTCCGGAATTTCCGGCATCACGGCAACGGTACAGGCGGAGGTATGAATACGCCCCTGAGATTCGGTTTCCGGTACACGCTGAACGCGGTGGCCGCCTGACTCAAATTTGAACTGGCCGTAAGCGCCCTCACCACTGATTTTGGCGATCACTTCTTTATAACCGCCGTGTTCGCCTTCGCTGGCGCTCACGATCTCTACACGCCAGCGACGCATTTCGGCGTAGCGGCTGTACATACGGAATAAATCACCGGCGAAAATAGCCGCCTCGTCACCGCCGGTTCCTGCACGAATTTCCAGGAAACAACCGCGTTCATCGTCCGGATCTTTTGGCAGTAACAGAACCTGTAACTTTTCTTCGAGTTCTTCGATATTGGCTTTGCACTCTTTGATCTCATCCTGCGCCATTTCGCGCATCTCAGGATCGTCGAGCATCATCTCAGCAGTTTCTAAATCTTCCTGTGCCTGACGCCAGGCAAGAAAACATTCAGAAACAGCCGTTAACTGTGAATATTCGCGGGAAAGACTGCGGAATTTATCCTGATCGGCAATGACGCCGGCATCGCCAAGCATCGCCTGCACTTCTTCGTGGCGCTCTTGTAACGCTTCCAGTTTGGCAACAATAGAAGGCTTCATGCGTGGTGTTTAACCCTGTGAGAAAAGGAGAACTATTGCTGACCCAGCCCGAGGCTGTCGCGTAAAATTTGCAAACGCTCCACATCACCGTCGCTGGCTGCCTGTTGCAGAGAACGGGTTGGTGCGTGAATAAGGCGGTTTGTCAATTTGTGGGCTAATTCATGGATCACCGCTTCGACGTCAGCGCCCTGCGCAATGGCGGCAAGAGCTTTTGCTTGTGCGTCGGCGCGAATAATATCAGCACGCGAGCGATAATCACGAATAATTTCAACGGCTCCCTGCGAACGCAGCCAGGCCATGAAGTTTGAACTCTCCTGCTCAACGATAGTTTCAGCCTGAATGGCCGCCGCTTTGCGTTGTGCAAGATTGTTTTGAATGATGCTGTGCAGGTCATCGACGCTGTACAGATAGGCGTTCGCCAGTTTGCCGACTTCCGGTTCGATATCACGCGGAACGGCAATATCCACCATCAGCATCGGCTGGTTACGGCGGGATTTTAACGCGCGCTCGACCATGCCTTTACCAATAATCGGCAGCGGGCTGGCGGTAGAACTGATAATAATGTCCGCTTCAGCGAGGCGGGAATCGATATCCTGCAGACTGATCACTTCTGCGTTCACTTCCGTCGCCAGCACCTGCGCACGTTCACGCGTACGGTTGGCAATCATCATGTGGCGGACATTATGCTGATGCAGATGACGCGCCACCAGTTCGATGGTTTCACCCGCACCGACCAGCAAGACGGTTAGCTCAGAAAGGGATTCGAAAATCTGGCGTGCCAGAGTACAGGCCGCAAACGCAACAGAAACGGCGCTGGCGCCAATATCAGTTTCAGTACGCACACGCTTGGCCACGGAGAAAGATTTCTGGAACAGACGCTCCAGTTCACCGGAAACCGCCCGTCCGTTTTGCGATTCGGCGAAGGCTTTTTTAACCTGCCCCAAAATCTGCGGCTCGCCTAACACCAGTGAATCCAGTCCACTCGCCACGCGCATCAGATGGCTGACGGCTTCATTATCATGATGCCAGTACAGGCTTTTGCGCACTTCATCTTCACTCAGATGATGGTAATCGCATAACCACTTAACCAGTTGCTCCTGCAGGTTTTCCTGTTGCTCAACGCTCAGATACAGCTCAGTGCGGTTGCAGGTAGACAACACGACACCGCCCTGCACCAGCGGTTGCTGGAGCAGACTGGAGAGCGCCTGATCGAGGGTCTCGGGTGAAAATGTTACCCGTTCACGCAGAGACACCGGGGCGGTTTTGTGGTTGATACCTAATGCAAGCAGGGTCATAGGGAGAGCGATTATCGGCTTATACTTTATAATAGTATGGGTTTACGTCTGTTGGGCATTCTACAAGATGCGCGAGATCAATAAAAGGCGAACAGCATCTTCGGTTAAATCCTTTTACACATCAGCATTGTCCCAAAACCTTTCAATCGCCGATCATCTGCACAGGGTTGAGATCACCCCTCGCGCGGGCTGTGCTAAACTGACGCACGCCACATTTGCCCTGGCATCCCATTTCGCCAAAGCACAAAGGATTTTATCTGTTATGCCAATGCGTAAAGCACACTTTGTTCGCCTTCTTCCTCTTGCAAGCTTAGTCCTTGCCGCCTGTTCGATTAACGCGCCGAAAGGCCCGGCGACCAGCCCGACTTCACCGCAGTGGCGTGAACACGAAGCTCAGGTTAAACAACTCGAGCATTATCAGACCCGCGGTTCTTTCGCTTATCTTTCCGATAAACAGAAAGTCTATGCCCGCTTCTTCTGGCAACAATATTCCCCTGACAGCTACCGTTTATTGCTGACCAATCCGCTGGGCAGCACGGAAATGGAATTAAAAGTGCAAAGCGGTATTGCGCAGTTGACCAACAATGAAGGCAAGCATTACACCAGTGATAATCCGGATGACATGATCCAGAAACTGACCGGCATGTCGATTCCGTTGGCTAATCTGCGTTTGTGGATGCTCGGTTTGCCGGGTGACGGCACCGATTTCACCCTCGACAGTCAGTACCGCCTGTCACAAGTTAAGTTCACGCAGAACGGAAAACCAGGCACCGTGGTGTATCAGAGCTATGACGAGGATGCCAAACCGTCCCTGCCGCAGCGTCTGGAAATGACCCAGGGAGAACAGCGTATCAAGCTGAAAATGGATAACTGGACGCTAAACTGAGATGACGCAGCAATGGTGGCCTTCTCCGGCTAAACTCAATTTGTTCCTTTATATCACCGGCCAGCGCCCGAATGGCTACCATGATCTGCAGACACTGTTTCAGTTTGTGGATTACGGTGACAGCCTGAGTTTTAAAGTCCGCGACGACGGCGATATCGTGCTGACCACGCCAGTTGAAGGCGTTGCAGATGACGAGAATCTGGTGGTACGCGCCGCCCGTCTTCTGCAACAGCACGCGGGCACGTCTCAGGGGGCAGACATTACCTTGCAAAAACGAATTCCAATGGGCGGCGGTCTGGGCGGCGGTTCTTCCAACGCCGCCACTGTGCTGGTGGCACTGAATGCGATATGGAATTGCGGCCTTTCTGATACCGAACTGGCTCAGATGGGTGTGACGCTGGGCGCGGATGTGCCGGTCTTTGTGATGGGCCATGCTGCTTTTGCTGAAGGGATTGGCGAGATTTTGCAGCCGGTCGAACCGGCGGAAAAATGGTATCTGATCGCCCATCCGGGTGTCAGCATTGCGACGCCGGTGATTTTCAGCGATCCGCAACTGACCAGAAATACACCAAAACGCACTGTAAATGTGCTTTTAGACACGCCTTACGCAAATGATTGCGAACCGATTGCGAGAAAACGTTTTTACGAGGTTGAACAGCTACTTTCTTGGCTGTTAGAATACGCGCCGTCGCGACTGACCGGAACGGGTGCCTGTGTGTTTGCGGAATTCGACACCGAGTCTGCCGCCCGTCAGGTTTTAGACAAAACACCATCGTGGAGTCGGAGTTTTGTCGCACAAGGTGTTAATATCTCGCCGTTGCACCGTTTTCGTGACGTCTGGTTGAGAACTGCGGGCAAAGCGTAGAGAGTCACGGTAGTTTTGTGTCTGTTCTTTGCCAGCCAATTATTCAACAGATTTAAGTAGTAAGATTTAGAAGTATCGTGAGCATAATGCTTTGGTACCGCTCACCGCCCGGTGGTGCCAAAAGCCAATGTCTTCCCTGGACGCAAGCCTGAGGTTCTTCTCGTGCCTGATATGAAGCTTTTTGCTGGTAACGCCACCCCGGAACTAGCACAACGTATTGCCAACCGTTTATACACCAGCCTTGGTGACGCCGCCGTCAGTCGTTTCAGTGACGGTGAAGTAAGCGTGCAAATTAACGAAAATGTACGTGGCGGAGATATTTTCATTATCCAGTCCACCTGCGCGCCTACTAACGATAACCTGATGGAACTGGTCGTAATGGTTGATGCCTTACGCCGCGCCTCCGCTGGTCGTATCACAGCCGTTATTCCTTACTTCGGCTATGCACGTCAGGATCGCCGGGTGCGTTCTGCCCGTGTGCCTATCACCGCTAAAGTTGTTGCTGACTTCCTGTCCAGCGTCGGTGTTGACCGTGTTCTGACTGTAGACCTGCATGCAGAGCAGATTCAGGGCTTCTTCGATGTCCCGGTAGACAACGTGTTCGGCAGCCCTATTCTGCTTGAAGACATGTTGCAACAGAACCTGGAAAACCCGATTGTGGTTTCTCCGGATATCGGCGGTGTTGTTCGTGCCCGTGCTGTGGCAAAACTGCTGAACGATACCGATATGGCTATCATTGATAAACGTCGTCCACGCGCAAACGTTTCTCAGGTGATGCATATCATCGGTGACGTCGCTGGTCGTGACTGCGTACTGGTTGATGACATGATCGATACCGGCGGCACGCTGTGTAAAGCTGCCGAAGCACTGAAAGAACGCGGTGCTAAACGCGTATTCGCGTATGCCACCCACCCGATTTTCTCCGGCAATGCAGTGGAAAACATCAAAAACTCCGTCATCGACGAAGTGATTGTCTGTGATACCATCCCGCTCTCCGCTGAAATCCGTGCACTGAAAAAAGTGCGTACCCTGACCCTGTCAGGCATGCTGGCTGAGGCTATCCGCCGCATCAGCAATGAAGAATCCATTTCTGCGATGTTCGAGCATTAATCATTATGCCCCTGTTTTCAGGGGCATTTTGTTTTGACAGAACCTGAAATGCAAAAACCGTTATCGTGTGAGCGACAACGGTTTTTTTATTACCAAAGAAGCCAGATTACAGCCTGATAAACTCAGGAATGACGGTGTGACTTACCGTTCGTGCAGCGGGAATCAAAGTGACGAACCCACCAGTACCTGTCTGCAACACGCTCCTGTCCACCGACTCTGGCTCCCGCCAGCCATAAAATGGCGCCGACGAAGATGCTACCAATTGCGCCATGCGCTAAAAATTGTGGTAACCCCAGTTCAGGCATCTGATTCAGGATGGAATAACCAACACCACCGACCATTGTGAGCAAACCGAGTCCCATCAGGCCATTGCCGATTATTCTTGCGGTTTTACGTTTCATAAGTCACCTCCAGTTGTCGATAGTCTTAGCATCACTGCTGTCTTGTCTTTTCCTGCCTTTAACTATAGACGTCCCATCCGGTTCACTTTGCGGTCACGATCACAGACAGAGAACATTGAATGACAAATCTTTACGTTTTCCAGTCAGATACGTTCGGAAAGTGAATAGTCAGACACGTAAACTATTCAAAATCTGGCACATCAGGCGGGTTTGCCCTGTCTGATATTTGGCACAACCCAAAGTGGCAGGTAAACTAGCGCGCTAAACCTCACCGGATAAAGAAGCGAACATCGTGAGCAGCATTAAATTGATCGTTGGACTGGCCAATCCCGGCGCAGAATACGCCCAGACCCGCCATAATGCCGGCGCCTGGTACGTCGACCTTCTCGCCCGCCAGCACAACCAGCAACTGAAAGAAGAAAGTAAGTTTTTTGGTTATACCGCCCGCCTTTCTCTGGCCGGTCAGGACGTCCGTCTGCTGGTGCCGACCACCTTTATGAACCTGAGTGGCAAAGCGGTTCTGGCGATGGCGCAGTTCTATCGCATTGAGCCAGATGAAATTCTGGTCGCGCATGACGAGCTGGATATCCCGCCGGGCATGGCGAAAATCAAGCTGGGTGGGGGTAACGGTGGCCACAACGGCCTGAAAGATATTCAGAGTAAATTCGGTAACAACCCGAACTTCTACCGTCTGCGTATCGGTATCGGGCATCCTGGCGATAAAAGCAAAGTGGTGGGATTTGTGCTCGGCAAGCCGCCAGCCAGTGAACAAAAGCTGATTGACGACGCGATTGATGAGTCGCTGCGCTGTACTGAGTTGCTGATGAAAGAAGGTTTGGAAAAAACCATGCGTCGCCTGCATACCTTCAAAGCTGAGCTTTAACCGCCGCTTTTGACAAGAGTGTTAGCCAGGTGCAAAAGAATCGAGCCTGGCTAACACCTGAAATTTTAGAAATATAACTAACCGACTTTATTTAAAGCGGCTCATCAAAACGCAGCAAACGCCCCGCATTCCCCAGCACCAGCAAAGTGCTGAGATTATGCAGCAACGCGGCAATCAGTATGCCCCCCACGCCTAACCACCCCATCGCGGCCGCCGCCATCACCACCAGCGTCCAGCCCAGCCCGATGAACACATTGATTTTCAGCGTCCTGCGGCAGGCACGGCTCAGTCGAACACAGGTGCCGAGACGGCGTAAGTCGCTGCCGATCAGCACCACGTCGGCGGAGGCGAGCGCGATATCACTGCCGCCCGCCCCCATCGCAATCCCCACCACCCCAGCCTTTAGCGCCAGCGAATCATTAATGCCGTCACCGACCACCATCGGGCGGTAACCCTGCACAATTTCAGCGGAGACCTGATGCAGTTTATCTTCCGGTAAAGCCTGCGACACCACATCACTGATGCCCAGTTCTCCGGCAATACGCTCAGCCACGCTGGCGCGATCGCCGGTCAGCAGCAGTTGTCGCTGCAGGCCAAGCTGACGCAGTTCAGCTAACGCCGTGTGCGCCTCAGGCCGCAATGAATCTGCCAGCAACAGCCAGCCGAGAAAATGCCCGTTCAGCGCCAGACCAACCAGCGGCCCGTCATGTTCAGGTACGACGGTCATCGCGATAGTGTTCTGGCTGAAGAATGCCGGGCGCCCTAACAACGCCTCGCCTTGCGCAGTTTGCGCCCGCACGCCCATACCCTGCTGTTCCGACACGTCTTCCAGCGGTAAGTATTGTTCACGCGGCAGTAACTTAGATAGCGCACGGCTGACCGGATGGCTGCTCGCCGCGCCCAGACTGGCCGCCAGACTGAGCACGGCGTCAGAGGATTGATGCTCTGCCAGCACCGTACGTTGCAGATGCAGTTCACCGTGGGTCAGCGTGCCGGTTTTATCCACTACAATGGCATTCAGATCCGCCAGTTCCTCAAGAAAAGCGGAGCTGCGGATCAGAATGCCGTGACGCGCGGCAACAGCAATACCAGCAATTGCGGTGGCGGGTGCGGAAAGCACCAGCGCACACGGACAGGCCGCTACCAGTACCGCCAGCATGGCGTGAGCATCACGGGTGATAAACCAGGTCGCCGCCGCAATCAGCAAAATCAGCACCAGATATTGCCCGGCGTAACGCTCGAGTAAACGGGTGATCGGCGGTTTGGCATGCTCCGCTTTTTGCATCAACGCAATCACTTTTCCGAGCGTAGCATCCGCACCGGTGCGCGTGACTTCAACGCAAAGCAATCCGTCGAGGTTGATGGCACCGCCGAACACATCGTCACCCGCGCAGGCTTCCTGTGGCACCGATTCGCCGGTGATCGGTGCGGTATCGAGACTGGCGCGACCTGATAACACACGGCCATCGGCGGGCAACCGGTCACCGGCGCGCACTTCAATCCGGTCACCGGTTCGCAACCGGTGGTTATCGATTTCCTCAATCTCACCATCGGGCAAAACCCGCCGGGCGCGGCTGCGGGTCAGATGGCTGAGCGCATCGATGGCTTCCTGCGAACCGATAACGCTGCGCTCTTCCAGAATATGACCAAAAATCATAATGCCCGGCAGCAACGCGGCGGTCATCAGGTCTCCTGTGGCCCACGCGCCAAGCATAGCCAGCGCAATCAACTGATCGGTGACGCCGTGCAGGCTCGGGCTGCGCAAACTATAAATTGCCGAGCGCAGCACAGGAACTGCCACCAGCAATGACGCCACACCAAACAGAATTTGCCCGACATCACTTTGCTGTGGAAACAACCATTGCCAGATCCAGCCGCACAGCAGCAGACCAAACGCCGCCATCGCCAGAAGCAGCTGTACAGCCATGCTTCGCTGTTCATGGCGCGTTAACAGCACGCTTTTCGCTGCCGGTTCTTCAGAAGTAAAAGAAGTCACAGGGCAATACCTCAGGGTTGAGAGGATGGACGGTCTGGCCCCGGCAGGATCAGATGTGCATCGTCATGGGGATCAACGGCAGTGACGCCGCCCGCATGGGCAAGGATTGCCGGCATCCGTTCACGCCACAGACGCCACAGTAATTCAGGTGAATGATCATTCGCCAGTTGCACCACAGTTGCAGTCTCCGTGGAAGCCCGGGCTATCTGTTCGCTGGCTTTGGCATGGGAGACCTGTAAGGTGCGATCTGCCGCCTGAACCGCCTCCTGATGCACACTGGCAGCCTCATTACTCGCGCTGGCGATGTTCTGATCCGCCTGCTGACTGGCTGTCAGTACGGCATTAAACGCCTCAACCGCCGACGGTGGCAGAGAAGACTGCACGTCAACGCGACGGACTTCGATACCGGAGTTGCTGCCTGCAGCTCTCAGGGCGGCGAGTTGCTGATTAATGCCCTGACGTAAATCGCCACGCAGCCGTTCCCGTCGTTCGGCGATATGGCTGTCGTTACCCACCATTTCCGGCCGCGCGACCAGAATGGTATCCAGATCGCGTGAGGCACAAATCGCCACCGCCGCGTGCTCGGTTAAACGATCCAGGGCCGGTAACACGTGTTCACCCTGCAACACAAACGCCACCGGATCGGTAATCACGTAATACACCTGCACATCCAGCTGAACCACGCCGGAATCACCGGTCAGCAAATACCCAGCGCCCGCGACGGCATCACTTTTCTCGCCGCCGGTATTGGTCCACGCAGGCACAATGTTTTCTCTGAGCAACGCGGTCACGTGATGCTCGATTACCCGGTCAGCGGCGGGTAAAATTTCTACCTGCTCCAGCGGTTCCGGCCACGCCAGCAACAACCCGGCTCCCGCCGTGCGGGAAACCGTACCAAAGCGCATCACCACCGCGCGCTTATCCGGCTCTATCTGCCGCACATTGGAGAACAGCCAGTTCGCGGCGGCAATCAGCGTCATGGCAAACAGCGCCAGACAGGCTATGCGTCCTGCCTGAAACCACGCATTCCCCTGAAAGCGGGACAACGGATTCATGGCCGCAGCCCGTTGCTGGCGGCGGGCAAGGCGGGCGGACCTTCAACCAGTTGCCGGAACGGTGCGGCATCAGTGCGCAGCACCAGCCGGGTGCCCGGCGTGATCACGCTGTTGAGCGTGTCAAGCGAGCGCAACAAATCGTACAATTCGGGGTTACTGGTCCGGGCTTTAGCGTATATCGCCGCGCTCTGAACCTGCGCCTGCGCTTCAATATTGGCTGCGCTGACCGACGCATCGGCCTTAATCACACGGGCATCGCGTTCGGCGGAAGACCGGATTTCAGCCGCCTGACGCTTACCTTCGGCGGACCGCTCGGTGGCAATGGTTTCCCGTTCTGCCCGCATGCGATCCACGGTGGCATCTAACGTCACCGACGGTAATGTCAGCCGTTCAACGCCGACCTGCACCAGTTCAATGCCATAGCTGTCGAGCAACTGGCGGGCGATCTGATCATGCAAATGCTGTTCAAAACCGGAAAGGCGGATTTTACTGGCATCAGTGTTAACCAGATCAGCCAGTGCAAAACCGCTGGTGGTGGTTTCCAGCGCCGAACCAATAAACGTTCGTATCTGCGCGGCGGCCATATCCGGCTGATTTTGTACCGCGCGGATAAAACGCTGCACATGCTGGGGATCGTTTTTCACCTGCCAGACAGTATAAGCCTGAACAATGATCCGCAGACCGTCGCGGGTGCCGACATCCTGCAACCCACTGGACGTGGTGCGGATACGTAAATCCACCGGGATCGCGGTCTCCAGCGGCACCGGCAGATGCCATGCCAGCCCCGGTTGCAACAGCACACGCACCGGATTACCAAAGCGCGTGATCACCATCGCTTCGCCGGAACGCACCTGCACCAGACAGGCGGTGGCGGCAATCAGTGCCACCAGTACGATAGCAATCGTAACCCGTCGCCAGAGTCCAGGGGCCGCCGGGCCGGAATGATGATGGTGATGTCCGGCACCGTGATGATGTCCGCCATGTGCATCGTGATCGTGTCCGTGGGCTTCAGGTTGTTGGGAATCATTCACCGGGTAGTCTCCGCGTTGACAGAATGCGCCGCTTTATCCGCTCCGGGCGTAAATGGCAGGGTAAAATTTCTCAGATCCAGCACCGGCGAAGTCCCGCCGCCAATACGGTGATCAACAATCAGAACTTCCGGATGCTGCTGCATCGCCAGAATCAGCTGACTAAAATAACGGTCGGTCAGGAACGACTGTCCGCCAGCCTGATACGCCTGATTTTCTGCGTTAAAGCGCAACGCCATGACCTGTGCCTGATCGAGATTTTCGTGGCTTTGTGCACTGGCGGTATCCTGCGCCAGACGGGCAAATTGCTGTGCCGCATTCAGTTGCTGCGAGGCCTGCCCTTTCTCACCGGCGATGGCGCTTTGTGCCAGAATTTGTGCCGCCTGTACGCTGTGATAAGCATCCGCCGCACCCGCAGGTGGATGGATTGATTCAATCACCGTAGCCAGCAGTTCCACGCCGCTGTTGAGATGATCAAGCTGGTTCTGTACTTTCCGGCCAATATCTGCGGCAAGGCGTGTCTGATCACTTCCCAGCAGGCTGTCGAGCGTACGCGAGGAAAAATCATGCACCAGCACCTGGTTGGCAATACTGCGGATCAGCACCGGCATATTGTCGGTGTGATAGAGGCTCGCCATCGCCGCGCCGTCATTCATGGCGATGCGGTACACAAAGCGGACATCCATATTCATGATTTGAAAACTTTGCCTGTCACGGGTGGCACTGGCGATGATTTGTGATTTATCGCTGCTGTGGCCGGAGTCCCACAGACGGTTTGCGCTTTCAGGCGCCGGGCCTTCGGCGGTATCAGCCACCGTGACCGGTGTGGTGGTGACCGGTTCTTCGGAACCGGTGGTGAGTTCATGTACTTCGCCGTTATCAACCATCAGCGTACGGCCAAATGGCCACGGCAGACCCGCATGTAAACCGGGTTGTCGGACCGCCACCGGTTTGCCGAAGGATTCATAAATTCCGCGCTGGGTCAGCGGCACCTCGCTGATGCCCGTCAGCAGCCAACCGGTCAGCAACAAGATTGCGGCCAGCGGTAACAGTGCACGGCGCATAAAATGAAACGCCCAGATCTGACGAAGATCGATACCAAAATGCTGATGCAGTTCGTTTTGCACAAACTGTAACGGACGCGGCGGCCAGCAAATCTGCGCGGCCAGCAGGCTGCCCGCAATAAACTCCGGCTCTTTATCCTCACGCGGCGGCGAAAACATCGCCATCAGCGCCCGCAGGAAAAGCTCCAGCGCCACCAACCCCGGTAATAATCCGGTGAGCATCAGCAGGTGAGCAGGCCACACCGAAGCCTCACGGGCAAACATCAGGGCTAATGCACTCAGCAAAAACACGCCAATCATCATGCGCATCATCGGTGCGAGCTTTGCTGCTTCCGGCCATTCCAGCGGGTTTTTTAGCGTCCAGTGACGCTCCAGAACCAGTACAGCAAAGGCGCAGAGAATGAATACCGAACCGGCAAAATACCCCGCCTCACCGGCGTCATTGGCCGGTATTGGCAACTGCCATAACACACTGATGAGCACGATTGCGGCAAACGCAGGAAGCGCCTGGAAGAACACATGCGCGTCAACATAACGTAAAACAGGACGCATCCAGGGGCGGGAAATCAGACGTTGGGAAAATCCGGAAGACGCTTCCGGCATGGCGGTTTCAACAGCAGGCGCAAATTGTTGCGTCCGCCAGCGGGAGATACGCCGGGCACATTGCAGGGAGGCAGCGCAAACCCACATCGCCGCCATGATGTTGCCGGTCACCCAGGGCCACACCGATGCCGGAGAGACCAGATACAGCATCAGCAAGATCAGATACATCACGCTGCTGATCACCATAATGGGGTTGATCAGCCCGCTCAGCCAACGCGTGTGGGTGGCGGCAGACTGAAAGCGCAGCTGTTTACTGGCGTTATCCGTCCCGGATACTTTGTCTGTACTCATGTCCGCTCCGGCAGTGGAAAAAATACCCCGCAGCGCAGGCCTGAAGCCAGTTAGTGCGAAGTTGACCGGGCGTAACGGTATAACATTACAGAATTTTCAGCGATATGAATTTGGCCGCTTTTTTGCCCCGAATTGTAAGCATTTATCTTTAAAGGGCCACAAGCGGGTGAATAACGAAAAAGGTGCCGTTTTTAAGCGACACCTTTGAGGTTTCAGAGATTATCTTCAGCCACGTAATATTGCGGATCGTCGAGTTCGTGAGAACAGAATGGCCCGGCTTTTTTGAGCAAACTCACGCAATCATTGCTCAGATGACGCAGGCGAATGGTTCTACCGGCATCGAGATAGCGCGTGGTCAGTTTATCAATCGCCTCCACTCCGCTCGAATCCATGACCCGCGTACCGGCAAAATCCAGCACTACATTTTGCGGATCGTTTTCAGGATTAAACAGCTCGGCAAAGGTCGCGGCAGATCCGAAGAACAGCGGCCCGTCCAGCTTATACACTGCCAGGTCGCCTTTAGTTTTATGCTCGCGCACACGGATACGCGCCTGCTGCCAGGCAAAAACCAGCGCAGAGATAATCACGCCACTGATCACCGCCACGGCAAGATCGGTGAAAATCGTGATGACGGTGACAATCAGCATCACCAGTACATCAGCTTTAGGCATGCGGCGAAGACGGCGCAGCGAACTCCACTCAAAGGTGTTGTAGCAGACCACCAGCATAATGCCCGCCAGCGCTGCGACCGGCAGCAAGCCAATATAACCGGACAAACTGACCACAAACAGGATCAGTAAAATGGCGCCGACTGTACCGGAAATTCGCCCCCGACCGCCGGAGGTGAAATTAATGATCGATTGCCCAATCATCGCGCAACCGGCGAAGCAACCGAACAGACCGCAAATCGTATTCCCCGCGCCCTGCGCAATACTTTCACGGTTGCCGTTGCCCTTCTGATGACCCATTTCATCAAGCACGGTCATCGTCAGCAGCGATTCAATCAGGCCAACCAGCGCTATCACTACCGCATACGGCAGCACGACTTTCAGCATTTCAACATTGAAAGGCGCAACCGGCAGGCTGAAGTGTGGCAACGCCCCTGAAATATCTGCCAGGTCACCCACGCGCAAGGTGTGCAGGTTAAAACCGATCGCTACGGCCGAAACGACGATCAGCGCTGCCAGCGAAGAAGGAATAATTTTGGTCAGTTTCGGGAACAGCACCACCACCAGAATCGCCAGCAACACCAGTCCGTACATCAGCAGTCCCTGCCCGGCAATCATGTGCAACTGCGCCAGCATAATGACAATTGCCAGCCCGTTCACAAAGCCGTGAACCGCAGGTAACGGCACCAGCCGGATAAATTTCCCGAGGCGGAAAACACCAATCAGAATCTGAATCAGCCCGGCAAAAATGGTCGCCCAAAGCACGTATCCCATACCGTGTTGTGCCGCCAGACTCATCAGCACCACCACAATGGATCCCGCTGCACCGGACACCATGCCCGGTTTACCGCCGAACAGTGCCGTCACCAGCCCGATAATAAACGCCGTGTGCAAACCGACAATCGGCGACAATCCGGCAACCAGTGAAAACCCGACCGCTTCGGGGACCATTGATACCGCCACCACAAATCCGGCCAGCGTTTCGTTCTTCATTTCAGACAACTTCAGACCACGCGGATTAAACATAAAACATCCGGTACATTTCCCGATCAGTTAAAAAATTGTGACAAGTATCTAAAAATGAACCAGGCGAGGCAAGGTTTATCCTGTGTACTGACAACAGTGGCGGCCACAAGCGGATCGAGATAAATGCGGTTCTCGTGTATAATGCGGGGAATTGTGGTCATTACATCGTGCGGTTATATTTAATCGTTTGATAATTAAGATATTAAGGTGAGAAAAACATGGGATTCAAATGCGGTATCGTCGGCCTGCCGAACGTCGGTAAATCTACTCTGTTCAATGCGCTGACCAAAGCGGGTATCGAAGCAGCAAACTTCCCGTTCTGCACCATCGAACCGAATACCGGTGTGGTACCAATGCCCGATCCGCGTCTCGACCAGTTGGCCGAGATTGTAAAACCGCAGCGTATCCTGCCAACCACCATGGAATTCGTGGACATCGCGGGTCTGGTCAAAGGCGCATCTAAAGGTGAAGGTCTGGGTAACCAGTTCCTGACTAACATCCGTGAAACTGAAGCCATCGGCCACGTTGTGCGTTGTTTCGAAAACGACAACATCATCCACGTTAACAACAAAGTGGATCCGGCTGATGACATCGAGGTTATCAATACCGAACTGGCATTATCTGACCTCGACACCTGCGAACGCGCGATTCACCGTGTGCAGAAACGTGCCAAAGGCGGTGACAAAGATGCGAAGGCAGAACTGGCCGCACTGGAAAAATGCCTGCCACAGCTGGAAAACGCTGGCATGCTGCGTGCACTGGATCTGACAGAGGAAGACAAAGCGGCCATCCGCTACCTGAGCTTCCTGACGCTGAAACCCACCATGTACATCGCCAACGTTAACGAAGACGGTTTCGAGAACAACCCTTACCTCGACGTCGTACGCAAAATCGCAGAGGCCGAAGGCTCCGTGGTCGTTGCTGTTTGTGCAGCGGTTGAATCTGACATCGCCGAACTCGACGACGCTGACCGTGAAGAATTCATGGCTGAACTGGGCATTGAAGAGCCGGGCCTGAACCGCGTGATCCGCGCCGGTTACGAACTGCTGAACCTGCAAACCTACTTCACCGCTGGCGTGAAAGAAGTTCGTGCATGGACCATCCCTGTCGGCGCAACGGCTCCGCAAGCCGCAGGTAAAATCCACACTGACTTCGAGAAAGGCTTCATCCGCGCACAAACCATCGCGTTCGAAGACTTCATCACCTACAAAGGTGAGCAAGGCGCGAAAGAAGCCGGCAAAATGCGTTCAGAAGGCAAAGACTACATCGTTAAAGATGGCGATGTGATGAACTTCCTGTTCAACGTCTGAACCGAACTTCAGTTTCCGCTCCACACAGAATCCACGCCCTTGCGTGGATTTTTCTTTTTTATCCCCCCCTAAAATCGCCCTCGGCTCCCTCTTTTATTTCTCCTTCCGCTCTGTTACGGGATATATTAAGGGCACTATCGTAAATTTTCTCTTTGTAACGGGTAATATCTCAATGGCACTGATCCCAAAAAACTACCAGCGTCTGGAAAGCGGATATCGCGAGAAAGCGCTAAAAATCTATCCGTGGGTGTGCGGACGTTGTTCGCGGGAGTTTGTGTATTCAAACCTGCGTGAATTAACGGTTCACCATATCGACCATGATCATACCAATAATCCGGAAGATGGCAGTAACTGGGAGTTGTTGTGCCTGTATTGTCATGACCACGAACACTCGAAGTACACAGAAGCAGATCAGTACGGTTCAACGGTGGTGGCCGGTGAAGATGCGCAAGATGATGTCGGTGCCGCCACCTACAACCCGTTTGCCGATTTACAGGCGATGCTGAATAAGAAGAAATAGGGTCGATTCCGCTCCGCTCCTCCAGCAAAACTAAAAACCCCGGTATTCACCCAAATCCACGCGATGCCGTGGATTTTTTATGATGAACGAGGCGATTTACGCCACATAAGTTAGTCCCCTGATATTTTTCTTGCATCCCAAAACGCCATGCGCATAATCGCAAATTCAAATAATAATGATTCTCAGTCCTTTTTACATTAGGGTTACATTATGCGTGAAAAAATTTCACCCACAGGGTTTAAACCGACCCTGCTGGCACTCTTCGTCAGCGTAAGCTGCATGCCTGCGATGGCGGCCACCGCCCCTGCTCCGGCGACCAGCTCAACGGCGGCGACAGGCGATACCATGACTATCGTCAGTACGCCGGATAATGAATTCAAACCCGGCGGCAATGAGCTGGTTCCGGCCTATCTGGACGGTCAGGTGGCGCATGGTGGTCGCCTCGGCATGCTTGGCGAACAGAAGGCAATGGATGTGCCGTTTAACGTCATCGGCTTCACGTCAAAACTGATTCAGGATCAGCAGGCGCGGACCATTGCTGACGTGGTGCGCAATGATGCCACCGTCCAGAACGTGCAGGGATACGGCAACTTCGCCGAAACCTACCGCATTCGTGGCTTCCAGCTCGATGGCGATGACATGACGTATGGCGGATTGCCGGGCGTGGTGCCGCGTCAGGTGATGGATGCGTCGTTAATCGACCGCGTAGAAATCTTTAAAGGTGCGAACGGATTACTGAACGGCGCGGCGACAAGTGGCGTAGGCGGCATGATCAACCTCGAGCCGAAGCATGCGGATGACGCGCCACTGACCCGTGTCGGCGTGGATTACACCTCCTCTTCTCAGGTTGGTGGCACCCTGGATCTGGGCCGTCGTTTTGGCGATGACAACCAGTTCGGTGTCCGTCTGAATGCCGTTAACCGTGAAGGCGAAACCGGTATTGATGGTGAGAAAAAACGCACCACCGCAGCCTCACTGGGCCTCGATTATCGCGGTGACCGCCTTCGTACCTCTGTGGACATGGGCTATCAAAAGAAAACCTTCCACGACGCCCGTCTTGGCGTGAATATCAGTGGTGTGGATTTCATCCCGGAAGTGCCGTCCAACAGTCACAATTACAGTCAGGACTGGGTATACAGCAATATTGAGTCCGAATTTGGTATGGCCAAAGCGGAATATGATGTGACTGATGACTGGACAGTGTATGGCGGCGTTGGCGCACAGCATTCGCATGAAACCGGCGACTATGCTTCCCCTGCGCTGAAAGATGCTGACGGAACGGCAACGATTGGTCGTCTGGATACCAACCGCATCATCAATAATTTCAGCGGAATGGCGGGAATTCGCGGCAATTTCGATACCGCCTTCATCACCCACAAGGTGAATTTTGGTTATTCCGCCCTGACTTCACGCAATAATACGGCGTGGCGTATGGCCTACGGTGCCAATGCTGAAAACACCAATATTTATCACACCACGAATGTCCCGAACCCGACACCTAATCTGTCTGGCGGTAATTATGACGACCCGCTGACCACCGGGCGTAACCGGACTCAGGGCTATCTGTTAACCGACACGATGGGCATCCTGGATGACACCCTGTTGTTCACCGTCGGCGCCCGTCATCAGAAAGTGATCGTCCGTAATTACAGCAATGCGACCGGCGCTGAAGACGTGTCATCACGTTACAGCGACAGCCGCTGGATGCCGACGTACGGGGTTGTGTATAAACCGTGGCAGGTGATTTCCCTGTACGCCAACCACACCGAGTCTTTACAGCCGGGCGATGTGGCACCGAATAACGCGAAAAACTACGGTTCGACCACCGGCATTGCCCATTCAAAACAGAACGAAGTGGGTGTAAAAGCGGACTTCGGGCGTGCAGGCGGTTCACTGGCATTATTTGAAATCAAAAAACCGTCAGGCATTTTGGACAGCAATAAATTCTACAATCTGGACGGTGAACAACGTAACCGGGGCGTGGAGCTGAACGTCTTTGGCGAACCGGTGCTGGGCCTGCGTCTCAACGGCAGCGCGACCTGGATTGATCCGGAAATGACCAAAACCCAAGACAACACCTATAACGGTAAAGATGCGATTGGCGTGCCGCGCTACAACCTGGTGCTGGGTGCGGAATATGACATCAAACCGGTTGACGGCCTGACGGCCACCGCGCTGGTGAACCATTCCGGCTCACAGTGGGCAGACTCAGCCAACACGAAGAAAATCGACGCTTATTCCGTTCTGGATCTTGGCGTGCGTTACCGCACCAAAATCAACCAGAATGATATGGTCTGGCGTGCCGGTGTTGATAACGTGACCAATGAAAAATACTGGTCAAATATCGACAGCACCGGAACCTATATTTATCAGGGAAAAACGCGCGCGCTCAAAGTCTCCATGACGTACGACTTCTGATACGGATATAATCTGATACGGATATAAAAAGGGGATGCATTCAGCATCCCCTTTTTTATTGCCGTGCGAATTTTTTATTGGCTGTTTTCCGGCAGCGGTAAACTGACCGTGACCATCAGCCCGCCGTGCGTTCTCTTCGCCGCATGGATCCCCCCGCCGTGCGCTTCACAAATCGCACGGGCGATGGATAAACCCAATCCGCTGCCCCCGGAATGTCGTGCGCGGGAAGAGTCCGCCCGGCTGAAGCGTTCAAACATAACAGGCAGAAAACTGTCATCCACACCCGGACCCTTGTCCCGGAACGTTATGTCATAACCGCCATTGCGGGGCGCGATGGCGATGTCCAGACGCCGTCCTTCCTGCGCATAACGCAGCGCATTTTCCATCAGAATGGTAAATACCTGCCCGAGCCGGAACGGGTCACCGACATAACGGCACGGCGTCTCCGGCGTCAGGGCGATATCAAAACCGGCTTTCGTCGACTGAGGTTTCAGCCAGGTCATCCGCTCGCGCAGCAGATCTGCCAGATCCAGTTCTGTCTTGCTGAGGTTAAGCTGACCGGCATCCGCCAGCGACAGCAGATGCAGTTCGTCGATCAGACGGTTCAGATGCAAAAGCTGTGTCATCACCATCTGCAACTGCTGCGGCTCCGGGCGGAAAACACCGTCCAGCATGCCCTGTAAACGCCCCACCGCCGCCGTGAGCGGTGAGCGCAGTTCATGCGCCATCGCCACATGGGAGGCCCGCAGCTCACGCTCATAACGCGAAAGTTGCAACATCATGGCGTTAAAATCATCGGTGAACTGAATCAGTTCCGCCGGCGCATTTTTCACCGGCTCAGCCCGCGTATTAAAATCTCCCTGCGTGACCGCACGCGCCACCTGGGCCAGACGGCTGAATTGTGACGAAAGCGGTCGCGCGGCTTTTAATCCCAAAATAGCGATAAACGGCGTCACCACGACGACCAGGATGCCAACCATGATCCAGTCGGCCGAGGCGATGGAGGGATCGGAGTAACGCGCCCCCCAGCCCTGATCGACAATCTCATGAAACCGCGCAAGATTAAGATCCGGATTATCCCGCAGCACGTAAAACTCTGCCCTGAGTGCGGGAGACATATGGTGCAATACCCAAAGATTCTCAATGACAAAACGCAGCCACATGCACAGAGCAATCACAACGACACTGCCGATGGCCAGCGTCAGGATCCGCACACAAATCCAGCGCCACAGGGACTGATAGTGAGAGTGGTGGTTCATGGCTGTCTGAACCGGTAACCGACGCCGCGCACATTAACTAACACGTTAACGATGCCTGCAGATTCGAGTTTTTTACGCAAATTATAGACATGCGTATCAACCACCCTTTCCAGCGCCTCGCTTTCCGGCAGGCAATGCTCCAGCAAATACTGACGTGAGAACGGGCGTGTTGGTGCCCGCATTAATGTGCTCAGTACGCCAAATTCTGTCGGGGTTAAATCAAGATAATGCGGTTCGCCCGAGGCAGAGCTAACCGCCGCCGTCAGCGCCCCGACATCCACGTCGAGACCCTGCCAGCGCAACACAGCAGACGTGTTGTTTTCGTCTGTCGCCACACGACGCAGTACCGCCTGCACCCGCGCCACCACCTCACCGGGGTTGTAAGGTTTGACCACATAATCATCCGCACCGAAGCGCAGCGCGCCAATTTTATCGGGCATGTCGCCCATCGCCGTCACCATAATCACCGGCGTGCTGCTTTCACGCCGCAGCGATGCCAGCACATCAGTGCCGCGCATCCCGGGCAGCATCACATCCAGCAAAATGAGATCCGGCTTCCAGCGCAGCGCATGCTCCAGCCCGGAAATGCCGTCGCCGGCAATCTGTACGTCATATCCTTCGCGTTTTAAATACGCATCGAGAACGTCTGCCGCATCGGCATCATCTTCAATAATCAGGATCCGCTTTGTTTGCATTGAATCGCCCTGGCTGTTTCATCATAAATTCCCGGCAGTTTACTGACCCTGCCTCTCCCGACTTCCGGTTTCAGATGCGGCTGCAATCCGCTACGAACCATACGTTTAGATGATGAGGAATCACAATGATATCCATAAAACTAATGCTTCACATTACCTGTTTACGCATTTTCTGCCCGGCTCCCCAGTTCGACCACCACCTGATGCTCGTTACCGTCATCCGTCAGCGGGATCAGATCACCGTCCAGGGCATGGCCATCCAGCGTGACACAGTAGTCGCCTGTGTTGTGCCGTACCGTTATCAGGTAACGGCTGCTGCCTTGCTGATACGTCACCGTGATTTCCGGCCACAGCGCAGGCAATTTGCTGTGGATGGCGATAGCATCGCCATGGCGTGTAATGCCCAGCAATGATTCGGTGATCAACCGGTATGTCCAGCCCGCAGAACCGGTATACCAGCTCCAGCCCGCGCGACCGCTGTGCGGATCGACCGAATAAATATCGGCGGAAATCACATACGGTTCCCCTTTATAGCGGCTGACCGCCTCCGGCGTGAGGCTGTGATTGATCGGGTTAATCATCGACATCAGTTCCCAGGCGCGTTCGGTGTTGCCCTGTCGGGCAAACGCCATCACCGCCCAGATAGCTCCGTGGGTATACTGCCCGCCGTTTTCACGCACACCCGGCAGATATCCGCGGATATATCCCGGATTCGGGCCGTTGCCGTCAAATGGTGGCGTCAGTAATCTGATCAACCCCGCATCGTTATCGACCAGACGCTGATCGACTGACCGCATGGCGCTGGCGGTGCGTTCAGGTGTACCGGCTCCGGAAAGCACCGACCAACTTTGCGCGATAGCATCTATCTGGCATTCGTCGTTCATATGCGAACCCAGCGTTTCACCGCTGTCGAAATAACCGCGCAGATACCACTCACCGTCCCACGCATGGTTGTTGAGGTTTTGCTTCAGCAGCGCCGACTGCTCGCGGCACAGGGTGGCGATAGCGATGTCCTGACGCTCTTCTGCCAGTGCGCCATAACGTTGCAGAACGTCGTAGAGGAAAAAGCCCAGCCAGACACTTTCCCCGCGCCCGCCCAGCCCCACCAGATTCATGCCGTCATTCCAGTCTCCCGCGCCCATCAGCGGCAGTCCGTGCTCACCCATTTTCAGACCATGCTTCAGCGCACGCACACCGTGCTGCCAGAGACTTTCCTGCGTTGCGCTGACCTGCGGTTGCTCGTAGAACGACTCCTCACCCGCCTCCAGCAAACGTGCCTCGAGATAAGGCACGGATTCTTCGGCAATGCCATGATCGCCGGTGACCGTGATGTAATGGCTGATGGCCAGCGGCAGCCAGAGATAGTCGTCAGAACAGCGGGTACGCACGCCGTTGCCGGTTGGCGGATGCCACCAGTGCTGGACATCGCCTTCAATGAACTGCCTCGACGCACATAAGAGGACCTGTTCGCGCATCCGTTCCGGCGCCGCGTGGCTTAGCGCCAGCGTATCCTGCAACTGGTCACGGAAACCGAACGCCCCGCCGGACTGATAATAGCCGCTGCGCGCCAGGATCCGGCTGGCTAAGGTCTGGTAAATCAGCCAGCCGTTGGCGAGCAAATCAACCGATTTATCCGGCGTGGTGATCTGAATTTTATCCAGCACCTGATGCCAGTGATGATGAATGCGATCCAGCTCAGCCTGCGCCGCGCCTTCCTCAAGATACTGATGAATGAGCGCTTCGGCATCTGCGGCATTCTGCCCCAGACCCAGCGCGAAAATAAAGGTGCGCTGGTCGCCGTCGATAAGCGTTGTGGCCGACTGCACCGCGCCACAAGGATCCAGCGCCGCACCGGTTTTATCGGAAAGACGCTGATTTTTCATGGCTGCGGGCATGGCCGCAGAACCGGTGCGACCAAAGAACTCGCGACGGTCACCGCTGACCGAGCAATGTGCGCCGGTGACCGCAAAGAAAGCGGTGCGTTCAGAGCCGTTGCTGGTGTAATGATTGGTCGCCAGTACGCCGCAACCTTTTACTACGTGCGCTGCCGAGGTCACGATATGCATCGCGGACTTGGCACGTAAATCCGCCATCACCCATTCGGCATAACCGGTCACCGACAATCTGCGCGGCCTGCCGGAGAGGTTAGTCAGGGTCATGATAATCAGTTTGACCGGCGCATGTTCGGCAACTAATACCGTCATTTCACTGGAAATGCCCCGCTCGGTATGTTCGAAGCAACTGTAACCGAAACCATGGCGGGTGACGTAACCGCCGATGCCGCGAACCGGTAACGGTGCAGGCGACCAGACGCTGCCGCTGTCCTCATCGCGCAGATAAAAGGCTTCGCCGGAACTGTCGCTGACCGGGTCATTTTCCCACGGCGTTAAGCGGTATTCGTGGGCATTTTCATACCAGGTATACGCCTGCGCGCTTTCTGAAATCACCGTACCAAAGCTGGCATTTGCCAGCACGTTCGACCACGGGGCAGGCGTGGTCTGACCTTCGTTAAGCACAATCTGATATTCACGACCATCCGGCGAGAAACCGCCCAGCCCGTTGAAACAGGCCAGTTCACGTGGCGGCGACATCACCGGCTGACTGTCATTGACCGTACGCACCGGCACCAACGCGGGCAGGGAAACGAGCGGTGTTTGTGTCCGCTGATTCAGCTGATCGTCCAGACTGCCACGGCGGTCGTCGATCACCACATGCGCCACGCTCATCAGCAGCATGCGGTCATCCGGTGTCATCTGCTCGCCGTTACGCACGAAAATTCCGCCCGGAATATCGGTCTGGCTGGACCCCGCGCCGGATGCCACCAGGCTGAGGATCTGGTTTTGCAGCGCCTGCTGATAACCGCCGGAATCATTACACAACAGCACCAGATCGACTTTTAATCCTTTCAGACGCCAGTAATGGTGCGCACGGATCAGCAACGTCACCAGCCCGATATTTTCGTTGCTGGTCATGGTCAGCAGTACAATCGGCAGATCGCCGGAAAGCGACTGTCCCCACAGACCGGATTGCCCGCGACGGTTGGCGGCGACCGACTGTGCATCGCCGCGCATTTCCTGACTGGCAAAAATCAGCGCCCCCGCCAGACGGTTAAACAGCCCGGCATCATCTTCCGAGGCATTAAGCTGGCGCAGCACTACCTGACTGTGCGACCAGGCGATTTCAAATACCCGGTCAGCAATATGATGGTCGCGATATTTTTCCAGCAACATCAGGCTTTGCAGGCGCGTGTCGCTGATGCCGTAAACCATGTCGATAATCACCGGCACACCGGGTCTGAGCCGGATGCGCTGACGAATCGCCATCACCGGATCCAGCACCGCACCGGCACTGTTACCGAGTGTTCCGCCCTTCTGCATTGCCTGCGGACTGGCGGCGGTGTTGCCACGCCCGATAAAGGCCGCGCGATCGGTTTCAAATGACGTTTCCCGTTCCACCGCACCGTGGATAGCCATCATGTGGAACATCCACGGACAGGCCTCATCCGGTTCGCGTGGTCGCCGGTGACACAGAATCCCCTCCTGCGCAGGCACCAGTTCGGTTTGTACAAACAAATTACTGAACGCAGGATGGGCCGCGTCGTTGGCGGCGGGTGCCAGCACCACTTCGGCATACGTGGTGATATCCAGCGTACGCGAATGGCGGCCATTATGTGTGACCGTCATACGGCGGATTTCGACGTCATCTTCCGGTGATACCACGATATGCGTCTGCAGGGTCAGCAGGCCGCGGGTACGGGTAAACTCTGCGCCAAAATCGGTCAGTACCGCGTGGTAGGTTCCCTTCTGTTTACCGAGCGGTTGCCAGGTATTACTGGTCACTGCACCCGATTCAGGATCGCTGACGTAGCAGAAGATGCCGCGGTTATCGCGGGTGGCATCTTCGCGCCAGCGGGTCAGGGTCAGGTCTTTCCAGCGACTGACACTGCCGCCCGCCTGCGTGACCATCAGATGGTAATGGGTATTGGAAAGCAGCTGAATTTCCGGCGACGGGCTGTCGACGTCGGTGAATTCACGCAATTCCACGTTCACTTTTTGCAGCATATTGTCGTGCGATTCGAAGTGACGACGCGGGCTGTAAAGCTCGACGGCATCCGGCACGCGTTCCTGTAACAGTAAACGGGCGGACTGGAACGCCGCGTTGGCCGCAAAGCGTGCGGTCATCGGCGCGCCGAGCAACACGTTAGCCAGCGCCAGGAATCCCATGCCCTGGTGGTGCGCCATGTAGGAACGCACCACGATGTAAATCTGCCCGCGCACCAGACGTGACGGGCTGTAATCCAGTGCATCATAGAAACCGTATTCACCGCGGGCGCCGCAATTCTCCAGTTCCAGCAGATTCACACAGGCTTCCTGCGGGCGGATCATCAGCGCCATCATCGTTGCGTAAGGCGCGACGACCATATCTTCACCCAGGCCGCGTTTAAGACCGAGGCCCGGCACACCGAAGGCGTGATACTGGTAGTTCTGGTTGAGATCAAAGGCCGCATACGCCGATTCAGAAATCCCCCAGGGCACGTTATTTTCCTTACCCCAGGCAATTTGCCGGTCAACGGCGGTCTGACACATCTGCACCAGCAGCGTATCGGGATACGCTGGCATCACCAGTTGTGGCATCAGATATTCAAACATTGAGCCGCTCCACGACATCAGCGACGGCTGTTTGTCGATCACGGTGAACAGACGCCCGAGGGCGAACCAGCTTTTTTGCGGCAACTGATTGGTGGCGATGGTGACGTAATTCGTCAGACGGATTTCCGACGGCAGCAGATCGTACTTTCCGCTGTCCATTTTATGGGCGTCACAATTGTAACCGACGGTCAGCAGGTGGGTATTTTTGTCATACAGGAAGCGGAAATCCATGTGCGCATGCTCGTTCAGGCGCTGTTCGAGTTCACCGATGATGTCCAGCCGCTGACGCGCCAGCCCGATAGAGCGGGATAACAGCGGTGACGTCCGGGCATCCTGTTGCGCCAGCCAGTGCAGCGTTGGCAGCGGTTGATTTTGAGCCTCCGCCGGCAGCGCACCATAAAAATCTGACCACTCTTTAATGCCGGTCGCGAGCTGTGTTGCCAGCCGTTGTTGCCAGCCCTGCGCCGACGCAGCGATCAGGCCGTGCATATCCTGCAGGTAGGTAATACTTTCAGCGGCTTTGGCTGCGGTGGCCTGTTTCAGGCTTTCCCGCAATTTAGTCATCAGCAGTTCGTCGGTCTGGCTTTCCGCCATGTTCAGCGTATCGGCCAGCCCGGCCAGCCACGCGGTCATATTCAGCGCGGGCTGCGTGCGCCATAACCGTAATCCGCTGCTGAGCGTCAGCAGATGCCCGGCCAGATTGCCGCTGTCAACGCTGGAAATGTAGCGCGGATTGAGCGGTGCCAGCGTGCGCGTGTCGTACCAGTTATAAAGATGACCCCGAAAATGCTCGAGTTTATCCAGCGTATCGAGTGTCTGGCTGGTACGTTCCAGCACCTCACCCTGCGTAATGTAGCCGAAATCCCACGCGGTGATATTCGCCAGCAACGACAGGCCAATGTTGGTCGGCGAGGTACGGTGCGCAATCACCGGCTGCGGAATTTCCTGGAAATTGTCGGGCGGCAGCCAGTTTTCCTCAGCATTGACGAACGTTTCGAAAAAGTACCAGGTTTCACGTGCGGTCTGACGGAGGAAACGCTGTTGCTGCGCATCAATGCCCGGTTTCTGCCTGACGGCAGGCCGGCTCATCCAGCACATCACCAGCGGCGCGACAAGCCACAGCAGACCCAGCGGCAAGGCAAACCACAGTAACGGCGGATGCGCACCGGCGGCCAGCATAATCACGGCCACACCAGCCAGCAGATTCGCCCACATCCGGCGATAGAAATAGACCTGCGAGTGCGCACGGGATTTCTCGCCGATATTCACACTCGCCCATTCATGCAACATCCTGTGGCTGACATTCAGCCGCCACAGGGTCAGCAAAATGGCGTGTATTGAATACACGGCTTCGTGCGGCAGAGTCATTAACTGGAGCAAAATCCGCGAACAACGGCTGAGGGTAGCGGATGCCACACTTTTCAGATGGGCAATGACCTTGCGGCGTGAGCCTTTGTTGAAGAGATCCAGCACCAGCGCGACCACCACCGGGAAAAGTAGCATACTGGTGATAAAGCCCAGCCAGTAAAGCTTGTTCGGCACCAGCAACAGCGTGCAAAAAATGAGGGTCAGCAGCGCGGGAGCGATAAGGCTGCGGCGCAGGTTATCGAACAATTTCCAGCGGGAAAGCGTGGTCAGCGGGTTGCGGGTCCGCGTGCCATCTTCCTGCGTGACACGAAAACCCAGCCAGTTCAGCAATTGCCAGTCGCCACGGATCCAGCGGGTTTTACGCGCCACATCCGCCAGATAATGATCCGGATACTGCTCGTATAACACCACATCGCTGAGCATGCCCGAACGCGCATAACACCCTTCCAGCAGGTCGTGACTGAGCACTAAATTTTCCGGGCAGGTATTTTCTGTTGCCCGGATGAACATATCAACGTCGTAAATCCCTTTGCCGACAAATGAGCCTTCGCCGAATAAGTCCTGATAGATATCGGAGGACATCGACGAATACGGATCATTGCCCGGCACGCTGCTGCATAATGCGGCGTAACGCCCCTGCCCGTTTTCGGGGATTTCTTCGGCCAGGCGGGGCTGAAGAATGGCGTAACCCGAAATCACCCGCTGGCGTTCAGTGTCATAAACCGGATGATTGAGCGGATGGGCCATGGCGGCGACCAGCTGATGTGCAGTCGCACGCGGCAGCACCGTGTCGCTGTCGAGGGTGATCACGTATTTCACCTGGCGCAGTTGCGCCTGTGTGCGGCCTTCCACCCGGGAGAACGGCTCACCTTCGCCGCGCAACCAGCGGTTCAGCGCATTCAGCTTGCCGCGTTTGCGCTCATATCCCATCCACACGCTCTGCGCCGCATTCATTTCACTGTCGCGATGCAACAACGTAAATAACGGCCCTTGTGCGTCGGTATAGCGTCGGTTGAGGGTCTGGATCTGCTGCGTGGCGTAGCTCAGCAACGCATCGTTGTCCTCGTTGTGCTGTTCAGGGTTGTCGTGAAAATCGGTGAGCAGCGCAAAATTCAGGTGTGACAGAACATTGCCGAGATAACAGACTTCGAGGCTGCTGATCAGTGCATCAATATTTTTCCGGCTACCCAGCAGACAGGGGATCACTACCAGGGTACTGGCGTGTTCCGGGATGCCGCCGACGAATTCCAGTCGGGGCAGCGGTTGCGGTGTGCGGCTACGGGTGGTGATTTCACTGAGCAGATTCAGCGCAAACTGGCTGGCGACCAGCACTACCGGCCCCAGTAACAGCCACCATGCCCAGTGCATGCCGGGATGCACGGTGTGATATAGCACCTCGGCGGTGATGGCGGTGGTCAGCAGCAGCAGGCTGCCGAGCCACGAAAGCAGCGGTGTCTGGCTGAGGCGGCTGCGGATGCGGGTTTGCAGCGAAAACCTCACCTGCAAATCTTTCTCCAGCGTCTTGCGCCCGGCATCAATCAGATAGTAACCGACATGTTGTTGCTGAAAGGAATCCGTTGCCTGTTGTGCCAGCGCCACCGCGCGGCTGGCGACAAACGCCTCATCGTGCAGGGAATGGCGCGACAACTGTTCAATCTGATGGCGGTAGTTATCGCGGGTATCAAAGTGCATGGAGGCATAAATACCGGCCGGATCCTCACGCAGGACTTTCTCCACCACGCTGAGGTTTTCGGCGAATTCTGCCCAGTCCATTTCGGTCAACTGCCGCAAACCCATAATGCTGTTGCTGACAGAAAGCTGGCTGGCAGCAAGCTGCTGATTAAATTTATCGATCACTTCACGCTGGGTCAGCCCGACTTCACTCAGCCGCTGCTCTACCCAGGTCAGCGGCAGCGCCAGCATCGAACCGTGCCCCTGCAACCGGCGCACCAGTTCGGCCACGAAAGCGCTGCTACGCGGCGGATTGGTGCGCGCCATATCAGCAATCACGATGATCTGACTGGCGGGATCGTTTTCCGCGCTGTCCTGCAATTTATTGACCCAGAAATCGGCCAGATTACGTTCCTGCTGCGCATTCGCCACTTCAATACTGACCCGGCGTAAATTCTCGATCAGCGCCAGGCGCAGCATACCCGGAAACGCCCATAACTCCCCGAGCGTCAGCGGGCGCACACTCTGATAAGTCGAGAGAAAACGGGTCAGGGTTTTGATGTCCCACAGGCCGTCGCTGTGGCTGACAACCTCGGTCGCAATGTCATAAATGCGCGGGCAGGAATGCGGTAAACCCAGTGAAGGCAACCCCTTGCCAAAGTTTTTCGGTAACAGCTGGCGCACCAGACGGATTTGTTCTTCGATCAGATAGAAGTTATCGAGTAACCATTCACCGGCCGGGGTAATGCCCGCTTTTTCTCCACTGCTGAGGATCAGGCAACTGCGCGTTAAAACCTTTTCGTTATCGTCGAGGCGCTTTAGCAGGTAGTAAGGAAGTTTTTTGCCGGAGAGTTTGTGGGAGAGTGCGAGTTTGCCGCCGAACCGTTCCATCTGATCTGCGGAGAAAAGCTCGGCGCTGATCGGTACGGGGTGCGCCAGTGCGCTGGCGCGATGACGCCGGGTATGGCTAATAACAGGGGGTGCTCTTTTAATTTTGAACCAGTTAATCACAGCATTTTTCATGTCAGCATACCTTAGGCGGACCCGATAAGGCAGTTGCCTGAGCTGCGATGAGAGTTCACTTGATAAGAAAATGGGTAAGGGACAGGGAGGCCGAAAAGATGAGTCACCCTCAGCGGGCAATTAGATTCATAGTAGCCTGTTTACAGGGATAGCGTTGAGTTTATTTTTTCGCCAGCGGCTGACAACTGTGTGCTAACCCTGCAGATTTTCACTGACGGCGGTCTTTATCAAGGCTCAAAAGTATAAACTCCCGGATTCGGTTCATGCGATTATCGGGCGGCTATTTGGGAATAATTGTCACAGGCAATCCCCCGCTTCCAAATTTATCCTTCAGGAAAAAAAGATGACGACCTTAAACGAAAAACTGGCATGGCGATACGCAACCAAGAAGTTTGATGCGGCCAAAACGGTTCCGGCTGAAAAGATTGAAAATATTATTGAGGCCGTGCGTCTGGCACCGACCTCAAGCGGTCTGCAACCCTTCGAACTGCTGGTAGTCACTAATCCGGATATCCGCGCAAAAATCCGCACCGTTGCCTGGGATCAGGCGCAGGTCACCGACTGTTCTCACCTGCTGGTGTTCGCGGCATGGGATGACATCACGCCAGAACGCGTGAACATGATGTTCGACCTGACCAACGAGGTTCGCGGTTTTAAAAACGAAGGCTGGGAAAACTACCGCCAGAAACTGCTGAGCATTGTCGCTGAACGCGGTACCGAAGCGAATTATCAGGCCGCTGCACGTCAGGCCTATATCGGTCTGGGCGCCGCGCTGATCGCCGCCGCGTTTGAAGAAGTGGATGCGACGCCAATGGAAGGGTTTGATCCTGCTGCCGTGGATGAAATCCTGGGCCTGAAAGACAAAAACCTGCGCAGCGTAGTGATTCTGCCGCTGGGCTACCGCGCCCACGAGGGCGACTGGCTGGTGAACCTGAAGAAAGTTCGCCGCAGCCGTGAAAACTTCGTCACCGAAATCAAGTAATATCAGGCCACCGGCCCTGTCCGGCCGGTGGCCTTCATACCCTAAACACAGACGTACCTTACTGATGACATCCTGATTTTATTATCATAAATCCCCCTGACTTCACGCTTATAAGGTCATTTACGGACGATAAAAGCTTTCCGCTGTGCCGTTGCCCAGAGTGATCACCCCCGCAAAAATCATAATAAGTAGCCCCATTATTTAAAAAAAATCTTATCCGGGCTAAATAGCCCCATCAGAATGCCGATAACACATGCAGATAAATGATTTTACTGACTCTGTTAACTTATTTTGAGGTTGCATATGTTAAAGAAGCTTCGCAATAAGGCAAAAGTCGAGCTTTATGTATGGATAGGGATACTCATAGCAACCTATTTATTTTCCCTGTATTTTAATATGAATGAAGTTTTCTATTCTTTTTTTAAAGCATATGAAGTCTATAATTTAGACGAAGTTTTCATTACCCTGAATATAACGGGTTTTCTTGGGCTTATTTTTTCTTTTATGAGAATAAAAGCAATGGAAAAGGAAATAGCAAGGCGAATGGAAGCTGAAAAGAATTTTCATTGGGTTGAATGTCATGATCCGGTAACAGGGCTGCCGAATACAATCATACTCAACTCTACCATCGCACAATATAACCACGAAAACAAAAGTAGTTTTGGTGTGTTCACCATTGAAATAAACAGACTGAAGGATATTAATGATATTTTCGGCCATGACTATCATGATGAGATATTTAAGATCGTAGCAGAAAGACTGCTGAATATTTTCCCTGGCTGCGTTTATAAATTAGCCGCCGATGATTTTCTTGTCCTGAGACCCAATATTGACAAAACCGACCTGACCTCGCTGTCCGGGCGCGTTATGCGTAGCCTGTGTTCACCGGTTAATCTGGATGTATTCACCTTCAATATTTCAGCCAATATTGGTATTTCACGATCCCCGGAAGATTCGTGCGATCTTAAGAAAGTGATTCAACAGTCCGATTGTGCAATGCATGTTGCTAAAAAAGCTGGCAGAGAGCAGATCAGGGCATTCTCTGCGAGCATGGAAGAATCTTTATTATCCATGGCACAACTGGAACGTGATTTTAAATCAGCCTTGAAAAACAAAGTTTTTGTGAGTCATTACCAGCCTTTGTTGGATCTAAAATCAGAAAAAATCATAGGCTTTGAAGCCCTTGCCCGATGGGAAATCTCGGCGGGAAAGTTCATCCCGCCGTCGAAGTTCATTGCGCTTGCTGAAGACACAGGAGCAATAACAGAACTGACAGAATATCTCTTACGGGAGGCATGTCTTGAAGCGCTAAAATGGCCATCCGACAAACGGTTGTCCTTTAATCTTTCACCTTTACTTTTATGTGACAAAAATCTTAAATCAAGAATTATAGGTATTCTTGATGATGTGGGTTTCCCGCCAGAACAACTGGAAATTGAAGTCACGGAAAGCGCGCTGTTTAGCGACAGACATCTGGCCCGATATACACTTAAAAGACTCCGTGACGCAGGCGTTAAAATTGCTCTCGATGATTTTGGCACCGGATACTCAAGCCTTTCTCAGCTCTGTGACTTTCCCTTTGATACATTAAAAATTGATAAGAGTTTTATTGATACATTCCAGACTAATGAGAAACAGAATAAGATTGTTTGCTCTATTCTCTCCCTTGCCAACGCCCTCAACGTAAAAGTGGTTGCTGAAGGCATTGAATATAAAAGTCAGCTGATTATTTTACAGGAACTCGGCTGTGATATTGGTCAGGGCTATTTCCTCGGAAAACCGGTTCCTGCAGCAAATATTCATAAATCAATAAAATCGCCTTTAACTGAAGCTGAAAAGGTCACAGCGGAATGAAGCGGTGACCGGCGGGTGAACTGTTGTTCGGTCATCGTCATGCCCCACTGGTCGCCCTGCCATTCTTTCAGCAGTTCGAAACCAAAGGATTCATACAGACGTCGCGCAGCATGAAGGCCGCTGAAGGTCCAGAGCTGAACAGCGTCGAATCCGCGCCCGTCGCAAAACGCTATCGCTTCACTGAGCAGTTTTCTGCCCATGCCCGTTCCCCGGCAGCGGTCATCAAGAATAAACCAGCGCAGATGGGCTTCGTTATTTCCCAGATCCTGACCGTCGATAGCCACTGAACCGACCACCCGCCCGTTGCTGACCGCCAGCCAGACCTGGTTGCAGGGTTCATGCAAACGCCCGCAGAACTCGGCCAGTCCGCTGGCAACCTTTCCCTCGAAGAAATGCCCGAAGTTGTAATTACTGGCGTAATACGTGCCGTGCATTTCCGCAATCCGGCCAATCATGCCCGGCTGATATCCCGTGACGATTTCAATGTTGTGTTGGGGCGCGACCGGGTCCCCGTCGCGACAACGTTCAAGGGCGCGGGCATACGCCGCCAGGCCTTTTGCGACGGCCTGTTGCTGCGCAGAATCCAGATTTTCCAGCGCCTTGATCACGCGCATCGCACCGTACTCATTGATCCGCCCGACCGTCTGCTTGCCCTTTTCCGTCAGTATCAGTTGTTTCACTCTGGCATCATTTTCCGACGGCACTTCCTGCAGTTCACCCGCTGCCAGCAAACGGGCAAGCATGCGGCTGACGCTGGATTTTTCCAGCCCGAGGATCTGCACCAGTTGCGCGGCGGTCATGGCGCCCTGATTTTCAATTTCCACCAGGCTGTGTACGGCAGAAGGTGAATATTCTGTGGCCGCCAGCGTGGCGTTCATAAAACCCAGCTCGCGTACCATAAGGCGCGAGGAGGAACGGATTTCTTCGATTAAGGCGTGATCTGGCATGCGTTTACCCGGGATTTTGACTGATAGTTGTATAATACAACCATCATCCCCGGTGCACTGTCAATACCGCGATAAAGATTGTGCATGACAATCCGGCACGTTCTGTGCAGGATGAGTTTTTTCTTTCCGGGGATCATTCATGAGCGCAAAAACGGCATCGCTGGAAAGCCGTATCCGGCAGCAATGGGATCAGCTTTCGTTGCACGAACAACGTTTAGCCGATGTCCTGTTAGCCGCGCCGGGCCAGTTGGCGATGAATACCGCGACTGAACTGGCGCAGAGCGCGGGCGTATCCAAAGCGACTGCCACGCGATTCTTTCGCCATATCGGTTATGAAAGTTACGATGCTGCCCGCCGTCAGGCGCGTGAAATGCAAAACAGTGGCTCGCCTCTGTATCTTCAGGCCGCACCCAGCGCTTCGCCCCTGGGCACACTGATACAAAATCATCTGGAAAAAGAGGTCTCCAGCCTGGTGAACACGTTCCGTTTACTGGAAGATGACCAGCTTGAAGCCTGCGTGGAGGCCATTGCCAACGCGAAGCGTGTGGTGGTGATGGGCTGGCGTCACAGTCAGACCATCGCCATGCTGATTTACCGCGACCTGATCCACGTTCACCCCGACGTACGCCTGCTGCCGCGCGCCGGTGATTCGCTGGCAGAACATCTGGCAGCGCTTGGCCCGCAGGATGTGGTGATCTGCGTCGGGCTGCGCCGCCGTATGCCTGCACTGGAAACCGCCATGAGTGCCCTGGCTGACATGCAGGTGCCGATGCTGTATATCTCCGATGTGCTGGCGGGTAAACCGGCGAAATATGCCAACTGGGTCTTGCGCTGTCATACCGACGTTAATCTGATTTTCGACAGCACCGTGGCGCTTTCCGGCGTCTGTAACCTGCTCTGTTCACTGGTCGCCCGTCGCATGGGTAAAACCGGCAGCTACCATCTCGCCACCATCGAAACCCTGCACCAGAGCCTCGAAGAACTGGAGTAATGCGCCGCACTGGCGCAACGGCTGAACACTTATCCCCAAATCAGTGCAGCGGCGGATCTTTCCGCCGCTTTTTCACGCCTCCTGATGAAACCTGAGAAATATAAATATTAAAATAAGAAACATTTGTTTCTCATTGATTATGGAAGAAAAAAATGTTTCCCGTCATATTCAGGCTGCGACTGATTAAAAAAGTGGCATGGAAACTGCTCTGTGGTCAGTGACATTTCACCAACACCAGGGAATCACCATAATGAAAAAAATAGCATTGCTGATCGCCGCTTTAATCACTGCTGGCGCGGCTGGCACCGCACAAGCTGATACGCTGTCAGACATCAAAAGCAGCGGTAAAATCACCGTCGGCATCGACCCGACCTTCCCGCCTTATGAATTCACCAACGATAAAGGCGAGATCACCGGCTACAGCGTGGCGATCATGCAATCTTTCGCCAAAGACCTCGGCGTGAAACTGGAGTTTCAGAAAACCGCGTTCAGCGGCATTCTGCCCGGCCTGATCTCCGGCTCATTCAATGCCGAAGGTTCTTCTCTTAACGTCACCGCCGAACGCGCCAAAAAAGTGCTGTTCACGGTGCCTTACAGCAAAACCGTCAATGGTGTGCTGGTGCGCGAGGCCGATGTGAAAAAATTCAGCGGCAAAACGTTGTCGCCGGAACAGTTGTCTGGTCTGAGCGGAGCCGTGAAAAGCGCCAGCGTGCCGGAACAGTTGCTCAAGGGCTTTAACGAAACGCTGACCAAAGAAGGCAAGAAGCCGATCACCATCATCAGCGTGGATACGCTGGATCAGACCGTCAGCACGCTGATGACTAAACGCGCCGATTTCGTGTTTGACGACATTTCGGTGCTCGCACCGATCGTTAAAAAATACCCGAACAAAGTGGCTCAGGTTGGCGAAGCTGGCCCGTCACAGTGGATGGCGTGGGCAACACGTAAAGACGACACCCGCCTGAACAAAGCCATCAGCGATCATATTTTGGCGATGCAGAAAGACGGCGAACTCACCACGCTGCAAAAACAGTATCTCGGCACCACCTTTACCGTGCCCGCCAGCGATTTCATTCCTCAGGAGTAAGTTATGTGCCAATCCCTGCTGACGGTGCCCGCCGGTCACGGCAAAACCTTTACCGTGAACAAAGGGCAATTTATTACCGTCATTGATGCCGAAGGTCAGCAGGCCGCCGATTTTGTGGCCGTGAATGCCGCTGATCTGAATGAAAAACTGTCGCCGGTGCATACGCGTCAGCATCTGCGCTCGCTGTTCTTCAAACCCGGAGATGCGCTGTGGTCGAGTGAAAACCGCCCGATGTTGCGCATCATCGCCGACACCATTGGTATTCATGACGCCAATGTTCCGGCCTGCGACCGCACGCGTTTCAGTATCGATTTCGGTGTTGAAGGCCATCGCAACTGCGTCGATAACCTGCTTGAGGGCATGAAGGCACACAGCGTGACCTATTTCAGCCTGCCGGAACCGTTCAACCTGTTCCAGAACGGGCCGGTCACCGCCGATGGCCGCATGGAAGTCACTGACCCGAACAGTAAAGCCGGTGACTATATTGTCTTTGAAGCGCTGTGTGACCTGATTTGCGCAGTGTCGTCCTGCCCGCAGGACATCATTCCCGGCAACGGTTTGCAGGTCACGCCGGTTGATATTCAGGTCAGCAATCATTACCACGGGGAGATTCAGCATGCTGTTAATGCGTGAGGCCTGGGCCGAAAGTGAAGTCCGTCCGCTGGCCGGGCCGGTGGATATCAAAGCCGGTGAGACGGGCTCCATTCGCGTGCTGCGCGGGCAACTGTTGCGCATCACGGCAGCGGGCGAAAGTGCGGTGGCCGCACTGTTTGGCTTCAGCCTGAGCGACCCTGCTGTCTGGCTGTCGGTTCATCACACCCGCGTATTCAGCAACAGCTATCTGCTGGGTTCTGGGATGCGTCTGGTGAATAACCGCCGTCGTCCGGTAATGGTGCTGGGCAAGGACAGCGTAAAACGCCACGACCTGCTGCTGCCGGGTTCGACCACCGCATGGCTGGCTGAGCGTGGTTATCAGGGGGATGGCTGCATTGAGTCGGTAAAAAGTGAACTGGCACGGCTGGGCATGAATGTGCCGAAACTGCCGGATCCCATCAATCTGTTCATGCACGTCCGGCTGACGCGAGAAGGTGATATTTTGCCGGAAACCAACCGCACGCAGCCGGGCGACAGCATTACCTGTCGCGTGGTGGCCGATACCGTCTTTGTGGTTTCTGCCTGCTGCACCGGTATTGAAGGCAACGATAAACCCGCGCCGCTGAAGCTTTCGGTCGCGGAAAATCTGTCAGCATTTGACGAGGAATAACGCATGTTGGGGCTGGATGACCAGGTGATTGCAGCACTTCCCGAATTAGGCCATGGCCTGCTGATGACGCTGACACTTACCTTACTGGCAGCGCTGCTGAGCCTGGTGTGCGGGCAAATCATCTGCTTTATCCAGCTACGCAATGCCTGGCTGTGGCGCGTCACCGGGCGGTTGTATGTCAGCCTGATGCGTGGCACACCGGCTATCGTGCAGCTCTTTGTGGTGTTCTTCACCCTGCCGCGTCTCGGCCTCGGCGGTCAGCCAATGCTGGCGGCGGTGCTGGCGATTGGCCTGAACAGCGGGGCGTACGTCGCGGAAATCTTACGGGTTAATCAGAGTCTGGTGACCCGCGGACAACGTGAAGCGGCGCGCACGCTGGGGCTGAACCGCTGGCTGACGTGGTGGTATGTGATCAACCCGCAGGTGATCCGCGCCAGCCTGCCGATGCTGGTGAACGAGTTTACGATTTTGCTGAAAACTACGCCGCTGGCGTCCGTGGTGGCGCTGACCGAACTGACCTATGCCGGACAAATCGTTATCGCCCGCACTTACGACGCCACTCAGGTGCTGTTGCTGGTGTCAGCCGGGTATCTGCTGATCGCCCTGCCGCTGATCAGCGCGGTACGGCATCTGGAAGCCAAGCGGAGGATGGCGTAATGGACTGGCAGGCAATTCTTACCGCATTACCGTCGCTCGGCGCAGGCATGATTGCCACGTTAAAACTCTGTGCCATTGCGGCGATCTGCTCGCTGTTATGGGGCACGCTGATGGCCGTCGCGCTGATGCGTGCCCCGCCATTCTGGCAACGGTTGCTGCATATTTACACCAGCCTGACGCTGGCGCTTCCACTGCTGATCGTTATTTATCTGCTCTATTTCGTCCTGCCGGAATACGACATCACCTTTACCTCGCCACAGGTCGGCGTGCTGGCACTGACGTTGTATTACGCGCCGTATATCGCGCAGGTCGTACGCTCGGCGATTGAGATGTTACCGCGCGGCCAGTGGGAAGCCTGTCGTGTTTTAGGGCTGAGCCGCACGGAACAACTTCGCGACGTGGTGTTGCCACAAACGCTGCCGCAGATGTTATCGCCACTGGTCGGGCTGATGATCGGCCTGATTAAAGACTCCGCCCTGCTGTCGATTGTATCGGTGCAAGAGTTTATGTACGCCGCCAAACAGGCGATTTCTGAGACTTACGCGCCGCTGGAGATTTATCTCACGGTCGCGCTGTGTTACTGGGTGCTGAACAGTCTGATTGACTGGCTGGCGCGCCATATTGAATTTCGCATGACGCGCTACCGTCGCAGCATGCAACATTAATCAGGAGAAAAAAATGTCGGCTGAATTTGAGCATCGTGACATCCAGTTGATTGCCGCCCGCCACGGTAAAGCCGTGCGTCTGGCGAAAGGCGAAGCCGTGCAGGTGGTGAATTTGTACGGCACCCAGGTGGTGGATTGCTGGGCGTATAACGCCGAAGACGTCAGTGAATATATGTGTATGGAAGCCACCCGTGTCTGGAACCAGCGGCTGAATCCGCAGGTCGGCGACAGCTTTATCACCAGCCAGCGCCACCCGATTCTGACGCTGGTCGCCGACACCTCACCCGGCGTGCACGACACCTTTATGGCCGCGTGCGATGCGCGTCGTTACGAGTTACTCGGCTGCACCGAACCGCACCGCAACTGCCACGACAACCTGTTTGAAGGCATGGCGGAACTGGGCGTAACACTGCCGCACGGCAATCTGGCCTCGTTCAACATCTTCATGAACATTCAGGTTCAGCCGGATGGCCGTACCCTGAAAACCTTGCCGGTGGTGACGCGTCCTGGCGACTACATTATCCTGCGCGCCGAAATGGACTGCTACGTCGCCTTCTCCGCCTGCCCGCAGGACATCGTCAGCATTCAGGGCCAGGGCGACAACACTCCGCGCGATGCCGAATTGCGCATTCTGACCGCAGGCTTCCCGCAGGTGAAATTGCAGGGCGCGTGGGTGCCGGAGGGGGTTTAAAGACAGGAGAAAAGCGAAACTCGCTGATGGCTTGATCAACGCTTCCCCCGGTGAAGGGGGAAGTTGGGTGGGGGTTTTAAACGTTATCTAAGCCTAAGCACATTTAAAATTTTTGAGGGGTAAAACCGCCCTTTTATCTTCCTGCGGGTTCCGGCCTCACCGCCCCATCCAGCGCCGCCCGTAATTCACTTTCGGTCATCCGCACACAATAAGACGGCATGCCGCGCTGGAAGCGCCAGCCTTCGGAAAGAGCGCCTGCATCGACGGCGTCAAAACCAAAGGCGTCATACAGCGCGATCACCGCCTTTTTCGTTTCCGCATCATCACCGGCTACGGGCAGAGCGCGACGTTGCGGGTCGCCAGCGGGTAAACCGTCGTTTTCGAGATCGGTCATCTGAATCGCATTGAATGCTTTGGTGATTTCTGAATGCGGCAGGAAGCCCGCGAGATATTCGCTGGTAGTCGTTGTCTGATCGTCCAGTTCTGCCACCTGACCGTCACGTTCAGGGTAATAATTTACGGCATCAATGACCGGTTTTCCGGCAATCTCCGCCACGGGCAGTTGTCCGATAGCCGTCAGCGGCACGGCAATCACCACGATATCGCCAAAAGCAGCCGCTTGCGTCGCGGTACCGATTTCGCAACCGATCATCGGCTTCAGGCTGAACAACGACTGAGGACCGCGAGAATTACTCAGCATCACCTGATGTCCGGCTTTGATCGCCAGTTTTGCCACCGCCCTGCCTACGAACCCTGCACCCAAAATGCCTATTTTCATGATTCTTACCTTTCATTTTGTTGTCGATAGGGTAAGAATAATTCCACACTGAACATTGATAAATCGCCACCACAGACATAAACAAACAACAAATAAGAGGGAATCATGGATCGCTTAACCAGCATGAATGTGTTCGTCAGAACCGCTGATCTGGGTTCTTTCGCGGCAGCAGCAGAAGCATTGCGTATTTCCCCGCAGATGGTGGCCAAACATATCGCCCGGCTGGAATCGCGGCTGGGGACGGCACTGATCAACCGCACGACGCGGCGTCAGCACCTGACAGACATCGGGCGCAGTTATTATGAGCGCTGTAAAATCGTGCTTTCAGAGGCCGAGGCAGCGGATGCTATCGCCCTCGAAATGAAAGTCACACCTTCCGGCACGTTACGGGTGAATGCGCCGGTCACCTTCGGCACATCGTCACTGGCGCCATTCATTACGCATTATCTGGCGCAGTATCCGGAGACGCAGATTGAACTGACGCTCAGCGACCGCATGGTCGATCCGGTCGAGGAAGGCTATGAGGTGATCCTGCGCATTGGCGAACTGAGTGACAGCCAGATGATTGCTTATCCGCTGCGGCCATACCGGCTGATTGCCTGTGCCTCGCCGGGCTATCTTGCACAAAATGGCGCACCGGAAACCCCGGCGGAACTGGCGACGCATTCCTGTCTGGTTTACGGAATCTGGTCGCCACAGGCCCCCTGCCGCTGGCAATTTTACCAGGACGGGAAAATGCAGGAAATCCATCCGCAGGGCCGTCTGCGCTCGAATGACTGGCGCGCACTGCTGCATGCTGCCGTCAGCGGATATGGCGTGACGCTGGGGCCGGAAGATGTGCTGCGCGAGGAGATCAACGCCGGACGACTGGTGCAGGTATTGCCTGATTACGACGGACCTTCAAGACCCATGCATATCCTCACACCCGCCGGTCTGCGACAGACCGTGAAGATCCGCAGTTTTATTCAGGCGGTGCGGGAGGCTTTCGGCTGAAACGACAAAATTGCTGATCTCGTTGTCAGCAATTTTTCATGCAAGTATTTATCAACAGACTCACTTTATCCTCATAAGGAATAATAAAGTATCGCTCACCAATGTTATAACGTGCTTCAACATCAATACCACTTTCAACTAAATAGGTTTTCAGTACTTTCACTGCCTGTGGAACATCTTTTACCTGAGTCCAGGTGACCTTTTCCTCTAAGAAGGTATTTTCATCACCACCTTGCACATAATAAATAGCATCACTGGAAATTTCAGGCGCATTTTTAATAACATCAGGCGTAAGATAATAATAGTCAACCCAATTTGATTTGCGATATTCCCTTCCATCAGAAATACAACCCAACAAATACAAGCTTAATACTATATGGCACATGAACATCATAACTAATATTGCTATAAAACATCCGGACCACTTAACTATTTTTTGCATATAACCCTCTGTATGCACTTTAATTGACTCACCAGATCGGCATGGGGCTATCACCGCCAATGTAAAAATAGTCTGGGGACCTCGGATGATGAGGAAAAATAGGGTAATGTGAAGGCATTTTGAGTTCTGTATTTTTTTGGAACCCCTTTCTGAGGGACAAGTACACGTTTCCATTGAGTTTATTTTTATCATCAAACATATTTTTCACGGGTCTGTTTAGATAACGATCAGATAAATACAAGCTCGATAAATCATTTAAAGGCTTGATATAATCTAACCATGAAAATTGGTAATATCGCTGCGTTTACTCATATACCTCCATGCTATCACAGTATATTATGACAGACTGATTGAGGGACTCCAGGTATAATAACCCTGCCAGAAAGAGTCCCTGATTAATATTTTATAATTGCAGAAGTTATAGCGCAAAACCTTGAGGTAAACAAATACAAGATTTCTATTAAATATTTTTATCAATTTATGCAGATTATGATGTTAAACTTTTCAGCTTATCGTAACCCATAAAAAAACCCACGCTCACACGTGGGTTTTTCATTTTAAAGCATTAACCTTCTGTCGTTTACCGCTTCGCCAGCGCCGCCGCATTCTTACCGGCGAGAATGCCGAAGATAATGATATCGGCGACAGCGTTACCGCCGATGCGGTTTGCGCCATGGATGCCGCCGACCACTTCGCCTGCGGCCCAGGCACCGGTGATCACCTGTTTTTGCGCATCAAGCACGGCGGTATCCGGGTTGATGGTCACACCGCCCATGGTGTGATGCACGCCCGGCGCGATGCGGATAGCAAAGAACGGCCCCGGATTGAGCGGATGGCGCAGCGCAGTGGTACGTCCAAAGTCTTCATCCTTTTTCTCCACCACAAACAGATTGTAGCGCAGCAGGGTTTCCGACAACGTGTGAGGATCCATATTGAGTTTTACTGCCAGTTTCTCCGGCGTTGGCGCGCTTATCACAAAGCCTTTGGCGATATACTCGTCAGCCGCTCTGTTATTCGACCGCACCTGTTCATCGAAGATCACCCACGCACTTTTCTCCGGTAAGGCGATGATTTCAGCCGAGACTTTATCGCGGGTTTCCATCTCGTTATAGAAACGCTTTCCGGCCTGGCTGATCAGGATCGCGCCGCCGCCGCGAATGGCTTCGGAAATCAGATAAGACGTGGTCTGTTCCACCGTCGGGTGGATCTGGATTTCACCCATATCCACCGTGTCCGCGCCCAGTTTCTGTAGCAAGGCAATCCCGCTGCCGGTCGCACCCGCATGGTTGGTGGTCACAAAACCATCCAGTTCCGGGCGATATTTCACCACCATCTCGCGGTTAGCACTGAAACCGCCGGTGGCGACAATCACGCTTTTCGCATTCAGAATGCGGCTGTCATTATATTCATCCACCACTTTCACGCCGGTCACCACGCCGTTTTCGGACAGGATTTCGGCGACGGAGGTTTCAAGCAGCACTTCGATATCGCGCTTGTTGATATTTTTCACCAGGCCGCTGATCAGGAAACCACCAACGGCGGAACGATCCGCCGGACGGTGTGTACGGTCGATACTCATCCCGCCGGTGATGGTGATGTCATTCAGTTCAATCTCTTTCGCCGCCAGCCATTCGACGGCTTCCGGTGCCAGTTCCACAAACTCTCTCAGCAGCACCGGGTTGTTTTTGAACTTGCCGCCTTTCAGCGTTTCTTCATAGAACAGGTCTTTGCTGTCTTCGATGCCTTTCAGTTTCTGGAAACGGGTTTCTGCGGCGTTCATCCCGACGGAGGCTTTGATGGTATTGCCGCCGATAGTGGGCATCTTCTCGATAATCACCACATGCGCGCCTTCGTCGTGCGCCTGAATCGCTGCAGCCAGCCCTGCGCCGCCGCTGCCGATCACCACAACGTCGTAGTTTTGCGGTGCCTGCGGGTTGCCGCCTTCTTCGATGACGTGTTCTTTGCTGGAAGTTGCCAGCGCGCGGGAAACGGCTTTTTTCAGCGCCTCACTCTGGGTGGTCGCACCGGTAATGGCATCGACGTGCGGGCTGTTGGCGACCAGCATGCGCGTACGCAGGCTTTCGAAGGTGGTCGTGAAATCGACGTCCAGCGAGTCGTCTTTCACCAGCGCGATATCGGTAATACGGTCAGTGTCGAGCGTGACGCTGATTTTCAGTTTCAGCGCTTCGGCTTCGACTTTCTCCTGATACACCCCGGCTTTGTATTTACGGCCGGTGACGCTGGTGTCGCGGATCATGGCGTCAACCAGAGAGAAGCGCCACAGCGGTTCAGGGATGTTCAGTTCTTCGCGTTTATGGCTGTCGATAAACAGCTCAAGATGATCGTTATTGACGATGCGGTCAGCCCAGTCCGGATAAGCAATACAGGCTTTACCCACCGCGATCAGATCAAAACCGTATTCCAGCCCTTTTTCGGCATCAGCTTTGTTGATCACGCCGCCGACGCCAATCACCGGCACTTTAGCCAGTGTTTCAGAGCGCATGGCACGGAATTTAGTGATCAGCGGCGTCGGGTCCTGCGTATCGACGATAGAGGGACGCAACAGTTGTCCGACCGAGAAATGCACATAGTCCAGCCCGCGCGCAGCGAGTTTTTCCAGCAGATACATCGTGTCGTCAAAACGGATGCCCGGCACTTCCAGCTCTTCCGGCGAAAAACGGTAGCCGATAATGAAGGAGGCGTCGGCAAAGCGCTCTGCCATTTTGTGGGTGATGTCGAGCACTTCCAGCGGGAAACGGGCGCGTTTGTCGCGGTCTCCGCCCCATTTGTCGGTGCGCTGGTTGGAATTCGGCGAGTAAAATTGCTGGATCAGATAGGTGTTTGCGCCGTGGATTTCCACACCATCGAAACCGGCTTTAATGGCGCGGTTAACGGCATCACCAAATTTGGTGATCATGGTTTCCACTTCTTCGCCGGTCAGTTCTTTTGGCCGGGTCGCGCCTTCACGGGGTGCAGCGATGGCGCTTGGGGCGACAGGCGTACGGCCGCCGATCAGCTCCGGTTCCACCATTCTGCCACCGTGGTAAATCTGTAAAATCGCTTTCGAGCCTTTGGATTTAATGGCATCGGCAATTTTCTTCAGACCGGCAATTTTATTGTCGCTGTCGATAGCGATAGCACCCGGAAACGCCGGGCCCATGCGGTCAATGAAGCAACATTCGACGATGATTGTGCCGATGCTGCCAGCACGGTCACGGTAATATTCCACCAGTTCACTGGTGACGGTACCGTCATAAAAGCCGGTGCAGGTAGTCATCGGGGCCATCAGCAGACGGTTTTTCAGTACCGCACCGTTTGGCAGCGTGAGCGGATTCAGTACCGGTGTCAGCTTATTCATTATGATCAACTCCGAAATCTGTAAGTCTTGAATTTTTCCATGACCGCATTACTTACCGTAAAAAACTACGTTTAATTAAGCAATCCGAAGCAGGCGAATATAGAAATCTGTTAGCTAATTTATTTGCATCAGGCGATGAAATTGGCGTTATAAACGTGCTGAAAACAGGAGTTGTTTATTTATCCGACACAGAAACCCATGCCACCTTCAATTGTTAATGATGAGTTGACAAAAATCAACATTAGAATAACATAAAAAATCTCACCTTCAAAATCATAGAGTTGACCGCTACAACTGGCGTTTACGCAAATTTACTCTACATTCACTTAAACGGATTATTTCGATAAATAAATAACCACACTTATTGTAATGATACCGTATTGATATAAGTGAATGTATTGCGTCATTCAGGCTAAGAATAAAAGTAACATCTTAATTTCGTCACAGTGGACCCGCTGTCATTGCGTACCGCTTAACGCATTTAAGTTCGAAAGAAATTAATGGTTTTCCGAATCAGAACACCATCTTTGATAACCGTGGCGTAACGCTCACACTCAATTACGGGCAGACAAAATTTATGAAACCCACATCGACATTGAATGTTCCCGGCAAGGCCGATCCGGCCTCCGGGGGACTAAAAAAACGTCTGATTATGTTGTTCCTGCCGGTGCTGGTGGCGGTGCTTTTACTGCTGACGCCGGTCCCCGCCGGGCTTGAACCCTATGCGTGGCATTTCTTCGCCATCTTTGTCGGCGTGATTGTCGGCCTGATTTTCGAGCCCTTGCCCGGCGCCGTGATCGGCCTGACCGGCGTGGTGGTGATCGCCCTCTTCAGTCAGTGGCTGTTATTCAGCCCGGCCGAAATCGCCAACCCGAAATTTAAAATGCCCACCGAGGCGTTCAAATGGGCGGTGAGCGGCTTCGGCAACTCGACGGTCTGGCTTATTTTTGGCGCGTTTATGTTTGCCGCAGGATATGACAAAACGCAGTTTGGTCGCCGTCTGGCCCTGATCCTGGTGAAATATCTCGGCCGTCGCAGCCTGACATTAGGTTACGCCATTACCTTTGCGGATCTGTTGCTGGCACCTTTCACGCCGTCCAATACCGCACGCAGCGGCGGAACCATTTACCCGATCATCGCCAACCTGCCGCCGTTATACGGCTCCAAACCCAATGATCCGAGTGCGCGCAAAATCGGTTCTTATCTGATGTGGGTGGCGATTACCGCCGCGTGTATCACCAGTTCGATGTTCCTGTCGGCGCTGGCCCCGAACCTGCTGGCACTGGCGCTGGTGAAAAGTATCACCGGCTTTACGATTTCCTGGGGTATGTGGTTCCTGGCGTTCCTGCCGCTGGGGGTGCTGCTGATCCTGACCATGCCTTTGCTGGCCTACTGGTTCTATCCGCCGGAAGTGAAGATTAATGACGAGGTGCCGCGCTGGGCGAAAAGCGAACTCGACAAACTGGGTAAGCTGTCGCGTAACGAAATCCTGCTGCTGATCTTTGTGTGTTCTGCGCTGCTGATGTGGATTTTTGCCGCTGCGTGGATTGAACCCGCGCTGGCTGCGTTGCTGGTCGTGGTGCTGATGCTGTGGACCGGCGTGCTGAACTGGAACGATATCACCAGTAATAAACCGGCCTGGAACACCTTCGCGTGGTTTGCGACGCTGGTCGCGCTGGCGGATGGTCTGGCCCGCGTTGGTTTTATTGCCTGGCTGGGTAAAGAAGGCGGTCAGTTACTCGACGGATTCGACCCGCAGGTCGCCGCTGTTATGCTGCTGATTGCGTTCTTCCTGCTGCACTACCTGTTCGCCAGTACCACGGCGCATACCACCGCGCTGTTACCGGCGATGCTGACCATTGCGGCGGCTATTCCGGGCATCAATATGCCGGTTTACTGCCTGATGATGGTGACCTCGCTGGGCGTGATGGGGATCATCACCCCGTACGGCACCGGCCCTAGCCCGATTTATTACGGCAGCGGCTATCTGCCAACCAAAGATTACTGGCGCCTCGGTACCATCTTCGGCGCGATTTTCCTCGGCGGCATGATGCTGATTGCCTATCCGTGGATGGTGCTGATGTTCTGATGAACGCCCCTGCCAGACTGCGTGTTGCAGTCTGGCAATGCCTCCTGACTCCCGGCAACCGCCCGTCACTCCTGTAGAAAATAATGCTTACCGAGAATGGCTGCGCCGTCATCAATCGATTTGTGGATAAGCTTCACGCAGCGTTTAACATCGCCCGCTTCCAGCGCCACCAGCAGTTGATCGTAATTATGCTGGCCCTGCGCCATATGCGGTGACTGCGGATAAAGATAGTTAAAACACGGACCAATCTGCACCCACAACTGCTCAATCAGCGCGGTCAGCGTGGGCATCGCGGCCATTTCATACAGAGTGAAACGAAACTCCCGGTTAGCCTCTAAAGCATCCTCAACGTTATTTTCCACTTTCGCCGCCATAAATCGGGTATTCAGCGTTTTCAGTAAAGCGAGGTGTTGCGCAGTGATCTGCCCGCAGGCTTGCGATACCGCCAGCCCTTCAAGATTTTTGCGGATAAGGGTGATTTCCTGATACCGCGCCAGCGCAATTTTAGGCACCAGAAAAGCCTGTGCCGGCGTCGCATCAAGCGCGCCCGCCGACACCAGACGCAGCAACGCTTCGCGCACCGGCGTCACGCTGGTACCCAGTTTTTCAGCAATTTCTTTGGTCACCAGCCGCGCGCCCGGTTTGAGTACGCCGACAATTAATGCCCCTTTCAGTTTGGCCTCCACCTGCATAGTGAGGCTGACACGCTGCGCTTTTTCCATCTCAAACATCTGACGTTTTCCTTTAGCAAAATAATGGCTTTTCTTTTGCGGTTTAATCTGTAGCTTGCCAAAAATACATTATATAGGATATATCATGTATTAAGGAATTGAATACTGATTGACCGTTTTTGTGACGCACAACCTTCACGTTAATTCCGTCAACTCTTCTGGCGGCTTCACTTTGGGAATGACCGTAATGAGAATACCTGCCTTTAAACCGGCTTCACTGGCCCTGCTTATCAGCCTGACAACACCGGCTGCTTTCGCCTCTGAACTGGTGATCGCCCAGCCAGCTTCCGCCACGGCGATGGATCCGGGTTTCCTGAAAGAGTCTGCCACACTGGTGGATAACCTCTTTGATACGCTGGTGCTGCGCGACGCCAATATGCAGTTGCAACCGGGGCTGGCGACAAGCTGGAAATCACCCGATGATACCACCTGGGAGTTCACCCTGCGTCAGGGTGTGAAGTTCAGCGACGGCGAGCCGGTCAATGCGCAGGCGGTGAAATTCTCTATCGACCGTATTCTGGATCCTGCGAATCACGCGCCGACCATTTCGTATATCCGCACCATCAAATCCGTGGAAGTTACCGGCGATTATCAGGTGAAAATCCACACCACCGGCCCCGACCCGCTGCTGCCAACCCGCATGAGTCGCTACCCGACCTATATTGTGCCACCGGCGTATGTCACCAAAGTCGGTGCTGCGGAATTTGCCCGCAAACCGGTGGGTTCCGGCGCGTACACCCTCACCGCATTTATTCCCGATGAAAAAGTGGTGATGCAGGCCAATCCGGATTACTGGCGCGGCAAGCCCGCCATCGATACCGTCACCTGGCGTCCGATCCCGGAGGCCACCGGGCGCATCACCGCCCTGCTGACCGGCGAAGTACAACTGGTTGATGGCGTACCGGCCGATCTGGTGCCGGCGCTGAAAAATAAACCGGGCGTGCATCTCGAACAGGTAAAAAATGGCGGACTGACCATTTACCTCGGACTGAAGAACGACCAGAAACCGCTGAATGATGTGCGCGTCCGTCAGGCGTTATCACTGGCGCTGAACCGCACGGCCTATACCCGCGATTTACTGCACGGTTTCGGCACGCCGACCGGCACCATGGCCGGACCGAAAGATTTTGGCTATGAGGCGATCCCTGCACCGGCGCAGGACATCGCCAAAGCCAAAGCGTTACTGGCAGAAGCGGGCTATCCGCAAGGCTTCACCCTGCGCTTCCAGGCACCCCGCCGTTATATTGCCAGTGCAGACGTCGCCCAGGCGATTGTGCAGGATCTGGCAGCCATCGGCGTGAAAGCGCAACTCGAAGTGCCGGAATGGTCGGTCTATACCCAGCAGGTCGCGGCGCAGAAACAGGCACCGATGTACATGCTGGCGTGGGGATCAACACAGACGCTGGACGCCGATGCCGCGCTTTATCCGATCCTGCACTCCGGCGAGCCGTATTCTACGGTGAATTCGCCTGAACTGGATGCCCTGCTGAACAGCAGCCGTACCACGGTCGACCCGGCCAAGCGTGAGAAGATTTTGCAGCAGATACAGCAGGTTGTCGCCAGCCAGCAACCGCTTATCCCGCTGTACAAAGAAGATTCCCTGTATGCCAGTGCCGACAACGTGACCTTCACCGGCCGCGCCGATTCGCGGATCCCGCTGTTTGACCTGAGGATGAAATGATTTCACTGCGTACAACCCTGCAAAGGAAATCCCGCCGCCGGTTTTACGGCGACGGGCTCCTCGGCGGACTGTTGCTGTTACTGGTGATTGTTCCGGCGCTGCTGGCGCCGTGGCTGCCCCTGCCGGATCCGCTGACCAATGATCTGGCTGCGGCCTTTTCCTCGCCGGGCGGCCATCATCTGCTGGGCACCGATCAGCTGGGGCGCGATTTGCTGTCGCGTATTTTATCCGGTACGCGGCTTTCGCTGATGGTGGTGTTGCTGGCAGCGTTAATTGCGGCGGTGACGGGCTCGGCGCTGGGCATGATTGCCGGTTATACCGGCGGCTGGCTCGACGCGCTGATCATGCGCCTGATGGACATCCAGCTGGCGGTGCCGTTCATCCTGCTGATCTTACTGGTGATGGCGCTGTTCGGCGCGTCACTCACCAATATCATTGTGATCATGGGCGTGACCAGTTGGGCGATTTATGCCCGTGTCGCCCGTGCCAAAACGCTGGAAATCCGCGAGCTGGAATTTATCGAATCGGTCAAAGCCATGGGATTTTCCACTCCGCGCATTTTGCTGCGCCATGTGCTGCCCAGTCTGATGACCCCGCTGATCGTGCTGCTGACGCTGGATATTCCGCGCCTGATCGTGCTGGAAGCCTCGATTGGTTTTCTCGGCATGGGCATTCAGCCGCCGACGCCGACGCTCGGTAATCTGATCGGCGAAGGCCGTTCTTATATGCTGCTCGCACAGTGGCTGGTGCTGTATCCGGGGCTGGTGATTGCCGCACTGGTGATTGGCTGCAACCTGCTCGGCGACAGCCTGCTGCGTAAAACCCACACGAGGCTCGACTGATATGCTGCGTTATATCTTGCAACGCCTCGGGCAGTCAGTGCTGGTGATGTTTGGCGTGTCGCTGCTGATTTTTTACAGCCTGCACCTGACCGGCGATCCGGCTGCGGTCATGATGCCGCCGGGCTCCAGCCAGCAGGAAATCGATAATTTCCGCCACAGCATGGGCTTTGACCGTTCTCTGACGTGGCAGTACTGGCATTATCTGACCGGCGTTTTACAGGGCGATCTGGGCGAATCACTGCGCTACAGCCAGCCGGTCACCGAACTCATCGGCCAGCGCGTTCCCGCCACCCTGCTGCTGGCCATTACCGCATTGCTCTGGAGCACCGTCGCCGGTTTGCTGCTCGGCATCGTCAGCGCGTTATATCAGAACACACTATGGGATCTGGTCTCACGCCTGCTGGCCTTCAGCGGTCAGGCGGTGCCAGTGTTCTGGCTTGGCCTGCTGCTGATCATCGCCTTCAGCCTGAACCTGCGCTGGTTGCCGTCCGGCGGTTATGGCAGCGCCAGTCAGCTGGTGATGCCTGCCATCAGCCTCGGCGCGTATTATATGAGCGCCATTGCGCGGCTGATCCGCGCCAGCCTGATTGACGTTCTGCAACAAGATTACATCCGTACCGCCCGCGCCAAAGGGCTGAGCCGCTGGCGGATTGTGGTTCGCCACGGTTTACGCAATGCGCTGATCCCGGTCATTACTGTGCAGGGAATGTATTTCGCCTCGCTGCTTGGCGGTGCGCTGGTGACCGAAATCATTTTTGCCTGGCCGGGTATTGGTCGCCTCGCCGTTCAGGCGATCCAGAACCGTGATTTCCCGCTGGTACAGGCCATTGTGCTGCTCGCCGCGCTGGTGTTTGTCGGCATTAACCTGATTATCGATTTGCTCTATGTGGTACTCAATCCGAGGATCCGCCTGTGACACATCCCGTTCCCCCGGCGCTGCAACCGACGCTCGATTTACTCAAGGCGATGACGCCGTTCGCCAGTGTTTCCGGCCAGCTCAGCCCGCAGCGCGAACTGGCACAGTGGCTGGAAGACTGGATCCGCCAGAATCTGCACGGCGTGCCGGTGTTGCCGGTCAGCGCTCAAAATGACGAAAACACGCCGCCGCTGGTGCACATGCGCATTGAGCGTCAGGCGGCAAAAACGCTGGTGCTGTACAACATGTACGACGTGATGCCTGCCACGGACGAAGGCTGGGAATTCCCGCCCTTCACCGGCGGTATTACCGAATGGCCGGGCACCGGTGCGGTGTATATCGCACGCGGCGCAGAGAACAATAAAGGGCCACTGGCAGGCATGCTGATGGCGATAAAATCGCTGTGTGACGCAGGCGGGCCGGACGTTAATCTCGAGATCATTCTCGAAGGCGAGGAAGAAACGGGCAGTGGCCGGTTACGGCGTTACCTGGCGCAGGAACCCTGTCCGGTGCCGTCCGCCGGGGCGGTGTTTTTCCCCTCGCTGTGTGAATACGGCGGCGGCGCACCTCGCGTGTATCTCGGTTTCAGCGGACTGAGCGGCGGCCGTTTACGGGTCAGCGGCGGCGCATGGGGTGGCCCTCACGCGGCTATCCATGCCAGTAACGCCAACTGGATTGCCAATCCCGTCTGGCGGCTGGTTCATGCCCTTCATGCCATTGCACCCGCCGAAAACAGCGGCGTCATCGCCCGTCAGACGGTGGATGAACCGGCAAACCGGCTGCTGCATACTCTGGCGCAACAGTTCAGCATCAGCGATGAACTGCACTTTCGCAGCAGTGAAAAATTATCGGTCAGCGGCGATACGCTGGCCTGCCTGCAACAACTGATCAACGGCGCGGTGCTCAACATTTCAGAAATCTGCAGTGATCCGCAACAGGCACGGGGCGTGATCCCGCACAGCGCCAGCGCGGAACTCGCGCTGCGCGTACCGCCGGGCATTGACGGTGAAAACCTGCTGGCGGCAATCCGCCAGACGCTCTGCCGGGCGGAATTCGACGGCGTGGAACTTGAGCTGGACGACAGTTACCCCGGCCACCGTTTCCCGCGCAACAGCCCCGGCGTCGATGCCCTGCTCGCCAGCTATCAGGCTCAGGGCGCGCAACCGCAGGTCTGGCCGTGGGCACCCGGCTGCGCACCGGCGTATACCTTTGCCCGCATCGCACCGGCCTTTCTGATTGGCGGCCTCGGCCACGGCGGCAATGCGCACGGCGTGAATGAATTTGTCACCCTGCGCGGGCTGGAACGCTTTCAGCAATCCGTCACCGACTGGATCCGTTTTTACGCCCGCGACACCCCTTTTTCTGCTTTGCCGGAATAATCCGGCGAGGCTTTGCGTCAACATCCGGGAATGTTTTAAAAGATAATCACCAGGAAAATTATGATGAAACAAGCAGATGATTTTGAACGTGTTTCACTGGGATTCTTCCCCACACCGCTCGAACGCCTGAGCACACTCGGCGACTCACTCGGCATCACGCTGGATATCAAACGTGATGATTACACCGGCTTCGGCGGCGGCGGTAATAAAGTCCGCAAACTGGAATATCTGATGGCCGATGCCTGCCGCAAGCAGGTCAATGTGGTTATCACCACCGGCGGGCATCAGTCCAACCATGCCCGGATGGTGGCGGCGGCGGCGCGTAAGTTCGGCATGAAACCGGTGCTGGTGCTGCGCGGCCATCAGCCGGAAACCTATCAGGGCAATCTTCTGCTCGATAAACTGTTCGGCGCGGAGCTGGAGTTTCTCGACCCTGACGGCTATTTCACCCAGATTGAAGGGGCGATGAATGCCCATGCCGACGCGGCACAGGAACGCGGTGAAAAAGCGCTGATTATCCCGCTCGGCGGCGCCACGCCGCTCGGCGCATTGGGTTATGTGCGCGCTATCGAAGAAATGGACGCCCAGCTTAAAGAACGTCATCAGTTGCCGCCGGACGTGATTGTCGCGCCGACCGGTTCCGGCGGTACGCTGGCCGGGCTGTATGTCGGCGCACGTAAATACTGGCCGGACACCAAAATCGTGGGTATCAGCGTCAGCGCCAAAGCGGAATGGTTCCGGACACGAATTTCCGCCATGGCGCAGGATTGTGCTGATTTGCTGGAATGGCCGCAACACTGGACGCCTGACGATATCTGGATTGAAGACGAATTTGTCGGCACCGCCTACGGCGTGCCGTCTGACGGCGGCATTGATGCCATCTACCGTGTTGCGCAGGCCGAAGGTTTGCTGCTGGATCCGGTCTACACCGGCAAAGCCATGCACGGGCTGATCAGTCTGGTGGAGCAAGGCAAAATCAGCGCCGGTTCACGGGTGATTTTCGTGCACTGTGGCGGCTCACCGGCGCTGTATCCCTTTGCTCAGACCTTGCTGGAGCACTGAGATGACGCAGGGTTTTCGCTATCTGAATCAGCGGGATGTCATGGCGCTCGGCGGTACGCAGGCGCAGGCCGCGCTGGATGACGTGCGTGACGTTGTCACCTTAATGCGCCAGCAACAGACGCAGATGCCAGCGGAAACCCACGTCAGTCTTGCCGGTGCGCGGGGAAAAGCCTACGCGCTGCCCGCCTGCGTAGGCGGTCGTTTCAATGCCGCTGGCGTGAAATGGACGGCACATCGCCCCGATGCGCACGACGGGCTGCCGCAGGCGATGGCGATGACGCTGATTAACCGCGCAGATAACGGTCTGCCACTCGGGCTGGTGGAAAGCGCCGCGCTGACTGCCGCCCGCACCGCTGCCGTCTCGGCGCTGGCGTTACGCCATGCCGCACCGCGTCCCGTACAGCGCGTTCTGCTACTCGGCACCGGCGTGCAGGCCACGGCACATCTCGATATGCTGCGTCAGCTTTTCCCGGACCTGCAACAGGTCAGCTGGTGGAGCCGCAGCGCATCTGCTTTTGCCACAGACAGCGATAACCTGCCGTGGCCGCTGGTCCGAATCACCGGTTTACCGCACGCCTGCGCACAAGACATCGACGCCGTGATCACCTGCACCAGCGCCGCCGAACCGCTGCTGGGCGCGGAGGCAATCCGCCCCGGAAGGCTGGTTATTCAGGTGGGTTATCACGAAGTCGCGTTTGAGGCGATTGCCCTCGCCACAAAAGTGGTGGTCGATTTGTGGGGAGATTTCTGCGAAACCAGCGCCAAAAGCCTCTTCCAGATGTACCGCGCCGGGCAATTTTCGCCGGATCGCGTTGATGCTGATTTAAGCAATCTGCTGCTCGATGGCTGGCGACCTGCGCCGGATGACAGTGTGTATTTCTCCTCGTTTGGCCTCAACGTTTTCGACATCGCCCTGGCGGCCCGCGTGCTGGCACTCGCGCAGCAGCGGCGAACCGGCACGCTGTTACCGCTTTTTCCGGAGTCATTTTACCTTGCCTGATTACTCTGCTTTCCCCTTGCCGCGCATCATTATCAGCGCCGCAGAGCTGCGTGAACGCCAAAAAAATGGCGAACAGTTCGCGCTGATTGATGTGCGTGAGATCGCTCAGTGGCAGGCCGCAACCCTGCCGGGCGCGCATCATCTGAATGTTTATGATTACTTTATTCCCGACAGCACTGAAGCCGGTGTGAACAGCCTGTTCAATGCCTTTCAGCGTGCCTGGCAGTCGCTGGACATCCGTGACAACGTCACACCTGTTTTCTTTGAACAACAGGTCGGCATGCGCTCCCCGCGCGGTGCGTGGTTTGCGCTGTGCGGCGGCATCTGCCAGCCGCTGGTGCTCGATGGCGGGCTGGATGCCTGGCAACGCGCAGGCGGCGAGCTGATGCCGGGAACCGGCAACAGCGCAGTGATAAGCGCAGAAAATCCGGATTACCGTGCGCCAGACAGTACGGTGATCGCGCAACTTAATTCGCTGACGGCCACGCGGACGGAAGTGCTTGCGGCACAGGCGTCCGGCGCACAGATTCTGGACGCCCGGCGTCCGTCAGAATTCAGCGGTGAATTTGCGCATGAATGCTGCCACCGGGCAGGAAGAATTCCTGGTGCAAGATTGCTGTTCTGGGAGGATGTGGTGCATAAAGGCGCGTTTCAGGATGCCGGAGAAATCCGCCATCGCGCGGAGAAAGCCGGACTGCATCCCGACCGGGGGATCATTATTTATTGTCACCGGGGCGCACGTGCCGCCACGGTATTCACCGCCCTGCAACTGGCGGGTTACAGGCAACTGGCCATTTATGTCGGATCCTGGCATGAATGGGCGGAACATCCTGAACTGCCCCTGCTGACGGGTTTTAACTGACGTTGCGCAGTTGCAACGCCTGCCTGATATCCGGCGCTGCCGCCAGTAAAGTTTGCGTATAAGGATGCTGCGGCGCGCCCAGCACCTGTGCGGTAAGTCCGCTTTCCACAATGTTACCGTGATAAAGCACCACCACGCGGTCACACACCTGTTTTACCGCAGCGAGATCATGGCTGATAAACAGCACGGTCAGGCCGAGTTGTCGCCGGAGCTCATCCAGCAATGCCAGGATCTGCCCGCGAACCGAGAGATCTAACGCCGACACGGCTTCATCCGCCACCAGCAGTTCCGGTTCTAACGCCAGCGCACGGGCAATCGCCACGCGCTGACGCTGACCGCCGGAAAATGCGCCGGGCAACCGGCTGGCGTGGTGCGCTTCCAGCCCCACCAGCGTGAGTAATTCATCTACCCGCGCCTGAATCTGCCCGGCAGGACGCAATTTCCAGACACGAAGCGGCTCAGCAATTTGCTCACCGATGGTCATTTTAGGGTTCAGACTGGCGTACGGATCCTGAAAAATTATCTGTGCGCGGCTGCGCATTTTCTGCCGCGTGGCGTGACTGGCGCGGGTCAGGGAAACGCCATCAAATTCGATATCACCGCTGTCAGTTTCCGTCAGGCCAATGATCGCCCGCCCCAGCGTGGTTTTCCCCGAACCGGATTCGCCGATCAGCCCCAGAATTTCGCCGCGACGGATATCCAGCGACGTCGGAAAAAGCACCGTTTGCCGTTTTGCCGGTATGAAAGGTAAACGCTGCGCCTGCGGATAGCTTTTGGTCAGTTCACGCAAACGCACCAGCGGCGATGCCGCGCTGATTTCTGCGCTGAACGGACGCGGTTCGGGCTGGGAAGCGGCGATCAGTTTGCGGGTGTAAGGTTCCTGCGGATCGGTCAGCAGTGTTGCCACCGGCCCTGCTTCCACCAGATTTCCCTGATGCATTACGTAAGCGCGGTCAGCGTAACGCGCCACCACGCTCAGGTCGTGGGTGATCAGCAGCACGCCCATCTCCATTTCCTGCTGCAATTCCAGCAGCAACGCCAGAATCTGTGCCTGAATGGTGACATCCAGCGCAGTGGTCGGCTCATCGGCAATCAGCAGCGACGGCTTGCAACTGATGGCGCTGGCAATCATGACCCGCTGGCGCATGCCGCCGGAAAGCTGGTGGATATACTGTTTCGCCCGTTGCTCAGGATTCTGGATGCCGACCCGATCCAGCAAAGCGATGGCCTCACGGTGCGCCTGCTTCCAGCCCAATCCCAGATGGCGCACCAGCACTTCAGCTATCTGTTCACCGACTTTCAGCACCGGATTCATGCTGGTCATCGGTTCCTGAAAAATCATCCCCAGCCGTTTACCGCGCACAGCCGTGTCAAACGCGCCCTGCGGGCTGGCAATCTGTTTATCAGCCAGCCAGATTTCACCGCCCGTCATACTCACACCCGGCGGCAGCAATCCCATCAGCGCCAGCGAACTCAGCGTTTTACCGGAACCGGATTCCCCCACCAGCGCCACCATTTCACGGCAATTCACCTGCAGGGAAAGCGGTTTGACCAGCGGTAATCCGGCATCGGTATGAATGGCGAGGTGGCGAACGTCGAGCAAGGGTCTGGCAGTCGTCATGGCGGTGATCCGGCGAAGAATTAAGCACTGAGAATATATCGTATATTCTCAACCGACAACCTTAAAGACCGCCTTCGATAGATTAATTTCTGCTAATTAATCATGATTTATCAGGGTTTCACCCTCAGACACAAAAACCTGCCGACTGCCTGCCGGAGGGATTCGCAGAAAAGGCAGGTTAAGGGTATGCATGAGGAAATAATGTCGTCAGGCTGAAATTGCAGCAACAGGGGGGGCGTTATTTGCCAGATAGCATAAATAATCCCGGCAAAATGCATTTGGCCATGGGTTCAGTTAATAGGCCAAAATGCCGATGGTAATAATAATAGTTATCACTTCTCAATATTTATTGCCACGTTGGCGGAATGAGAACGTGCTGGCAAATAATTTTAAAATTAAGGTTAAGCTAATAATTCTTTCGTAAGATTCAGAATGTCGATCAATCCATTAAGGCAATCGCTATGAAATCACGAATTTGGAATATGTTACCCCATGAGTACGCCCCTTTTTTTCGTGCCCTGCACATCGTTGTGGCACTTTTAATACTTTCACAAATTATCAACTCCAACTTTACTGAAACTGAAGCGCTTGCCGGGCATGGCCTGGACAGCGTGATAACCTGGGTGCATGTAATTTCCGGGTCAGGGCTGATTATCTGTGGCTTCCTGATGCTTGGCTGGATGATGACCCAGAGAGGTTTTACTTACTATTTTGCCTGGGCTAAGCTGGATTTTGAGGGTATTAAACAGGATATCAATACGCTGATGAAATATCGCTTACCTGAAGCCCATTCCGGTGGCATTGCCAGTACTATTCAGGGGCTTGGTGTTCTGGCGTTATTATGCGTAGCCATATCGGGTGGATTATGGTTCTTACTCAATACTGTTGAATCTGATTTAGCGGATAAAATTATCGGGTGGCATAAGTTCCTTACTACTTTTATTGAAGTCTATTTTTATGCGCACGGTGCAATGGGGATTTTACATCTGTTAATTGAACGATATAAAAACCACTCACCGGCTATTAATGATTAACTTATTGCAGGCTGAGTCATGACATTTAATCATTTTTAATGATGTGATATCGCCTTTGGCGCGAAAAGCCACGCTCGCTGGGGTTGGCCGCGGATGAGGCGATCTCCTGTCGTTTATTACCCCCCATGAATGCGCAATTATTGTTCCGGCCTGAATGCATCAGGCCTCAAGAGACCTCCGGGCAAATGCTGTCTGTCAAACCTGCTCCACCGTACCGGGGCTTCCTGAAGCTGTAACGCGACCAGATTCCCCCGTTCTGCCCGCGAAAGTCTCGCGCTGGCCGCAGAGTTCTAAATCTCTTTCACCCGGGACGAGTCGTACACCTCCTGGGCCCGTTCCATTTCTGCTCCATGCTCCAGCGCCCATTCGTACAATGCAATAAACGTGAGAATTAAAATCGACCATTTATTAGTGATGTTTTCAAGAACAGGACGGGTATTAGCTGTAACGTCCGCTCTGGCACTAAACGCCCCACCAAAAGGATGTCACTGGGCAGCGGGAAGCGGATCTTTTACTTTGCATCTGTCAGACATTTGCATCCGCCATAAGCTTTTATCGGGCTTATTGAGATGCTTCTGCAAGTAAGGCAGCCTGCACGGCAGGACGCGCATTGATATTTGCCATATACGCCGTTAATACAGGCCAGCGATTCAGTTCGATGGAAAAGAATTTACACCAACCCAGCACGGTGAAAAGGTAAGCATCAGCAACGCTGAACGACGGGCCCGTCAGATAGGCTTTTTCATTGAGCGTATCCTGCAGATAATCGAACCGCCGGAAGAGCTTTTCACGAAAGAGCGATCTGACGTCTTCAGGCAATGTGGAGTTGAACAGCAGTGCGGACCCCGCATGTATTTCACTGGTGATAAAGTTTAGCCATTCCTGCAGACGCACTCGCGCCCAACTGTCCGCTCGCGGTGCCAGCCCCCTTTCCGGCTTCAAGTCAGCGAGGTATTGCACAATGGCCGGCCCTTCGGTGAGTATCTGACCATTGTCCAGTTCCAGCGCGGCGACATAGCCTTTTGGATTAATGATACGGAAGTCACGTCCGTCTGCGGTGAGCTTGCTTCTGTTGTCCACTTTGACCAGTTCAAATTCAAGCCCGAGCTCACGCAGAACGATGTGGGGTGAAAGCGAACAGGTGTCAGGGGCGTAATAAAGTTTCATGGTCTCTCCGATAAAATTGAAAAGCTTTTTAGCAATATGCTGGCCGTTCCTGAACACACTGTGCGTAATGTGTCTCGTGCTGTAAAATTAATGATTCATAAATTAACTATTAGCTGAGCTACTGATACCTATGATGAATCTTTTGCACTGGCGTTTACTGGTCGCCGTGGCGGATGCCAGCAATATCTCACGCGCCGCTGAAGAGGTGGGAATGACTCAGTCCGGCGCCAGTCAGGCTATCGCCCAGTTAGAGGCTTCACTTGGGTTCCCGGTGTTTACGCGTGAGCGTCGACACATCGGCGTCACCGCGCTGGGTGAGCAGGTTATCGAACAGGCAAGGATAATGCTTGAACGGCTGAACGCCATCCGCGTGCTGGCTGATGAGAGCCGCGGTTTAAAGGGCGGACGCATTCGCCTCGCCAGTTTTCCCTCGGTGACGTCCACATTTTTGCCTGGGCTGCTGCGCGACTTTAAGCGTCTGCATCCGGGCATCGACGTGGTGGTACTGGAAGGTACAGACGAGGAAGTGGAGGAATGGATTGCAGCAGACACTGTGGATCTGGGTGTGGTCATGAATCCCGAACCGGGACGAGCAGACGTTGTATTGGGACAGGATGCATGGGTGGCGGTCATGCCATCCCGTCATCCGCAGGGACAGAATGCAAAGGCGGATGGCATAACGCTAGAGGCACTGGCAGGCCAACCCTTTATTCTCGCGACAGGCGGATGTGTCGTTAATGGAAAAAGTCTGATGGAGCAGGCAGGCTTGCAGCTCTCTGATGTACGCGTAAAAGTACGGGATTGGGTCAGCGCCTGCATGCTGGTGCGTGAAGGCATGGGTGTGACGCTGATTCCGGAATCTGCCCTGCCAGCTGAATTGCGAGGCCTGTGCGTGCTGCCGGTGACACCTTCTATACACCGTGAATTTTGTCTTGTCTGTTCGCCATCCGAAAAGTCTTCTGGTGCGACACAGGCATTACTGCAAGGGCTGCGTAAAAGAGGATGTACACATTTTGATTATTCTATCCAGTGTCAGTAACCTGGCAGTTGCAACGTCGAACTGGCGGCGCTAATCCGACGTTAATGAGTCACAAAGCTGCACAGCCTGTTATGTTGCACATCTTAGTGGCAGCCGAGCTTCAAGGAGTTTAGATGAGCAAATCGCCTGACATCACCGTTGGGTTCCGCCGCGCGGAAGAAAATGATGCGGAATTGGTTCGTGAGATAGTTCTTGCGGCCTATTCCAAATGGATTTCGGTCATTGGTCGTGAACCGACCCCGATGAAGGCCGATTTTAATAAAGTCGTCCGTGAGCATGACATTGACCTGGCCATTGTTGCAGGGGATGTCGTCGGCCTCATCGAAATATGTCTCCATGCTGATCATCTTTGGATAGAAAATGTTGCGGTACATCCTCACCGGCAAGGAATTGGAATCGGCCGGAGATTACTGTCGCATGTTGAAAGTAAAGCAGCTCAAGCGGAGATTGGGGAAATTCGCCTGCAGACGAACGAAGCATTCGAGGCGAACATTGCATTATATGCGGCGCTAGGATATGAAATCGATAGACGTGAACCATTCATGGGTGGAAAGACCGTCTTTATGAGCAAAAAATTGTAGCGGTTACTAACACTGCCCCGAAACAAAGATTTCTTGAATCATTTTAAGGTGCATAGCTACTCAGACCTATCCGCTAAAGGATCAAGGGCAGCTTTGAGCGAGGAACGGACATAGCGACATTCGGATCTGTAAGCTAGCATCGAAATCATTGCCAACAACTCTGTATGGTAATTGACGGTGAGGTGTTGCGAACCTGCTTTTCCCTAACTATAAAAACAGATATATAACTAACCTAATGATCACATTATTTAGGAAATTGTTTTGCAACTACAACTCACCAGACTGCATCTTCGCCCCGTAACTACATCTGACTTGGATGACCTTTTCAGAATTTATGGCGACCCGGCTACGAACACCTTTAACCCCGCAGGGCCATATCCTGACATGCAACATGCACAAACTGTTTTAGCTCGCTGGATCAACCACTGGGAAACTCACAGTTTTGGAAACTGGGCAATCTCTTTGCAGGATAGCCCTGAAAGGATCATTGGTTTTGGAGGTCTGAGCATCAGCAGTTATGCAGATATCTTAATTAATAACTTAGGATATCGTTTCGCCGCAGAGGCATGGGGAAAAGGTCTGGCGACAGAGTTTTCGAAATACTCTGTCAGATATGGATTTGGTGAGTTAAAGCTGACTGAGATATCTGCCGTAGTTAGAGGAAACCACATGGCATCGCAGAAAGTTCTTCAAAAAGCCGGGTTGCAATACGTAAAAGAGATCCATGATGTGAAAGACGCGCCGCCTAGCCTGCTTTTTTCTCTTACACAGAGTGAATGGCTCAGACAATCAATGTGAGCGTATTTACTCTAAATCATGGATAGCTAAACTGAAGCTAAAGAAGCGCCCTAAGGCGCTTTGGAAAATTAGTGGTTCTGGTACAAGTCCCAGCGATTTCCAAAGAGATCCTCAAATACAACCACCATCCCGTACTCTTCCTCACGTGGTTCCTCGCAAAATTGAACGCCTGCGGCCTTCATAGCGGTATAATCGCGCCAAAAATCGTCGGTCTGAAGGAAAAGGAACACCCGGCCGCCACACTGATTACCGATAAAGGTTTTCTGCCTATCGTTTGAGGCTCGGGCCAGAAGAAGATTACAGTCACTTTCCGGGTTAGGCGTCACAACCACCCAGCGCTTGCCAGGTTGAGGCGTGTCTTCAACAAGCGTAAACCCGAGCTTACTTGTGTAATATTCAATCGCTCGGTCATAATCGTCGACGACGATAGCCACATATCCCATGCATCTTTTCTGCGTTCTCAAAATCACCTCCACCCGTTTTGGGATCTGCCCTTCACTCGAAATCACCATATCATTCGCTATGAATGTCCGCTACTGGGCTGTGAGTTCAACCGATGGATGCTACACACTGATTGAACCGCTCTGAGCGAACATCGGACCTTTGGCTGACACAGTTTTGTTATGTCCATACGGCCTAAGACTTCGCCAGATAAGGGGATAGAAAATTCTCTACCTCTCGTTTACCAATGCCTAGCGTAAAGCTGACCCCTGCATTTTTTAAAATTCTGAGTCCTTCTCCACGGTTTCTAGGATGCGGGTCTTCCATGGCTACATAGACATGGAGTGGTTTCAGTTCAGCAAGTGTCAAGGCACAGGAGGGGGTTCTTCCTTGATAGGAGCAGGGTTCAAGTGTGACAAAGATTTCACATTCACCAATTGGAACCGTTAGTTTTGAAATGGCGTCTATCTCTGCGTGATGATGGCCTGGAAGTTGAGTGAAGCCTTCGGAAACCACCGCACTTTTATGGACAATTACGCACCCTACAGGTGGATTTGGTCTGCAGCCAGGTAAGGCATGACGTGATTTTTCAAGCGCTAACAACATGAATTCTAAATTTTTGCTCATCCGCCTTTATGCCCAAATATGTAAATCATAGACTTAAGATTTTCAAACCACCCGGGATGAATGTCCATTATTTAGATTAATTACTGATCAGCTATGACCAACCACTCGTAAATTAACTCACACTGACCCTTTGATACTTCCACTTTTGGCACTAAGCGGCCTGAGAAGGTGTCCAGGAATAAACAAAAAAGCTGATTTCTTTTCGTATCTCAATGAAAAATATGTTCAGCGTTCTTTCTCATCAATCCAAGCAATGAGATCGGCGAGCCTCTTCTCAGAAAACACGGCTATACCATGTTCAGTGAGTAGCGAAGCTGCGACTCCCATACCTGACTTACGTTGGCCGCTAAATGAACCGTCATAGATGAATTGGCTACCGCATGTTGGACTGCCGTCGGTTAACAACGCAGCGGTACAACCTGACTCCTGAGCTGTACGTAATGCCAACCAGGCGGCAAGCTGATAGTGCTCAGTTACATCCTGCCCCGTAATTTCAAGTATTCTGACCTGCGCCTTCATTACGTCTTTACCATCAGTAGAAACAATCTCAGCTGAGGGACGTGGAATTGGCAACCCAGCGGCCAGTTCAGGACAGTGGATCACAAGACGCTGCTCTTTCTGCCAGCGTTGCAACTGGTCGGTCATTTGTGCTTTCTCGCTTCCGTCATAGCGCACTTTGAACCCCATTAGGCAAGCACTTACCAGTATTTTATTTATCATCGTTATCGTATATCAGGGCAAATGAATGCTTGAATTATAATACCTTCGCTTTTTACATAGACATGCCTGTGGCAGTGCCAATACGCCGCTAAGAGTAAAAAGTGGACCGTACGGCGCTGTCGCTTTACCTTTATTGTCGTCTTCATATCCACGTTATTTGGCTATACAGTAACAGCTGATTATTTGCTGAGTATAAAGCATGTCCAATATGAATATTTACGAGAAACAGTATCGTGAACTGATAGCGAGCGGGGCTACAGCATGGGCTGGAGATGGTTATGTAAGGGCGAAAGAACAGCAGGAACGGGTGTTTTCCTGGCTCAGCATACATGAATATCTTCCACCATCTGGAGCAAAGGTTCTTGAGCTTGGATGTGGAAATGGCGCAATGGCAGCGCAGTATCTTACCGAGCATGGTTATGAAGTTTGGGGAGTAGATTTAGCTGAAATGAATAGACCCTAGTTTCCTAGACTGTTCCGTGCCTCATGAACCAGGCACTTTCATAAACTGCAGGGGGTTGATCCT